>JBEKXE010000175.1:0-8880 GCA_049512335.1 Candidatus Lustribacter sp.
TTGAGGCGGGCGCCGAAACGGTTACGTGGCGCGCCTTTAACGAACGCATCAATTCCCTGGCGGCCGGATTGCTCGAGCTCGGACTCCAGCGCGGCGATCGTATCGCCGCGCTCGGGCCATCGTCGATCGAACTCGGCGAGACCTATTTTGCGGCCGCCAAGATCGGTGCGGTCATCGTTCCCATTCCAACCGGGCTCGTCGGTCGCGAAATCGTCTTCATGCTCGACGACGTCGGCGCCCGGGCAATCGTCGTTGCAGCGGACTTTGCGATACGCTTTGCCGAGGATATCTCTACAGCGCGATCGCTCGAGTGGCGCATTGCCATCGGCGGCGCGCCGAACTTCATCGCGTACGCCGACTTGTTGGTGGCCGACGCCGGCGAGCCTCTGGTCAGCGTGAACGAAGACGACATGTTTGCGATTCGCTTCACGAGCGGAACGACGGGGCTGCCCAAAGGTGTCGTCAGCACGCACCGCGATTGGCTCACCCGCTCTAGAAACTTCTTGCTGCACATCCCGCATACGAGCAACGACCGGGCAATTCTGGCCTCTCCGATCTCGCTGGGTATGGGGTCGTCGTTGCTGATGTCGTACGCATACATCGGCGCGCACCTCGTTCTCCAACCTCGCCTCGATCCGGCCGAGTTCTTGGGAACGATCGGCTCGCATCGGATCACGACGTTCATGCTGCCCGTTCCCAGTCAATTCAGTGCGTTGCTCGACGACCCGGCGTTTGCTGCGGCCGACCTCACCAGCCTGCGTATCATCGGCTATGGCGGTGCGGTCTTTCCCGTCCCGCTCCTGGAGCGGATGATCGCATCCTTCTCATGCAGCATATTCGGGATCTACGGCGCCTTGGAGTCGGGTGGGTTTACGACCTATCTGATGCCCGAAGACCATACGCTCGAGGGAATTTCGGAGCAGCAACGCGAGGCGCGCATTCGCCGGCTACGTTCGTGCGGCCGCGAAGGCTTGCATGCGGACGTACGCGTGATCGACGAGGCCGGAGAGCTCAAAGCGCCCGGAGAGGTCGGCGAGATGATCATACACACCGACGCGATGATTCGGGAATACTGGAACCGCCCCGGCGAAATCGAGAAGGCACTGCGTGACGGATGGTTTCATACCGGTGACGGCGCCTGGATGGACGACGAAGGCTATATCTTCATGTCCGACCGTATCAAGGACGTCGTGCGCAGCGGTGGCATGAATATTTCCGCGGTCGAGATCGAAGCCGTTCTGCTCGGTGATCCCGGCGTTGCCGAGGCAGCCGTGATCGGAATTCCGCATCCGTATTGGACCGAAGCGCTCGTCGCTGTGGTCGTGCTGAAGCCGCCGGCGACCGCTCACGAGCCTTCCCTGCTCCAACGCTGTAAAGACGTGCTGGCGAACTACAAGGTGCCTAAGCGCATCGTCTTTGCGCAGTCGCTTCCCAAAAACAGCATGGACAAGGTCGTCAAGCGGGAGCTGCGCGAGCGCTTTGCGGACCTCGCCGCCACCATACCCGGCGCCCGGGAACGAGCCAAGGAGCTACGATGAGCGGGGAACGCCGCAGTAAACTAATGTCTCTCGCAGAAGCGATCGCCGGCATCGACGACGGTTCGAAACTCATCACCGGGGGCGTTCACTTCAGCAATACGCCCTTGGCCCTCGTTCGAGAACTCATCCGCCGCAGAGTCCGTGATCTCGAGATCATTCCGACGCCGGCCACCGGTTTGTGGGTGGACATGTTGCTCGCCGCCGGTGCCGTCCGCAAGCTTTGGGTTTCCTACATCGGTATGGAGTTCATGGGGCTCGCGCACAACTTCCGGCGGGCCGTCGAAGCCGGCACGGTCGAGATCGTCGACGTCGACGAGCCGACGATCTTCCTCGGCCTACGCGCGGCGGCCGGCGGTCTGCCGTTTGTCGCGATGCCGCCGATCCATAAGCTGACCGACCTTCCCAAGGTCAGCCCCGAGGTGTATCGCGACCTCGTCGACCCGTTCACCGGCCGCACCGTGATCGCGACGCCGCCGCTCGCCCCGGATTGGGCGTTCATCCACGTCGCGAAAGCCGATGTCTACGGCAACGGAGTGAGTCTCGGCGGCCGGCACATGGAAGACGTCATCGCGAAGGCTTCCAAGCACGTCGTCCTCAGTGCGGAAGAAATCGTGGAGAACGACGTCATCACGGCGGCGCCGACGCAGACGACCGTGCCGGGGGTTCTGGTCGAGGCCGTGGTGCACGCTCCGTACGGGGCGTATCCGGGGACATGTCCGGGCGTGTACAGTTACGATCGGGCGCACCTCGAAGAGTATTCGGAGTACGCTAAGGACGACCGCACGGGCGCCTATCTCGAGCGCTATGTGTACGGATCGCAGGGTGATCGCGCCCTGCTCGACGCCGCCGGACCGGAACGCCTCGCCGCGCTGGAGCTGAAATGACGAAGCCCTACTCCACTGCCGAACTGATGGCTACGGCCATCGCGCGCGAAATGCGCGATGACGACTTCGCTGCAATCGGGACCGCGTCGGAGATCCCGTTGTGCGGAATACGGCTCGCGCAAAAGACGCACGCGCCGAATATGTGGTTCATCTACGGCGGATGCGGCGCCTTGAATTCGAAGAACCCGCAGCTGGTCGAGATGGCTGCCGATTTTCGGAATCTCACGGGCGCGGAGTACCGCGCTCCGCTCGCCGACCTGATCGATTTCGAATTCACCGGGCGCTTCAGCGTCCTGTGCTTCGGCGGCATGCAGATCGATCAGTACGGGAACGTAAACATTACGAACATCGGCGAATACGCCCATCCGAAGGTACGCGGGCCGGGATCGATCGGTCTGCCCTTCATGGGGTCGGTGAAACGCACGGTGCTCTACGTGCAACATCACCACGCACGGCTCTTCGTGCCCAAGGTGGACTTCGTCAGCGGACCGGGCTACGTTCAAGATCCGGACCTGGAACAATACCGCTCCCCGTGGGCCAAAGGAACGAGCGCGGTGATTACGCCACTCGCTGTGCTCGACTTCGATACGCCGGACCGGCGGATGCGCCTGCGGTCGATACATCCGGGCCAAACGGTTGAGAGCGTACAGGCCGCAACCGGATTCGCGCTCGTCGTGGACGACGAAATAGTTCCGGTAACGGTTGCACCAACTCCCGAACAACTTAGAATCATTCGCGAAGAAATCGACACTACGGGTGTTCTTCAGCGCTTGATCGCATGACCTGAATCCATTCCTTGAAGGGCGACGTAAAGATGAACCACTGGGACGAGATCATTGCTCTACGCGATAAGCAGCGCGCCAATTTGCGCGAACCGATCGTCATCGTCAAAGGCGTCGATCGTCCGCAGGAAAACAGCGCCATGGGCCTGCTGCGCTGGTACATGCATCCGGCGATGCAGAATAACGCATTGCAGACGATGAACTTTTACGAACAAGAACTTCCGCCCGGCAGCCGTTCCGGGCGGCTGCAATTCCAGGGCGGCCAAGTGATGTTCATTCTGGCAGGCCGCGGTCATACGCTGGTTGACGGCGTGAAACATCCGTGGGAAGCGGGCGACGTGCTCAATCTGCCGCTACGGCGTGACGGCATCGTCGTTCAACACATCAATGGCGATCCGGATAACCCGGCTAAGTTCGTGGTCGTCGAACCGAACCTGCTGCAAGCCGCGACCGTCGATCGCGGGGCGGGATTCGAACTCATCGAAGCGTCGCCGGACTACGTGAAAGGTGCGACGTCATGAGCGATGCGGAACGCACTCGCGAACGCGAACGTCCGCCGGTAGAGAAGACCCACTACGACACCTTCCTGCAAAGTCGCGCCGAATTCGACCAGCGCCAACGGGAAGGACCGGTCGTCGTCAAGCCGCGCGAATGGATGATCACGAAACAAGGCCGGATGTTCTATTATCTCAACGGCCAAGCGTACAAGGATACGCCGCTTCAAGACTGGCGCGTCTTCACTCAAGACATCAAAACGCATTCCGGCAAGCACGTGCACCAAGGCGGCTTCATCATCTATATCATCGAGGGCCGCGGGTACTCGATCGTGGATGGCCAGCGCGTCGACTGGGAAGGCGGAGATCTCTTTTTGCTGCCGATCAAAAAAGGCGGCATCGAGCACCAGCACTTCAACCTCGATGAGGGCAAAGGCTGTCGCTGGATCGCGTTTCTCTGGATGCCGATGTTCGACTACCTCGCGTCCGAATTCAAGCAGATGGAAGTGTCCCCGCTCTATCACGGCTAGTCAACGGTAGCAAGAGCATAACCAAATAGGAGAATGTCATGAAGCGTTCGTCGGCGCTCCTCACTATGGCCGCGATGGCCGTCCCGATTCGAGCCGGTGCTCAAACTCCTACGAAGCTCGTCCTGGCGCTACCGCCCGGAACGAGCGGGACGCCCGCTCTCTACGCTTTGAAGGCCGGCTTGTTCGCCAAGCACGGTCTCGACGTCGACCTTCAAAAGATGAACAGCGGGGCTGCAATTTTGGCGGCCATCGCGGGCGGATCGGTTCAGATTGGGAACGGCAGCGCGTTTTCGGTCGTCACCGCGTACGCCCACGGTGTTCCGGTGCAGATCATCTCCGGGGGCGTCATTTACAACGCTAGTGAGCCCATACCGTACGGAATGCTGCTGGTGAACAAGAACTCGCCGATTAAGACGGCCGCCGATCTGAACGGCAAGACGCTCGGGCTCGCCGTCGCTCGCGGTGATCTGAACGCTACCACAACCCAGGCGTGGATCGATCAGCACGGTGGCGACTGGCAGACGATCAAGGTGCTGGAAATTCCGCAGCCGACCATGGTCGCGGCGATCGAACAGGGTCGCATCGATGCGATGACAATGCAAAGTCCGAGCGCAACGATCGCTTTGGCGTCGGGCAATCTGAGGCTTCTCGGCCGTCCTTACGACGCCGTGGCAAAGCGCTTCACGATCGCCACGTGGTTCAGTGCTACGAGCTGGGTGGCGAGTAATGCCGAAACGATCAATCGCTTCAATCAAGCGATGGCGGAAGCATCGCACTATGCCAATGTTCATCCGCAAGAGATGATTCCAATACTGGCCGAATTCTCCGACGTCGAGCCAAGCGTGCTCGAACACGCTGCCCGGACGCCCTTCGTCGATCGTCCCGACTTGGCCGACATCCAGCCGATCATCGATCTGGAATACAAATACAAGGTCATCGACAAGACGTTCGACGCGAAGGACCTGATCGCGCCGATCGCCTTGGGTCACTAGTGCGATGTGGAGGACAAGCATGATCGCGAAAAGTGCGCGGTGCGGACTGCTCGGACTCACGCTGTCGACATCGGCGAGGTCTTGGAGAACGATGTCGTGCCGATCGCGGTGAAATCGCTGCTTTTCTAGCCCGGCCGGCCTCGCGGAGAGGCTACCGGCCGCCGGCTCACAAAGGTGCCGGCATGAAACGCGTGAGCTCGCGGCGGCCGGTCGAGCGCGCCGGCCTCGTGACGCGGGCGCGGGAGTTGGTGCCGTTTCTGCGCGAGGGGGCGATCGAGACGGAGCGCCGTCGCGCCGTCGCGCCGGAAACGTTGGCGCGCTTCCGCGAGGCCGAGTTCTTTCGCATTCTCGCGCCGGCGCGCTTCGGCGGGTTGGAGCTCGACTTCGCGACGATGATGGACGTCGTTTCGGAAGTCGGGCGCGGCTGCGGATCGTCGGCGTGGCTGTGCGGCCTCGGCATCATTCACCGCTGGTTGCTGGCGCTGTTCCCGCTGCAGGCGCAGATCGATGTCTGCGGCGACGACCCGGACGGCATCATCACCGGATCCTACGCACCGCAGGGCGTGGCGCAACCCGAGAACGGCGGCTACCGGATCCCGGCCGGCAAGTGGTCGTTCTCGAGCGGCATCGACCACTCTCGCTGGTCGGTGATCGGCGTGATGTTTCCGCCCGCTCCGGACGAGACGGCGCCGACGCGCGGGCTGCTGCTCGTGCCCGCGAGCGATTACCGCATCGAGGACGATTGGTATGCGAGCGGGCTAACGGGCACCGGCAGCAAGACGATCGTCATCGACGACGTGTTCGTCCCCGAGCACCGCAAGCTCACGTTTCCGCAAGCCGTGTCGGGACGCGCGCCCGGAACGCAGGTCCACGAGAACCCGCTCTACCGCGTGTCGTTCATGGCCGGGATGCCGTGCGCGCTCGCGGCGCCCGCGTTCGGCATCGTGCAGGGTGCGATCGAGGATGCGATCGCATCGCTCACGCGTCAGCTCACGCGCGGCGCGGCGGGCGGCGCCGGCAACCGCGTGGCCGAGTATGCCGCAGTGCAGACGCGCATGGCGGAAGCGACCGCAGCGCTCGACGCCGCGCGATTGCTGCTGTATCGCGACTGCGACGAGCTGCTCGCGACCGTACGCGACGGCGAAACCGTCACGGTCGACATGCGCATCCGCAACCGGCGCAATCACGCGTTTGCCGTTCGCCTCGCGGTGCAAGCGGTCGACGCGCTCAACGAGACGACCGGCGGCCGCGGCCTCTACCTCGACAACGCGGTCCAGCGCGCGTGGCGCGACGTGCATGCCATTTCCAAGCACATCGCCCTCAACTGGGATTCGGTCAGCGTCATGACCGGACAGCATCTGCTCGGTCTCGAGCCGCGCGGCACGTACTGAGGATGACGGTGCGCCGTTCCCGGGCGTTGACGCTGCTGGCCGGCGCCGCATTCGGTGCCGCCGGCGCTCGGGCCGTTGCGCAGACTAACGCGCCGATTCGCATCGCAACGATTCCGATCGAACCGGGCATCGAAGTGTACTTCGCGCAGGACATGGGGTTCTTCGCGAAGGCCGGCCTCGACGCCGTGATTTCGCAGTTGCCCGGCGGACCGGCGATTGCCGCCGCGCTCGTTTCCGGTGCCGTCGACGTCGGGTTCGTGGCGCTCGACGCGTTGGCGGAGATCCACCAGCGCGGCATTCCGGTCGTCGCGGTTGCGCCCGGGACGGAATACCTCGCCCCGTTCACCACGCAAGCCGCCGCGCTCGTCGTGCCGCCCAACTCCACCGTCGAAAAAGCGCCGGACCTCAACGGCAAGACGATCGCGGTGATATCGCTGAACGGGCTCACGCATACCGCCGTGTGCACCTGGATCGACAAGAACGGCGGCGATTCGTCGACCGTCAAGTTCGTCGAGATGCCGCCGCCGGCGATGGTCGCGGCGCTGGCCGCCAACCGGATCGACGCGGCCCAAGTCGCGGAGCCGTTCGTCGGCGCAGCCCGGAAGGCGGGCCGCGTGCTGACCTACGGCTTCGAAAGCGTCGCCAAAGATTTCCTCACGACCGCGTGGTGTGCCGCCGCTCCGTGGGCGCGCGAGCACCCCTCGCTCGTGAGCGGTTTCGTCGCAGCGATGCGTGAGACCGCGGCCTGGGCGAACGCGAACCCAAAGCAGAGCGGTGCGATCCTGACGAACTACCTCAAGCTCGACCCCGCCGTCGTCGCCTCGATGACGCGCGTGCGGTACGCGAACCAACTTGTACCGGCGCTCATGCAACCGCTCGTCGACGTAACCGCGCGGTATGGCGGGTTTCCCACCTTTCCGGCTCGTGAGTTGATGTTCGGCGCGTAAAGCAGCGAAGTCGCTAAGCGGCCGCCGGAGCCGGAAGTCCCAACGGCGCGCGCGCCCGGTCCCCACGTGGATCAGCAGACCGGAGGTACAATGCTTCCATGTTCTCACCGTTCTTTTTGCGAGCGACGCGCGTGACGACCGTCGTGGTCCTCGTTGCCGGGTGCATTCTGCCCGTGTCCGCCAAGACGACGGTGATCAGGCAGCTCGGCACGGCGCCGCTGCTCGGGCCGAGCTCGTCCACCGCCATCATGCGCCAACGCGTCGAACAGAATCAATCGATTCTTCGGCAGGCAGCGCTCAATTCAGGTCTCACGGCTGCCCAGTTCGAGCAATTGAATCAGGCGATCGCGGCGTCCCGGGTGCAATGGGTGACGGTGCCCCGGCGCCTCACCGTGATGACGTGGCGTTCAGGCCAACGCGTCTACGTGATCCGCGACGTTAAGATTCCGCCCGGCGTGCATGGCTGGGAAGTCGACCTCAAGGACCGGCGCGCGACGGTCGCGGTCTACTTGCCGGCAGCGTGCGGCAATCTATCGTACGTGCGGCGCGCGCAGCCCATCGTTGCCGTCCTCCCGCGCCGGGTGAAGCCGAAGACGCTCGCCTTGGCCGTGGCTCCGGCGTTGACGCCGGCAGAGACGCCGTCAGCGGCACCGGTTGCCCCGGTACCGGAAGTTGCAGTTCTTCCCGGAGCCGCCCCGCCGGCGGCCCCGCCCGCCGCTGCGCTGGCGTCGGCCGTGGGAAGCGTTCACAGTCCGATCGGTGAGATCGCCGCGCTTGCCGGCGTGATTGCCGGCGGCATCGCCTTGGTCGGCGGTGGCGGTGGCGGTGGCGGAGCCGCGGGCAGCTGCCCATAATGATCGCCGCTTCGCATCCAACACTCGTGCCTGGGAGACTCGCCATGGAACAACCCGAACGCCTCGATTACGAAAAACCGGAGATCATCGAAACCTTCGAGGTCGCGGAAGTTCTTGGAACCGCCGCCGGCCTCGAAGCCGTAGGTATGGGTTCGCACTGCGGCGGGTAGCGCGAATTTAGGTAACGTCGAACCGGTCGAGGTTCATCACCTTGTTCCACGCCGCGATGAAATCCAGCACGAACTTGCTGCGCGCGTCGTCCGAGGCGTAGACCTCCGCGAGCGCGCGCAACTGCGAGTTCGAGCCGAAGATGAGATCGACGCGGGTGGCGGTCCATTTCAACGCCCCGGTCGCACGATCGCGTCCCTCGAAGGTCTCCTCCGCTTGCGAAGTGCTCTTCCAGGCCGTTCGCATGTCGAGCAGGTTCACGAAGAAATCGTTGCTGAGCGTTTCGGGACGGTTCGTGAA
>JBEKXE010000176.1:0-8823 GCA_049512335.1 Candidatus Lustribacter sp.
GCCGGCGCGCGCAGTAGCGGACCGTCGCCGGTAACCGGCGCGCTCGAAATCGCGTACCCGACGTTCGGGGTACGGCTCGCGAACGCGGCTGACGACGCGCTCGTCGACCGACTTCTCGCCGGCCGCGGTACGTCGGTCGTCTTCGGGGCGATGCCGCAACGCGCGCGCGGCCGCGTCGACGCTTGGGGCGAACCGCCGGCGTCGTTTCCGCTGATGCGCGCGCTTAAAACGAATTTCGACCCGAAGGGCCTGTGCAACCCCGGCCGCTTCGTCGGCGGGCTTTAGCAGCATGGCGATGGAGCGAGCGCAGAAGTATCGTGCGGCGGCAATCGGGTGCACTGCGAGCTCGGACCGGGGGCCCCATGGCGCGTAGCGTCATGGGGGGCGCGGAGGCTGGGGCGGAGCGCCTTTCAACCTATCGCGATATCATCGGCGATTGCGTGCACTGCGGGTTTTGTTTGCCGGCCTGTCCGACGTACGTGTCGTGGGGCGACGAGATGGATTCGCCGCGCGGGCGGATCGATCTGATGAAGGGCGTGAGCGACGGCGTCATCGCGCTCGACGCGGCCGTCATCGCGCATTTCGACGCATGTTTGGGCTGCATGGCCTGCGTGACCGCGTGTCCGTCGGGCGTGCAGTACGACCGGCTCATCGAGTCGACGCGCGCCACGGTCGAAACGGCGGCGCGGCGCTCGCCGCTCGATCGGCTATTCCGCACGCTGATCTTCGCGCTGATGCCGTATCCGGCGCGCTTGCGCGTGTCGGCGCTGCCGCTCGTAGCCTACGCGAAGTCCGGGCTGCAACGGCTCGTCCGCCGCTCGGGGCTGCTGCGCGCGCTGCCGCTGCGCCTGGCGCAACTCGACGCCCTGCTGCCGCCGCTCACCTTTGCCGACCTGCGCCGCGACGTGCCGGACTTCACCGCTGCCCGGAACGGCCGCGTGCGCGCCCGTGTCGGGCTCGTCGCGGGCTGCGTGCAGCGCGCGTTTTTCCCCAACGTGAACGCCGCGACCGTGCGCGTGCTCAGCGCCGAGGGCTGCGACGTCAGCGTTCCGCCCGGACAAGGCTGCTGCGGCGCGCTCTCGCTGCACACGGGCCGTCTCGACGAGGCCAAGCGCTTCGCGCGCGCGCTGATCGACCGTTTCGCGAACGCGCCGGTCGACACGATCGTGATCAACGCCGCTGGTTGCGGCTCGACGCTCAAGGAGTACGGCGAGCTGCTCGCCGCTGAGCCGGCCTACGCCGAACGCGCGCGGGCGTTTTCAGCCCGGGTGCGCGACGTGAGCGAGTTTCTCGTCACGCTCGAGCCGCAAGCGCCGCGCGGCCGCCTCGAACGCCGCGTCGCCTACCACGATGCCTGTCATCTCGCTCACGCGCAACGCGTGCGCGAGGCGCCGCGCGCGCTGCTGCGCTCGATTCCCGGCCTCGAGCTGCTCGAGATCCCGCACGGCGATATGTGCTGCGGAAGCGCGGGCACCTACAACCTCTTGCAGCCGGCGTCCGCCCGCGAGATCGGCGAGCGCAAAGCCGAGGCCGTCGCGAGCGTGGGCGCCGACCTGCTCGCCAGTGCCAACCCCGGCTGCACGCTTCAGATCGCGTCGATCATGCGCGAACGGGGTACCGTCTTGCCGGCGGCGCACCCGGTCGAGATCCTCGATCTCGCGATCAGTTCGGCTTGCGGCGGTGCGACGATACCCCGATCCCCGTCGACGTGACGTTCACGGGAATCGAGAGGGTCGCGCGTGGTCCGTCGCCTTGACCGGCGACCGTGATCGTGCAGGCGACCGCCGGCGGCGGGTTCGTGGTCGGCGCGCTGATGGCGTTGACCGTGAACGTCAGCGGACTCGGTCCGGTCGCCCCGGTGAGCGTGACGTTGGCCGCGGTCGCGCCGCCCGGACAGTTGATGGCGGCGGTGAGCGTCGAACCGGTCGGCGCTTGCGTCACCGTCACTTGCTGCGATGACGGGACGGCGGTGAACGAGATCGGCGTGCTGGCCGGACTCGTCATCGCGACGACGCCGTAGACGTTGAAGTTCGTGGTCGGAAGGGTGTAGCCGTTGGCGCTGCCGCCGACGCTGAACTGGCCGGGTCCGAGCAGCGATCCGTTGAGCGCGCCGTTGAGCGTGGTGCCGGAGATCGCTTGAGTCGCCGTGCACGTGATGATGCTGGACGGTGCGCAGTTGAACGTTGCGGTTGAGGTCGCGTTGAGCTGGCTGAACGGCCACACGAAGTTGTACGGGAACGTCGTTGCGCCGGGGAAGCTCAGCTGCAACACCAGCGTCCCGGGTTGCGACGACGTCGTGGTGGTCGTGCCCTTGTTTCCGGCCACTGCCGCGGCGGCCGCGCCGGCGGCGCCGGCGGCGGCGACGGTCGTCACGATGCCGCCCGTGCCCGCACCCGCCGCGCCGGTGCCGGCGCCGGAGAACGAGTTCGTCGGGTCGAGGCCTTGGCCGGTGGGGTTCGGATTGAACGGGTTCTGGTTGCCGTTGAACTGGTTGACCGCCGGATTGTTGAGCGTCGGGTTGGTCGTGATCGACGTCGTCGCGGTCAGCGGGTTGGTCCCGAGCACCGTGAGCGTCTGGTTGGTGACGATCGATACGGTCTGGTTACCGACTTGCACCGTCACGTCGCCCGTGGCGCACGTAACGCACACGACCTGCGTGCCGTTGGCACCGGCGACCAGGAAGCCTTCGGTGCCGCGCACGGCGATTTGCGAGGTCGCGGTGACGAAACGGTAATTCGATTGTCCGCCCTGCGGGTGACGAATATTGAAATGCAGCGCGCCGCCTTGCAGCACGATCGTGTTCTGGTTGCCGGAGGACGCCGCGTTGAACGCGCCGACCTGCACCTTGGTGTTCTCGCCGATGTCGATTTCGGACGAGTCGGCCAGGCGGAGCACGGCCTGGGCGTTGGGCTTGGTCACGGCATAGGCGTCGTCGGGCAGGTCGAGGCGGCCGAAGATCGGCTTGAAAGCGCTCGTTGCCGTGTCTTGGTAGCCGACGACGCCTTTGACGCGTGCCAGCTGCTTGTCGCCCGTGTCGGATGAGACGCGGTCGCAAACGAGAGAAATACTAGCCAGGAAGCACAAAGCTCCCGCGCCTAGCCGTCGAACCAGCATGATCCGTGGTTTTGGCAAGCGGCACGTTGAACCATTCGTGATTGACGACATATTACTGAGCCGGTACGCCGACGTCGCCGCGGCCTGGCGGGCTCTCCGGTCGCGGACCGGAATGCGGATTCGCGAAGTCGCATGTGTCGGCGCCGCGCGTACGCTCCTGGTGGCCGAGCTCGGCGATCCGCGGTTGCCGGTCGTCACTATCTCGGCCGGGATCCACGGGGACGAGCCGGCCGGGGTCTGGGCGCTCTACTCGCTGGTGGCGGACGGTCTGCTCGATCCGCGTTACGGGTACCGGCTGTGGCCGTGCTTCAACCCCACCGGATTCGACGCCGGGACTCGCACCAACGCCGAGGGCACGGACGTCAACCGCAGCTTCGGCCGTGGCGGGACCTCGCCCGAGGCCAAGGCGATCCTCACCGCCAACCGCGACCGGGTGTTCGCGCTCTCGATCGATCTCCACGAAGACCACGAGGCGGCGGGATTCTATCTCTACGAAACGGCGCCGTCCGGCCGGCCGAGTTCGTACGCCGGAGCCGTCACCGCCGGACTGCGGGCCGCCGGTTTCCCGCTGCAGCCGATCACGCCCGACTACGATTTGGGGCCGCCCGGCAGCGAGGTCGCGCAGACGCGCGGCGTGGGCGCGGTGATCGTCGATGCGCCGCGCGAGACGCCGTTCTTCGGCGGCGCGCTGCCGCTGGGGCTGGTCCTCGTGCGCCGGGCCGTTCCGTGCGCGCTGACCTTCGAAACGCCGCGTGGACGGGCGCCGGCGGAGCGCGTCGCGATGCACCGCACGGCGGTCGTCGAGGCGCTGCGCCGGCTGACCCGCGAGCGGAGCATCGAACGTGGCTGAACGCGATTCGCTCGACGTCGACGTCCTGTTCGTCGGCGCCGGCCCGGCTAGTCTGGCCGGGGCGATTCGCCTCGGACAACTGGCGCAAGCCGCCGGGCGCGAGCTCTCGGTGATGATCATCGAGAAGGGCGGCGAGATCGGCAACCACGGATTTTCGGGCGCCGTGGTCGATCCGAAATCGCTCGTGGAGCTCTTTCCGGGCGAAGACATCACGGCCGGTCTCGACGCGCCGGTGAGCGGCGATGAGATGTGGTTCCTGACCGGCAGCGGCAAGATCCGGGCGCCGTTCACGCCGCCGGTGCTGCACAACCACGGCAAGTACGTGGCGTCGCTCAACCGGCTCACGAAGTGGCTCGGGGCGAAAGCCGAGGCGGCCGGCGTGGACGTGTTCCCGGCCTTTCCCGGCCAGGAGCTGTTGTGGGACCCTTCGACAGGCTCAGGGCAGGCTCGCGTGATCGGCGTGCGCGTCGGCGACAAGGGAATCGCCGCCGACGGCAGCCACAAAGCGAACTACGAGCCGGGGCCCGATCTCATGGCGAAGGTCGTCGTGCTGGGTGAGGGCCCGCGCGGTACCCTGAGCAAGGTCGCGATCGCGAAGCTCGGGCTCGACCGCGACCGCGATCCGCAAGTCTACGCCGTGGGAATCAAAGAGCTGTGGCAGGTGCCGCCCGGGCGGCTCGCCGCGGGCCACGTGATCCACACGCTGGGTGCGCCGCTGCCGGCCGATACCTTCGGCGGCGGCTGGATCTACGGCATGAACGGCGACGTCGTCGACATCGGCCTCGTGACCGGGCTCGACTACGCCGACCCCAGCACCGACCCGCACGATCTGCTTCAGCAGATGAAGCTGTTGCCCGCGATTCGGCCGCTGCTCGAAGGCGGCAGCATGATCCGCTACGGCGCCAAAGCGATCCCCGAGGGCGGCTTGCATGCGATGCCGCGGCTGTACGCGGACGGGCTGTGCCTGATCGGCGATTCCGCCGGATTCCTCAACGGGCTGCGGCTCAAGGGCATTCATTTGGCGATGAAGTCGGGGATGCTGGCCGCCGAGGCGATCTTCGATGCGCTCGGACAGAACCGCAGCGATGCGGGCGCGCTGGCCGAGTACGACCGGAAGTTTCGCGCGTCGTGGGCCTTCACCGAGTTGCACGCGGCGCGCAATTTCCACGCCGGGTTCAAGAGCGGGTTGTGGGGCGGGATGCTCAACGCCGCGCTCGGCACGCTGACCGGCGGACGCGGGTTCGGGCTGCACGACAAACTTTCCGGACACGAAGGCTACGCGCGCATGCGCAAGCTCGACAGCGTTGCGCCGAGCGCGCGCGAGCACCGCGTCGCCGCCGACAACGTGCTCACGTTCGACAAGGTCACCGACGTCTACAAGAGCGGCACGATGCACGACGAGAACCAGCCGCCGCACCTGCACGTCGCCGACACGACGATTTGTGCGGAGCGCTGCACGGTGGAATTCGGCAATCCCTGTCAGTATTTTTGCCCGGCCGCGGTGTACGAGCCGCTGTTCGAAAAAAAGGACGGCCACGTCGAGGGCCGCCTGCAGATCAACTTCGCCAATTGCGTGCACTGCAAAACGTGCGACATCATGGATCCCTATCAGATCATCACGTGGGTCCCGCCCCAAGGCGGCGAAGGCCCCGTGTACACCGGCATGTAGCCGTTGCAATCCATGCAAGACGTCGTCATCGTGGGTGCGGGCTTGATCGGGTGCGGGGTTGCGTACGAGCTCGCGAAGCGCGGTGCCGCGGTGACCGTGTACGACCGGGCGGAGCCGGCGCGCGCGGCGTCGTGGGCCGGTGCCGGCATGCTCGCGCCGTACTCGGAAGAGGTCGTCGATCCGGCGCTGCTCGCGTTGTGCACCGCGTCGCTGCGCGCGTATCCGGCGTTCGTCGCCGAGTTGCGCGAACGCACCGGCGTCGACGCGCAGTTGCGGCACGAAGGCACCCTGCACGTCGCCTTCGACGACGCGACGGCGCGCGGACGCGCGGCGCGGTGCGAGGCGTTCCGGCGCAACGGCGGCGACGCCTCGGTGCTCGACCGCGCGGCGACGCTGGCCCGCGAACCGATGCTCGGTGCCGGCGTGCGCGGCGCGGTGTACGTGGCCGACGAGGCGCACGTCGACAACCGCCGGCTGGGCCGCGCGCTGGTCGCCGCCTGCAGCGATGCCGGCGTGCGCTTCGAGCGCACCGAGGGGGTGGCGCTCGAAGCCGACGCGCGCCGCGTGCGCGGCATCCGCACCGAGCACGGCTTCCTCGCGGCGGGCACGGTCGTCAACGCTGCCGGCGCGTGGGCCGGCGGACTGCCGGGCGTCCCGGACGCAGCGCGCGTTGCCGTGCGCCCCGTGGCCGGTGAGATGCTGGCGCTGGCGGTGCCCAAAGGGTTTACGCGCGGCCTGGTGTGGTCGCAGCACGTCTACCTCGTTCCACGCGACGACGGACGGTTGCTGATCGGAGCAACCAGCGTCGAGCGCGATTTCGACGTGCGGGTGACGGCGGCGGGCGTGGCGGCGCTGCTCGCGCCGGCGCTGCGCATCGCGCCGGTGCTGGGCACGTTCGCGTTGGTGGAAACGTGGGCCGGTCTGCGCCCCGCCTCACATGACGGCCGCCCGTATCTCGGTCCGACGGTGCTCGAAGGCTACGTCGTGGCCGCCGGCCACTATCGCAACGGCATCCTGCTCACGCCGGTCACCGCGCAAGCGATCGCCGCCGTCGTCGCCGGCGAACGCCCGCCAATCGACCTCGCGGCGTTCGACCCTCGCCGCGCACCGGAAGCGGCATAGACGGTGATGGAGCGAGTGCAGTAGCATCGTGCGATAGCACTCAGGTTGCGGCGAGCCCGGATGGGGGGACCCGCGCAGCGGGGGGCGCGTAGCCTGGGGCGAAGCGCCTTCAAAACGATGCGGCTGATGGTCAACGGGACGGAACGGGACGTCGCGGCGGGTGCGACGGTGGCGGCGCTGCTGCAAACGCTTGCTCTGCGTCGCGAGGGCGTCGCGGTTGCCTTGAACGATGACGTCGTGCCGCGCGCCGAACACGCCACCCGCACCCTGAATGACGGCGACCGCCTCGAGATCATCGTGGCCGTCGCCGGAGGATAGTATGCTCGAAGACGCCCCGCTCCAGATCGGCTCGCACACGTTTCGTTCGCGGCTGTTCGTCGGCACCGGTAAGTATCCGTCGATTCCGGTCATGCAGGCGGCGCACGCCGCCAGCGGCGCCGAGGTCGTCACCGTTGCGATCCGGCGCATACACCTGGACGATCCGACCGGCAAGACGCTGATCGATCACCTCGATCGCACGAAGTACACGCTGTTGCCGAACACCGCGGGATGCTTCAGCGCGAAGGACGCGGTGCTGACCGCGAAGCTCGCGCGCGAGGCGCTGGGCACCGATTTGATCAAGGTCGAGGTGATCGGCGACGCCGACACGCTCTATCCCGACACCGCGGAGACGATCGTCGCGTGCGAGGAGCTGGTGCGGCTCGGTTTCACCGTGCTGCCGTATATCGGCGACGATCCGGTGGCGTGCAAGCGGCTCGAAGATGTCGGCTGTGCGGCCGTCATGCCGCTCGCCGCGCCGATCGGCAGCGGTCTGGGACTGTGCAACCCGTATTCGATTGCGATCATCAAGGAGCGGGCCGGCGTTCCGGTCATCGTCGACGCGGGCGTCGGCACCGCGAGCGACGCCGCGATCGCGATGGAGCTCGGCGTCGACGGCTTGCTGATGAATACCGGCATCGCCGCGGCCGCCGATCCCGAGCGGATGGCGCTCGCGATGCGCGACGCGGTTACGGCCGGGCGCAACGCGTTTCTCGCCGGCCGGATGCCGAAGCGGCTCTACGCCAGCGCTTCGAGCCCGGTCACCGATCTCATCACCACCCGCCGCGCCTAACTCCCGGAGCAGAGCTTGAAAGAAATCAGCGTCTCGGAACTGTCCGCAAAACACAACGCGGGTGAGGACTTCGTCCTGCTCGACGTGCGCGAGCCCGACGAACTCGCGGTCGCCTCGATCCCGTGGGCGACAGCTATCCCGATGGGCGACGTTCCGGTGCGCGTCGGCGAGCTGCCCAAGGACAAACCGATCGCGGTGCTCTGTCACGGCGGTACGCGCAGCGGCCGGGTGACCAAATTTCTGAACGAGAACGGCTATCCGAACGCGGTCAACGTCGCCGGCGGAATCCGGGCCTGGAGCAGCGAGATCGATCCGTCCGTTCCGGACTACTAACGCCGCTAGTCGTTTTTCGTCGCGATCACGAACCAATGGTGGATTCGCTGACGCGAATCCGTCGCGTTTGGCGCCTCCGGCGCCAAGCCGCCGCCAAGCACTGAGGTTTCCTCCGTACCGTGCGCCCAGGTGCCGACGATGTTCGTGGCGTCGACTTCTTCGAGCGATTCGATCGTGAAGCCGCGTAGCAGCTCGACGATCGTATCGCGATCGAAGTACGCGTGCGGGATACCCATCTCGGGCCCGTCGCCGGGCGCAAAGGTCCACTCGTCGAGCGCTTCGCCGAAGCCGAAGCGATCGTCGTGGATCGAGCCCAGCGTGATGTAGATCGGGGCGCCGGCACGCAGCACGCGCCGCAGCTCGGCAAGGCCGGCCCGGATCTTCGCCGTCGCGCCGTGCAGGTAGCCGTGCGAGGAAAACGCGCCGGCGTATGTATCGCGTTCGCCGGGGAGCTGGGTGTAGGAGTCGTCGTCGCGGGTCGCGACGATCGGGATGCCCGCCGCCTCAAAGGCGCTCGTGCTGCGGCCCTCACCGGCCGCGATTTCGAGCACCGGGCCGCTCGAGCCGCCGGCACGATAGCGTTCGATCAAACGTTCCGAAAGCGGATGGGGCCCTTGCGTGGAA
>JBEKXE010000177.1:0-8613 GCA_049512335.1 Candidatus Lustribacter sp.
GTGCGCGTCGTCCAGCGCCAGGCGCCGCCGGTGCGCACCGCCGCCTCGAGCGCTGCACAGCGTTCCAGCGCCTCGCCCGCAAGGGGTTCGGCCGTCGTCGCATGCGCGGCCGCGAGCTGCGCGACGCGCGCGATCTGCTGTTCGACGCTCGCGGCGACGCCGGCGAACGTCAGCACGACCCCGCCCGGGTCCGGAAACTGCGCTACCGCGACCGGTTCGAGCGCGCGGTCGTCCATGCACGCGGCAAACCACGCGCTCGCGGGATCGCTGCGCACCAGCACGGCCTGCGTCGCGGCCGGCTTCGGAAACACCCGCAGCGTGGCGCTCGCGATGCCGGCCAGCGTGCCGAGCGAACCGACCATCAGCTTGGGCAGATCGAAGCCGGCCACGTTCTTGACGACCTTGCCGCCGCCGTGCGCGACGACGCCGTCCGGCCGTACGATCTCGATGCCGACGATGAAATCCTTGATCGAGCCGTAGCGGTGCCGGCGCGCGCCGAACGCGTTGACCGCGATCGCGCCGCCGATCGTGGCGTTGCGGCGGTCGCCGACGTCGACCGGCAAAAGCTGATCGTGCTGCGCGAGCACGGCGTCGATCGCCGCGATGCGCGTGCCGGCTTCGACCGTGATCGTCTGATCTTCGGGCGAGTAGTCGATGACGCGGTCGAGCGCGGTCGTGCGCACGACGGCGTCGAGCGCGCGCGGGGCATTGCCCAACCCGAGGTCGGTTCCGCCGCCGACGAACGCAAACGCCTTGCCGGCGGCGTACAGATCGCGCACGATCGCCGCCAGCTCGCGGCGGTCGGCCGGGGTCAACGTTTGCGCCGGCGTCACGCCGGCGATGCTGATCCCGCCGGTCATCCGCGCCCCGCTTCGCCGCTGAGTTCGGCCGCATGCGGCACGTAGACGCCGGGCCGGTCGCCGCACAGCCGCGGCGTCGGAAAGACCTTGTCGGGGTTGAGGACGCCGGCCGGATCGAACGCCGCGCGCACGAGCTTCATCGTGTCGAGGTCGTCGCTCGAGAACTGCTCGCCGAGATAGCAGATCTTGTCGCGCCCGACGCCGTGCTCGCCGGTCACCGAGCCGCCGTACTTCAGGCACACGCGCAATATCTCGCCCCCCACGCGTTCGGCTTTGGCCTCCTCGCCCGGCACGCGTTCGTCGTAGAGCACCAGCGGGTGCAGGTTGCCGTCACCGGCATGAAAGACGTTCGCGACGCGCAACCCGGCGTCGCGCCCGAGTTGCGCGATCTCGCGCAACACCGCAGCGATGTCCTTGCGCGGGATCACGCCGTCTTGCACGTAGTAGTTCGGTGAGATGCGGCCCATCGCCGCGAACGCCGACTTGCGGCCCTTCCACATCAGCATGCGTTCGGCGTCGTCGCGCGGCGCGCGAATCTCGATCGCTCCTGCCGCGCGCATCAACCCGATCGCGGCCTCGGCCGTGTGTTCCACTTCCACGCTGACGCCGTCGACATCCATCAGCAACGCCGCACCGGCATCGAGCGGCCAATCGACGCCGGTCGCGGCCACGATCGCTTCGATCGCCAGCTGGTCGCACATCTCGATCGCGGCCGGAAGGATGCCGCTCGAGATGATCGCCGAAACGGCCGCACCGGCCTCGTCGGTCGACGGGAACGTCCCGAAGATCGTGCGGGTCGCCTGCGGCTTGCGCAGGATGCGCACGACGACCTCGGTCGCGATGCCGAGCAGTCCTTCGCTGCCGACGAACACGCCCATCAGATCGTAGCCCGGCACGTCGGCCTCACCACCGTGCGCACCGATGTCGACGACGCTGCCGTCGGCAAGCACGACGCGCGCCCCGACGGCATGGTTGACGGTGAAGCCGTATTTGAGACAATGCGCGCCGCCGGAATTCTCCGCAACGTTTCCGCCGATCGTGCACACGCTCTGCGACGAGGGATCGGGGGCGTAGTAGTACCCGTGCGGCGCCAGCGCCGCCGAGATGTCGAGGTTGATCACGCCCGGCTGCACGCGCATCCGCGCGTTGACCAGATCGACGTCGAGGATACGGTTCATGCGCGCGGTGCCGATCACGATGCCGCCTTCGACCGGCAGAGCGCCGCCCGAGAGCCCCGTGCCGGCGCCGCGCGGAACGATCGGCAAATCGTGTTCGCGCGCCAGCCGCACGCAGGCCGCGACTTCTTCGGTCGTCGCGGGCAGCACCACGATCCGCGGCCGGATCCGATATCCCAGCAGACCGTCGCACTCGTAGGTCCGCAGCTCGCTCGGCGCGCTGATGACATTGCGCGCGCCGGCGATCGCGGCAAAACGGACGTGAAGCGGGTCGGCGGCAACGGTCGACATTGTTCGGTGGGATCCGTTCGCCTAGGAGCTCACGGTGACCCGGCGAGCGCCACGTGGGGAACCCAAAGGTGATCCCGAAGAACTGCACGTCTTTCAGGTGGGGGCATGCTATGTGGTCCTTTCGCGTCGCGCTCGCGGTCCTCGTTTTGGCACTGCTGCCGATCCTCACACCGCAGGTGCGCGGTGAGACGGCCTCCAGCGTGCACGCGCAGCCGGCGCGTGCGCCGAGTGCGACGCTGGGATACATTTCGCGCGCGACGCGCGGTATACCGGACACTCGCCCGACCAACCGGTACCTCGATGCTATCCGGCAGACGATCGCAAAAGCGGGCGGATTCTCGACAATCGATGTCGCGCACGATCCGAGCGTGCCGACCGGCACGCTCGCCTTCTGCCGCGCGAAGCACCTCATCGGCTATGTAGAACCGGCCGTCGGCTTCAGGTCGCAGGCCGGGTCAGCTATAGCCAGCGGCAACTTCGAGATCAGCGACTGCCGTGGTCGCATCGTTTATGCGAACTTCGAGCAACAATCCGAAGCGGCCGGTCGAGCGGCGGAAGACGTCTCGCAAATCGACAAGCTCGAAACGAGAGTTGCGTTGGCGCTTGGCCGGGCCTTCTCGAACTACGTCTCCGCGCATCGAACCGCGTGGGAGGGGTTCCTGAGCGGCGGTGAATCCTTCGAAAGCGCTGCAGATCAGCAGGTCGTAGCCCAGTTCGCCAAGTGCGCGCAACGCTTTCAGGCGAAGGATTACAGGTCCGTCATTTCGACCTGCACGCGAGTCGCACTGCAGGTCAAGTCCATCGTCCAGCGCATCGACACCGCGGTGCGCGTGCGGGACGGCTCGGATATCGACCGCCATTACGTCCAGGCTTACGGAAGTGTTGTCGCCGGCGTCTTCACGATGCTTGCGATCGCCGAGGCGAAGCTCGGAGACTCTGCCGCGGGGCGGCCTAGCGCACAGTTCGGCGCGCGATGGGCCGCCGCGCTGATCGCATATTTCGTCGAACAATTCCCGAACCACACGTCGGCGCGATTCATCGCCGCCACGAATCCTCTGAAGGCGTTCGCCGCCGACCTGGAGGCAAGCTATCCAGGTATCGTCGAGACCGTTCGCCCCAAATAGCTGACGAACCGGCTTAAGGACGCCTTGGCCAGCGCCGGCAACTTTGCTACTGGTCGGCGTGCCAGTGCAGGAGCGATTCGTGTTCGGATTTGGGGAACGGCGTCTTGGCTTTGATCGCTTCGACGTAACGGCGTTTGCCGGCGCGGTTGCCCTTGCCGATCAACAGGCCGCCGACGAGATGGTCTTCGCGGAACCACAGCGCGCGGTACCACTTCTTCTCCGGCTCGATGCTGCGCACCATCGTGAGGTCGTTGCGGTATTCGGGCGAGAGGCCGAATTGGGTGATCGTCTGCTCGCTGAAGATCTTCGACGAATATTCGGGCACGTCGTGATAGCGCACGTCGCCGCCGGCCATGTTGGCGGCCACGACCTTGCCGTGCGCGCCGGCGTTGTTCCAGGTGCCCATGCGGTAGTGCATGTCGGCCGTGGGATCGTAGAACTCCGCGGCGTCGCCGGCGCAGTAAATCCCTTTGACGGCCGTCTCGAGCCGGTCGTCGCACTTGATACCGGTGCCGACTTCGATCGGCGTTCCGTGCACGAGCTCGGAGTTGATCGTCAGCCCGAGACCGATGCCGACGCAATCGGTCGCGATCTCGGTGCCCTTGGTCGTGATGACCTTGGTCACGACGCCGTTGGAGCGCACGAACTCCTTGACCTCATCGTTGTAGTGGATCGTGCAGCCGTCTTCGCGCGCCGCCTCGTCGAGCAGCTCGCCGGAGATCTCGTCGAGCATGCGGCGCAGGAAGCGCGGTCCGCGAATAAGCCAGTGCGTCTGGACGCCGCGCGAGACGAACGCCTCGGCCAGCTCGTAGGCGATGAAGGAGCCGCCCACCGAAACCGCGGTCTTGGCCGTCTCGAGCGACTCCGAGATCGCTTTGGTGTCGTCCATGTACTGGAAGTTGAAGATGTTGTGCGCGCCCGCCGCGCCCGGAAACTCCGAGGCGTTCGGGCGTCCGCCGGTGGCCACCAGCAGCGCGTCGTACGGATACTCCTGGCCGCCGGCCACGACGGTCTTGCCCTCGTGGTTGATCGCGTCGACGCGCGTGCTCAAGCGCAGATCGATCGTGTGCTTCTCATGCCACGCGACATCGCGAATGATGACCTTCGCCTCCGTCACCTGCTTGCGCAAGAGCGGCGGCAACGCGATCCGGTTGTAAAGCGGATACGGCTCATCGGCAAACATGATGATCGAACAAGCCGCGTCAGCCTTGCGCAGTTGCTCCGCGCAGGTCGTCCCCGCAAACCCGTTCCCAATGATGACGTATCGTCGAACCGAGCTATCCATATCGTCCTATTCAAACGTAGTGTTCATTTTGTCCGTCCCGGACAATCGTCCCATACACCGACACAGTACTTTAGCGCGCCCAAGGGGAATCGGTCTACTGCCATGATCGTGAGCGCGCTATGGTCTGGGGGCCCCACGCAACGCGTGGGGGGCGCGGAGCCTGGGGCGTAGCGCCTTTGGACCAGAAGCTGGTTCGGGCGCTCTCTTCGTTTATCACGCGCAGCAGCGACTATTCGCTGGCGCGCCTCGAATTCGCCACGAAGAACCCTCAGCTTCCGGCGCCGCCGGTCTTGGACCGGCTGCCCGACGCGTCCGAGCGGACGTTGCGCGAGCGCTGGCACCAGCTCGAACGGCAGCTCGACGTTATTCTAACGTTCATCCGGGAGATCGACGAAGCCGAAGGTCGGAAGGTCAGCGACGATGCAACCTTTCGCTGGTTGGCGCGTACCGCCAAGGAACTGGACCAATACGGACGAGCTCTGCGTTGGGTATTGACCGTAACGGAGCGAGATTCACCCTAGACGCCCGAGGAGTACCGTGAACAACGATTTCGTGAACAAAGCCCTGGAAAGCGCCCGCCAGCTGCAGCAAACCGTCGCCGATGCGGCAACCAAGGGAGCCGAACAGGCCAAGCCCTTGGTTGCGGATGCCATGGCCCGGGCTCAGGACCTGCAGAAGACCCTGGCCGAGCAAGCGCCGCAGTACGGCGAGGCTGCGCAGGCGCACCTGCAGACGGCCAGGGGCCACCTGACCACCTTCATCGGCACGGCCCAAGACGTCATCGCCAAGGGCGCCGCCGGCGCGCAAGCCACGCTGACGCCGCTCGCCGACAATGCCCGGCAGGCCGTTCACCAAGCCGCGAAAGCCGTTACCGAGGCGACGGCACCGAAGCCACCGCCGGCTCCGCCGGGAGGCTAGGCGGCGGGGCGGGCACGCCCGGTGCGAGGTGCACGAACTTGGCGGCCGAGCCCGGCCAGTCGGTGAGCAGCGCTTCGACGCGCGGCGAGCCGGTCGCGGCGAGGTGCTCTTCGAGGAGCGCGTAGAGCCGGCCGGTCGCGGCGGCATCGAGCGGGCGCGGGCGCAGCTCGGTCGGTCCGAGGTGCGCGCTGAGCTCGGTTTCGGTCGCGAGGAAAAACGCCTCGCCACCGCTCATGCCGGAGGCCGCGTTGCGGCCGACCGGGCCGACGATCGCCACCGATCCGTTGGTCATGTACTCACAGGCGTGCGCTCCGGCGCCTTCGACGACCAGCCGCGCGCCGCTGTTGCGGACCGCAAACCGTTCGCCCGCCGTCCCGGTGATGAACGCCGAGCCGCCGCGTGCGCCATAGAAGCACGCGTTGCCGACCGACGGTTCGTCGGGCGCGCCCGGCGTGCGGACGATCAGCGTGCCGCCTTCCATGCTCTTGCCGACGTAGTCGTTGGCTTCGCCGTCGAGTTCCAGCGTTAAGCCGTCGGTGATGAACGCGCCGAAGCTCTGCCCCGCGCTGCCGGTGTAGCGCCGCGTTTGCGGCGTCACCGCGTCACCGTTGTTGCGCGCTTCCACCACGTAATGGGCGAGCCGCGCACCGACCGCCCGATCGGCGGGCCGCAGGCGCACGACCTCGTTCGCCCCGCACATGTCGTCCACGTGCGGTTCGTCGGCGTTGCGCACGTCGCTGAACGGCGAACGTTCGGGCAGGCGCAGCACCTCGCTCAAGTCGATTTGCATGTAGTACTCGTCGAGATCGGTGCGCATGCGCAAGAGATCGGAGCGCCCGCGCAGATCCTCGAGCGAGGACGCACCGAGCGCCGCCAGCCGGCGCCGCACGTCGGCGGCGATGAAGGCGAAGAACGTTTCGGCCTCCTCGGGCGTGCCCTTGTACTTGGCGCGTAACGCGAGGTCTTGGGTCGCGATCCCGACCGGGCACGTGTTCAGGTGACATTGCCGGGCATAGATGCAGCCCAGCGCGACGAGCATCGTCGTGCCGAACCCGTACATGTCCGCGCCCAGCATCGTCGCGAGCACGACGTCGCGGCCCGTCTTGAAGCCGCCGTCGACGCGCAGCTTCACGCGCGAGCGCAGCCCGTTGGCGACCAGCGTGTGGTGCACTTCGACCAAGCCGAGTTCCCACGGCAAACCGGCCGACTTGATCGAACCCAGCGGCGAGGCGCCGGTGCCGCCGTCGTGTCCGCTGATGTGGATGACGTCGGCGTTGGCCTTGGCCACGCCGCTGGCGACGTACCCGATGCCGGCTTGGCTGACGAGCTTGACCGCGATGCGCGCTTGGGGCGCAGCCCGGCGCAGATCGTAGATCAGCTCGGCCAGATCCTCGATCGAATAGATGTCGTGATGCGGCGGCGGCGAGATGAGGCCCTGGCCGGCGACGGCGCCGCGCAGGAACGCGATCTCGGCCGAAACCTTGAAGCCGGGAATCTGGCCGCCTTCGCCGGGCTTCGAGCCCTGCGCCATCTTGATCTCGATCTCGTCGGCACTGGCCAAATACGTCGCGCCGACGCCGAAGCGGCCCGACGCCACCTGCTTGATCGCGCTGCGGCCGGAATCCGGCGTGCGCGCGAAACGGTCGGGTTCCTCGCCGCCCTCACCCGAGTTGCTGCGCGCACCGAGACGGTTCGCGGCGACCGCAATCGTCTTGTGCACTTCCGGGGCAAGCGCGCCGAGCGACATCGCCGCGGTAACGAAGCGCGGGTAGATCTTGGCGGGCTCCTCGACCTGCTCGACCGGAATCGCGCGGTCGAGCGGCACGGGGCTGAGCAGATCGCGCAAGTTGATCGGCTCGCGCGCTTCGAGGCGGTCGGAGAGCGCGAGGAACGCGGGCTCGTCGCCCTTCATCGCGGCGGCCCGCAGCGTTTTGAGCAGGCCCGGATCCATGGCATGCCTGATGCCTTCACGGCGGTAGCGGAACAGGCCGCGATCCTGCGGCACCTCGCCGTTCGCCGCGGCGGTGCTCCACGCGTGCAGGTCTTCCTCGATGTGGGAGAACCCGACCGCGGGCACGTGCGCGTGCATGCCGGGGAAACACGTGTCGACGACTTCGCGTGCGAGCCCGAGCGACTCGAACGTCTGCGCGCCGATGTACGAGCGCAGCGAACAGATGCCGAGCTTGGCCATGATCTTGATCAAGCCCGAGCGCACCGTGTAGAGAAACGCGTTGCGGGTGCCGTTGCGCTCGGCGTAGCGTAAGGCCAGCCACGGCGAAACGACGTTCGCGCCGACGCCGATGACGGTCGCGAGCGAGTGCGCGTCGCGAGTGAACCCGTCGGCGACCGCGATCGACGCCTGCATGCGCAAGCCGACCGTCGTCAGCCGCTGGTGGATCGCACCGGCGGCGAGGATCCCGGGGATCGGAACCGTGACGCCGCGGTCGTCGAGCACGAGATACGTGGCACCGTCGCGGACGGCGCTCTCGGCTTCGTCGCACAGCTGCGCGATGCGCGTGCCGAGCTTCTGCGTCCCGAGCTCGAGCGGAATGCGGTGCTGCACCAAGCGCGCGTCGAACCGCAGATCGTCGAACGCCGCCTCGTCGAGCACGGCGGTTTCCAGCATGATGATCGAGCCGATCGCCGGCACGTCGCCGTTGGCATCGCCCGAGCCGATCCACGCGCGCATGTCGAAGACGAAGCCTTCGCGCACCGAGTCGATCGGCGGGTTGGTGACCTGCGCGAATTTCTGGCGCAGATACGTCGAGACCGGCATGCGCCGCTCGAGATACGGTTGGGCCGCATCGTCGCCCATCGAGAGCACCGGTTCGCCGGCGCCCGACGCGATGACGGACACGACGTCCTTGAGCTCGTCCTTGGTGTAGCCGAAGCGCACCAGATCGCGCTCGACCGACGGATCGTTGCCCATGCCGGTCGCCACCGGCTCCGGCAACGCGAAC
>JBEKXE010000178.1:0-8570 GCA_049512335.1 Candidatus Lustribacter sp.
CAGCGCGTCGCGCGCGATGCCGGCGGCCGTCGCCGCGACGTCGCCGGCGAGCGCGGCCGCGCTGACGTAGCCGGCGCTGGCGCGATGGCCGAAGGGAATGAAGCCGGCGTCGCT
Source organism: Candidatus Lustribacter sp. (assembly GCA_049512335.1). Classification (GTDB taxonomy): domain Bacteria; phylum Vulcanimicrobiota; class Vulcanimicrobiia; order Vulcanimicrobiales; family Vulcanimicrobiaceae; genus Lustribacter. Next base: position 115 of record JBEKXE010000178.1, read on the forward strand.
CGCGCAGCGCGCGCGAATCGCCCGCAGCGCATCGCTCCCGCCGAAGGCGACCACGACGTCGGCCGCGCCCAGCGTCTGCGCTTCGATGCCGTCGTCGCCGCCGCTCCACGCGCGCACGTCGGTCGCGGCGCTCAGCGCGGGACATTCTTCGCCCAGCGTTTCAGTGAATGCCGCAACCAGCGCGTCGGCGCGATCCTTCACCGTCACCGCGCACTTCGCGCACAGCGCGAAGATCAGCGGCACGACCGCGACCCCGATCGTCGTGTCGCTGGAGACGATCGTCACCGCGTTCGCGCCGCGCGCCCAGGCCGCCGGCCGTCCGGCGCGCTCGACGAAACCGTCGAGGATCTCGAGCGAACCGAGCTCGTCGACGATCGCCGCGGTGATCGCGGCGGCGTCGATCGCGCCGAAGAGCCGGTCGAGCGCGTAGTCGACGACCGGCGGCGAATAGCCCAACCGCTCCACGATCGCCGCGGAAGCCCGCACGCGGGGCGGGAAGTCGGCGTCGGTCCAGCGCGCGGCGGCATCGGCGATCGCGCGCACGATCGCGGCCGCGCCTTGCGCGCGCAGCGCCGTGTTATCGGCGCAGGAGATCTTCCGCATCCAACGAGCAGCCGCGCAGCGCGGCGCCTTCCTCCCGGCCGAGCAGCAGCAGACCGTCGGGCGTGATGACCCCGAGATCTTCGGTGTCGATCGCCACGACCGACGAACGGTTCGCGCAGTCGATGTGGCGGATCGCCCCGACGATGCCGTCGGGCAAGGGCTTGCCGAAGGTGTCGACGATCATCGGGCGCAGCCACGGCGGCGGAATTTTCAGGCGCCGCTGCGACGCGCGCGACGGTGCGGAATCGTAATACTGGCTCGAGAGTTCGGTCATCCCGTACTCGGCGACGATCGCGGCCTCGTCGATCGCGAACGCGGCCGCCGCGCGCGCGTAGAGCTCGTCGCGACCGACGATGCGGGTGCGGCCCTTGAAGCCGCCGGTCTCCATCACGCGCGAACCCGGCGGCAACGCCAACGTCGCGCCTGTTGCGGCCAGTTCGTCGAGCAGCGCGACGAGCGCGAACGCAGTCGTCGCGACGCACAGCCCGGCGCCGTCGGCGTGCGCGCGCGCGACGTCGGCCTGCAAACGCCCGACGTCGAGCGCGTCGCCGTGCACGTACCAGCCGTCGGCGCCGTCACCCCGTTCGCGCGCGACCGTTGCCAGCATGTACCCGAGCGAGGAGTGCGGCCGTTCGCGCGGATCGGGGACGAGCATCGCGTAACGGAGCCGCGCGCCGTCCGCCAGCATCGCGCGATTGAAACCGGCGAGCAACGCGGCTTCGTAGAGCCGCGGCGATTCGAGGTAGTGGCGGCCGCTGCGGGCTTGCGTCGTGCCGCTGGTTTCAAACCATATTGCCGCCGCGGCGGGCGCGACCGTGCACAGCGCGGCATCCTTGAAGGCGGCGCCGGGAACGGCGGGGATCTCGGCGGCCGTGCGCGGCAGCGCGCTCGCGCTCACGCCGAGGCTGCGCGCGTAGGCGGCGTAGGGCGCGTTCCAGCGGAATTGGTGCGCGAACACGTCGCACGCCAGTGCGTCGAAGGCCGCATCGTCGAGCGCCCGATGGCGCCCATCGAGGTACGCCGCGATCGCGGCCAAGATGCGCGTGTCGAGCGCATCGGCCTGCGCGCGGTACTCGCTCGTCACAACAGCAGGCGGGCGATCTCGATTTTGATGCAGCGGTCGACGACGACGTCGAGTCCGGCAGCGTCGGCGGCGGCGATCGCCGCATCGTTGACGACGCCGAGCTGGAACCAGATCGCCTTCGCGCCGGCCGCGATCGCTTCGCGCGTCACCTCCGGCGCATCGGCCGGATTGCGGAACACGTCGACGATGTCGGGCGCGCCGTGCGCCGCCGCATATGCTTCGAGTGTCGGGAAGGCCGGTATGCCGTCGATATCGGTCAGCGTCGGATTGATCGGCGCCGGCGCGAACCGGCCGTCCTGCACCAGCGCGTCGAACACGCCTTTACTCGGCCGGGCGGCGTTCGCCGAGGCGCCCACCACCGCAACGGTTTTCGACCGCTCCAGCAACTCCCGCAGGGCTTGATCTGTCGCAACGATCATCGAAGTGGTCGTGCGTACCGCAGCGTCACGCAGCGCAGCGGAGTGAAGTCGAGGAACGCACCTATCACGAGCGTTCCTTGACTTTCTTGCGATGCTCCGCCGTAAATGCCGTGCCCGGATCGGCGTCGTTCTTCTTGTAGACGCCGACCATGTCGGCGAACGTCTCGACGTAACCGTTGAACGTCGCATTCCCCGTCGGCATCGTGACCGTCATCGAGATCAAGCGTCCGTCGAACGAACCGGTCATCGGATATTTGGGCCCTTTAGAGCCGGCCGTCTGGTAGTAACCGGTCAGGTTCGCGCCGGTCGCAGCGATGTCGACGTGAGAGTAGGTGGCCAAGCGCTGTCCGAGCGGCTGCAACTCGATCTCCCACACGCCGTCGAGGGTATTGAACTGCGGCGGCTCCGGCGTCTCGGACGGCGATGCCTTGGGGTTGGGCGAGCCGCTGGCGTTCGGGTTGGGCCTGCGCCGGCCGCGCTGCGGGGACGGCGGCGACGACGGCACCGGCGTGGGGTTGTTGCTGTTGTCCGCCGGGACGCCCCCGGGGGGCGCGATCTGCGCCCGCCCTGCCGGGGACATCGCGATTGCGAGGAGGGCTACCAAAACGATGACGACGTGGAGACGACTGAAATTCACCTAGGTTGTTTCTCCGGAGCACGTTGCGTCGCCGCTCTTGCCGCCGGCGAACCGCAGATGGTTAGGCCACCCGGACCGGACCCCCTTGCCACCGATGATATAATCGGAAGGCTGTGAAATCGAAGATCCATCCCAAGTGGTTTACGGACGCCAAGGTAACGTGTGCCTGCGGCGCTCAGTTCACCACGGGTTCTACCCTACCCCAAATCAACGTCGAGGTCTGCTCGCACTGCCATCCGCTCTATACGGGGCAGCAGAAGTTCCTCGACACCGCCGGCCGCGTCGACAAGTTCAACCAGCGGGTCGCCCAAGCCCAAGTCAAGCAAGCAGAAGCGAAAGCTCGCAAGGCCAAGAAAGCCGCCGACGAGACGGCCGCCGCCAGCGCTTAGCGACCCAGGCAAACCCTCACAAGCGAGCCGCACCCCGGCTCGCTTTTGTTTTGGTTACAGTTAGCGAACATGCAGTACACCGACCGGTTAGAGACGCTCTCCCAACGATTCGATGAAATCGAAGCGGCGCTGGCCAATCCCGGCGGCACGTTCGATCAGACGCGCTTTACGGCGTTGATGAAGGAGCGCTCGCAGATCGAGGAAACGGTCGGAGCGTATCGCGCGGTGCGCGATCTGCTGCGCGAGATCGCCGCCAACGAGGCGCTGGCAACCGACGAGAGCGATCCCGAGCTGGCCGCGATGGCGCGGGAAGAGCTGGAGAGCCTGCGCGCCCGGCGCAAGCCGCTCGAAGAGCGCTTGCAAGAGCTGATGCTGCCGCGCGACCCCAACGACGGCAAGGACGTCTTCATCGAGGTGCGCGCCGGTGCGGGCGGCGACGAAGCGGGCATCTTCGCCGGCGACCTGTTGCGTATGTACACGCGTTTCGCCGAAAGCCGCAAGATGCGGGTCGAGCTGCTGTCCGAGAGCGAGAACGAGGCCGGCGGCTACAAGGAAGTGGTGATTGCGGTCAAGGGCGGCGAGCCGTACCGGTTCTTCAAGTACGAGAGCGGCGTCCATCGCGTGCAGCGCGTTCCGGTGACGGAGTCCGCCGGCCGGGTCCACACGTCGACCGCGACCGTGGCGGTGCTGCCGGAGGTCGATGAGGACGACGCCGAGGTGCAGATCAACCCCAAAGATCTCGAGATCGACACCTTCAAGTCGTCGGGCGCGGGCGGCCAGCACGTCAACAAGACCGAATCGGCGATCCGCATCACCCACGTGCCCTCGGGCATCATCGTGTCGTGTTCGGAAGAGCGTTCGCAATTGCAGAACCGCGCGCGCGCGATGGACATGCTGCGCGCGCAGTTGGCCGACCGCAAACGGCGCGAGGCGGAAGAAGCGGTCGGGTCGCTGCGCCGCAGCCAGGTCGGCACCGGTGACCGCAGCGAGAAAATACGCACCTACAACTACCCGCAGGACCGCATCACCGATCACCGCATCAACCAAAATTTCCAGAACATCAAGGCGATCCTCGACGGCGACATGGACCGGCTCGTGACCGAGCTGCAAACCGACGAGCGGGCGCGTCTGCTGGCCGGAGCGACGTCGGCCGCATGACCGTCGCCGAGGCGCTGCGTGAGACCGGCCGGCGCCTCGACGCCGTCGGCGGAACGGGCCGGCTGGACGCGCTGCTGCTGCTCGAACACGTCACCGGCGCGAAGCGCGAGAGCTTCATCGCCGACGATGCGCGCCGCCTGACGGCGGAGCAAGACGCGGCCTTCGTGCAGGCCGTCGAGCGACGGCTGCGCGGCACGCCCATCGCCTATATCACCGGCACGGCGGGGTTCTTCGGGCGCACGTTTGCGGTCGACGAGCGCGTGCTGGTGCCGCGCCCGGAAACCGAACACGCCGTCGAAGCGGTGCTCGCTGCCCTGCGAGCGAGCGGGAAGACGGCCGGGCGCATCGCCGACGTCGGCACGGGCAGCGGTGCGATCGCGATCGCGCTGGCCGCCGAATTGCCCGACGCGTGGGTCTTCGGCACCGATATTTCGCGCGGCGCGATCGAACTCGCGCGCGGCAACGCGGCGCGCAACAACGTCTTTCAATCGTGCACGTTCCTGCACGGCGATCTCGCGCAGCCGCTGGCGCGTTTCGCGCCGTTCGACGCGCTCGTTGCGAACCTGCCCTACGTGCCGACCGCCGCCATCCCGGCGGCGCCCGATCCGGTCGCGTGCGAGCCGCTGCTCGCGCTCGACGGCGGCGCCGACGGCCTGATGCTCTATCGCCGGCTGATCCCGCAGTTGCCGGCGCTGCTCGCGCCGGACGCGGTGGTGGTGCTGGAGGCGGCGCCCGGGACGATCGAGCCGCTGGCGGCGCTGGTGGCCGGCGCGTTTCCCCACGCGCACGTGGAGATCGGCGCCGATTATGCGGGTTTGCCGCGTTTTCTTGAGTGTGCGCTCGGCGCCGGAGGCCGAACTCCGTAGGTCGGCGAAGCGAAGCAATCCCTCATGGCGAAGTTTATCTTCTTCACCGGCGGCGTCGTGAGTTCGCTTGGAAAAGGGATAACTGCCGCATCGCTCGGCCGCCTCCTGAAAAGCCGCGGGATCAGCGTCTCGATCCAGAAGCTGGACCCCTACATCAACGTCGATGCCGGGACGATGAACCCGTATCAGCACGGCGAGGTGTTCGTCACCGACGACGGCGCCGAGACCGATCTCGATCTCGGTCACTACGAGCGCTTCATCGACGAACCGCTCAGTCGCGACAACAACGTGACGACCGGCCAGATCTACAAGTCGGTGATCGAAAAAGAACGCCGCGGCGATTATTTGGGTGCGACCGTTCAGGTGGTTCCGCACATCACGAACGAAATCAAAGCGCACATCACACGCACGGCGCAGAACAGCGGCGCCGACGTGTGCATCGTGGAGGTCGGCGGAACGGTCGGCGACATCGAGTCGCTGCCGTTCCTCGAAGCGATCCGTCAGGTGCGCCACATCGTCGGCGACGAGAACGTGATGTTCGCCCATCTCACGCTGCTGCCGCATCTGGGCGCGGCCGACGAGCTGAAGACCAAACCCACGCAGCACAGCGTGCGCGAGCTGCGCTCGATCGGGATCACGCCCGACGCGATCGTCGTGCGCACCGGGATGTCGCGCCCGATTCCGATGGAGCTGAAGGAGAAGATCGCGCTCTTTTGCGACGTCGCGCCGCAGAACGTCGTGCAGAACGGCGACGCGGCCACGATCTATCGCGTTCCGCTCAACCTCGAAGCCGAGGGCCTGGCCGAGATCGCGATTCGCAAGCTCCGGCTCGACGTTCCACACGCTCCCGAGCTCGAGGAGTGGGCGAAGATCGTCGAGCGCATCGAGAACCCGAAGCTGCGCGTGAAGATCGCGCTGGTCGGGAAGTACGTCGAGCTCAAGGACGCCTACATCTCGATCAGCGAGGCGATCAACCACGCCGGCATCTTCCACGATGCCGCGGTCGAGGTGGTGCGCGTCGACAGCGAGCGCATCGAGAACGAAGGGTTGGGCGGGCTGGAAGGCGTGCACGGCATGCTCGTCGCGCCGGGCTTCGGCGCGCGCGGCGTGCACGGCAAACTGCTGGCGATCCAATATGCCCGCGAGCGCAAGATTCCGTTCCTGGGCATTTGTTTTGGGATGCAGCTGGCCTGCGTCGAGTTCGCGCGCAACGTCTGCGGGCTCGCCGACGCGAATACCAGCGAGGTCAGCGAGACGACGACCAACGCCGTCATCGACTTTCTGCCCGACCAGCGCAACATCGACCTCAAGGGCGGGACGATGCGGCTGGGCGCGTACGACTGTACGCTCGAACCGGACTCGCTCGCGGCAAAAGCCTACGGCGAGCTGCAGATCAGCGAGCGCCACCGCCACCGTTACGAGTTCAACGACCGCTACAAAGCGCTCTTCGAAGAGCACCGCATGCGTTTTTCCGGCCATCACACGACCGGGCGCACGACGCTCGTCGAGGTGATCGAGCTGCCGCAGAGCCTGCACCCCTGGTTCGTCGGCACGCAGGCCCATCCGGAGTACAAATCGCGGCCCAACCGGCCGTCCCCGCTCTATCGGGACTTCATCGCCGCGGCGCTCGAACACGCGGCGGCGGGGAGCGAGAGCGCCGGGACCGGCGCGCTCGTACGTCGCTGACCCAGGGTCAACTCACCGTCGTCGTCCTGACGAAGAACGAAGCGCCGCGTTTGGCGCAAACGCTGGCGCGCGTGCCGGCCGGCACGGCGGTGTACGTGCTGGATGCGGAGTCGTCCGATGCCACGGCAGAGGTGGCGCGCGCTTGCGGCGCGCGGGTCGAGGTCCGCGCCTGGACGGGTTACGTCGACGCGCGCCGCTATGCGCTCGGCCGGGTCACGACGCCGTATGCGTTCATGCTCGACGCCGACGAGTTGCTAAGCGACGAGTTGATGGCGGCGCTGGGCGGCGACCTCTCGCGCGCCGACGGCTTTCGCGTGCGGCGCGTGACGATGCTGGCGGGCCGTGCGGTGCGCGCTGCCGGCTGGTCGGCGGAACGCTTGGTGCGCTGCTTTCGCGTCGACCGCGCGCGCGTCGTGGCGCATAGCGTGGGCGGCGGCGCGGATTTGCACGAACGCTGGATCGTCGACGGGACGCTGGCCGATCTGCCCGGTATGATCGTGCACGATTCGTATCCGACGGTGGCGTCGTATCGCGAGCGCTTCGCGCGCTACACCGCGATCGAGGCGGCGGCGTTACCGGGCTCGCGGCTGGCGTGCGCGGTAGCGATGGTGGAATTGCCGCTGCGCTTCGCGTGGCTGTGGACGCGCTACGCCGCCTGGCGCGATGGCTGGCGCGGCGTGTTCGTCGCGTGGTACTCGGCACTCTACCCGCTCGCCGTTCAATGGCGCGCCCTGACCGCGCGGTCATGATCCGGCTCGCCTTCGACGCGCGCGAAACCTCGCACATGTCGGCCGGTGTGCTGAACTACTCGCGCAAGCTGCGCGAGTGGTTGCCCGGCGTAGCGCCCGACGTGAACCTCATCCCGGTCGGCGGCGGCGACAACTTCGATCTGGCCGAACAGGTGGGTTTGCCGCTTGCGATCGCGCGCGCGCACGCCGACGTCGCGCACTTCCCGACGCTGTTCGTGCCGCGCTTCGTGCCGTGCCCGTACGTCGTTACCGTGCACGACCTCATCGACTTGCATTTTCCGCAGTTCGTCAAGCGCCGCGTGCCGCCGTACGTGCGCGCTTTGGTCGCGCCGGTCGTGCGCGGCGCCCGCGCCGTGATCACCGACGACGAGGCGACGGTCGACGACCTCGAGCGCTTCCTCGGCGTCGACGCGCGGCGCGTGCGCGTGATTGCGCTGGGTTACGACGATCCGCCCGCCGCGCCGGTGCCGGCCGCTCATCCCCGGCCGTACGTGCTCTACGTCGGCAACCGCCGGCCGCACAAGAATCTCGGCACGCTGCTGGCGGCGTGGTCGGGGTTGCCGCGCGAACATCCCGTCGACCTCGTGCTCAGCGGCGCAGACGATCCGGCGCTGCGCAGCGCGCACGCCGGTCCGGGTGAGATCGTGTTTCTCGGCGAGCGCAGTGATGCGGAGTTACGGAGTTGGTACGCCGGCGCCGCGGCCTACGCGCATCCGGCGCTGCGCGAAGGCTTCGGGTTACCCCTGCTCGAGGCGATGCGCAACGGTGCGCGGGTCGTCGCGTCGCGCGCGGCGATGCCGCGCGTGCTCGCCGCGCATGCCGTGCTGGTCGAGGCCGAGGACGTCGCCGCATGGCGGGCGGCGCT
>JBEKXE010000179.1:0-8514 GCA_049512335.1 Candidatus Lustribacter sp.
CCGCCGACATGATGCGCCCGCAGAACATCCTCGGGTCGATCCGCGCCGTTTTCGCGAAGTAAAGCCGTGCTCGTCCGCTCGCCGTCGTTCGAGCAATTCGAGGGGTACCTCGAATCGGTGCTCGGCGGCGCGGCCGCGAACAACGCCAACGGGCCGCTGATTCGCGAACACTTCGGCCTCGACGATCCCGCGGCCAAACGCGGCAAACGCTTGCGCCCGCAGATCCTGTTGACCGTGGCCGAGTGCGAGGGCGGCGACGGCAGCGTCGCGCTCGGCGCGGCGGCGGCGCTCGAGCTGTTGCACAACTTCTCGCTCATCCACGACGACATCGAGGACGGCGACGAGATGCGCCACGGCCGGCCCACCTTGTGGGCCCGGCACGGCGTGCGCGCGGCTTTGGTCGCGGGCGATGCGATGTCGGCGCTGGCCTACCTGACGCTGGTCGACGGCTCGCCGGACTTGCCGCCGGCGCGGGTCGCGGCGATGTTGCGGTGTTTGCAAGAAGCGCACTTCCGGATGTGCGAGGGCCAGGCGTTCGACATCGGCTTCGAGACCGCGACGTTCGTGACGTTCGATGAATACGTGCGGATGATCGAAGGCAAGACCGCGGCGTTGCTGGCGGTGGCCTGCGAACTCGGCGCGTGGGCGGCCGGCGCATCGGAAGAACGCGCGGCGGCCTACAGCAGCGTCGGGCGTGCGTACGGGCTCGCGTTTCAGGTGCGTGACGACGTGCTGGGCACGTGGGGCCGCACCGAAGAGACCGGTAAGCCCAGCGGTGCGGACATCCGGCGACGCAAGTGGTCGTTTCCGGTGGCCTGGGCGCTGACGCAACCGCCGTCGGCCGATCGCGCGATCGTGGCCGACGCGTACGCGACGATCGGCATGCTCGGCGAGGAGCATGCGACGCGCGTGATCGCCGCCCTCGAGCGGCTCGGCGCGCGCGACGCGGCCGACGAGGCGTGCCTGGCCTACATCAACGAAGCGAACGGCATTTCGGCCGCGCAAGCGCTCGATCGCGACGGGCGGCTCGCGGCGTTGTTCAACTCGACGGCAAAGCGTACGGTGTGACCGCCGGACGCCGCGCCTCGTCTCCGGCCAGCGCCCGCAAGAGGTCGAGTTCGGCGCCGGCCCATTCCGCGGTCCGAGCTACCGGCGGTGCCAGGCGGTTTTTCACCGAGCGCACCGCGGAATGAAGCGCCGATAGGGGCGCAACCCCGAGCATGTGGCTGAGCAGGATCGCCGCGACGCCCCGCCACGACGGCGCTTCGCGCATGCCGGCTAGGGCGATTTCGCGCGCTTCGCCATAGCGCTGACCGCGCAGGAGGGCCTTCGCTGCGGCATTGATGTTCGCGAGGCGCGGGGCTGAAAAGAGCGCACCGGCTGCGGCGGGATAGCGATGCGGGCTCGTCGCGATCCGTTCGGCGATCTGATTTCTCGCCAGCAGAGCGCCGTGCCAGGACGCACTCTTATTCGACTCGTGGAGGCGATAACACACGGCCCGCCGTTCAACGATGACGGCGTCCGCGACCCTCACCAAGCGCAGAATGAACTCGTAATCTTCGCACCTTCGCATCGTTTCATCGAAGCCGCCGATCGCAACGATCGCGGCGCGGCGCACGAGCAGTGACGACGGGAGGACGAAGTCGCCGATGAAGAGCTGCCTGGCGAGGCTTTCGCGGCCGGCGTAGACCGTCGTGCCCCCCACGGGCCGCCGCACGACGCCGGCATAATCAGCCCGGCGGGCCAAATTCGCCGGCGTGACGATGCCGGCTTCGTCGAAGACCGCGAATTCGCAAAACGAGAAGCCCGCGCCCGGGTTCTGTTGTAATGCCGTCCACTGCAGCTCGAGTTTTTCGGGCACCCAGAGATCGTCGACGTCCAGGTAGGCGATCCACGGTGCGCTCGCGGCACGCGTTCCCGCATTGCGCGCCGCAGCCGAGCCCGCATTCGGCTGCGTGAGGACGGTCACCCCAAGGGAGTTTGCGATTTCCGCCGTGCGATCGCTCGAGCCGTCATCGACGAGAATGATCTCGTGCGGCCGGACGGACTGCCCTCGTACGGTGCGAATCGCGTCCGCAACGAAGCGTTCGCTGTTATATGCTGTGATGACAACGCTCACCGGAACGCCGTTTTCCGAATCCACGGTTCCAACCGTTCGCCGCGCGCTCGCCGTGCTCCGGGCACACCGACGGTCGCGCAAGCCCTTTCATTTGTGACCTTTGGCTCGTAACGGAGGGACCGCTAACGGCCGCGCCCGAAAGCGCGCGCGCAAACCATCGCCCGAGGGTTTTCTTCGGCGGCGCGTCCGTCGCGTTCGATTGTGCACCATGCGTCGCAAGTAACGCGCGGTGCCGTCGAGGTTCTCATACGCGTCGCTGACGACGCCGAGGATGCTCGAAGCGGAAAAAATTACGTCAGCAGCAGCTCTGCGTGCGCTTGCTCGGCCGCTCGGCTGGGCACCGCATCGGTGACCTCGGGCCGCGGGACGGTGCTCGCCGCAGCGGCGCGACGCGCCGAGAACGCGAGCGCCGTCATACCGCCGGCGATCCCGCCGCAGCCGCAGAGCGTCAGGAGGCGCAGGAACGACGCCCAGGGACGCTGCGTTTCGAGGCCCGCAGCGGCGATCTCGTCATGCCATTGCGCGTTGGCCGAAGCGTTGGCCGCGACGGCCACATGCTGCGGGAGCGCCGCCGGCCACATCGGCAGACGGGTGGGCGGCGCAAAGAGGCCGGCGACGAGCACCAGTGGGATCACGCTGAACGGCGCCAGGCGCGCCCAGCGCACTTCGGGCGGGGCAAGCGCCGCAAGTTGGAGCGAGGCGACGGCCACGGTGACGACCGTGAAGACGAGGCCCAGGCGGCCTTGCGCCATTGCAAACGCATCGACGCAGATCAGCACCGTGCCGACCGCGCCGATACCCCACGTCCATCCCTTGGCGCGGAACAGCAGCAGCAGCGCGGGCAGGAACACGATCGCCAGGTCGGGTTCGTGCTCGAACGGCATGACGAACGGAAACATCGCGCACGCGAGCGCCCCGCTGTCCACGACGTTCAGCCGCGCCCAGCGAATCGCAACGACCGTCGCGACGATCGCGAGCGCGGACACGCACCAGCCGACGATTTGCGCGTGGTGCTCGTCCAACCCGAAGCCGTACGCGATCGATGTCGTCGTCAGTTGGTAAACGAAGAGCCGTTCGGACTCGCTCTGATGCACCAGGACGTTCAGATACGCGATCAGCCCGTGCGCGCCGCCGGCGAACGGCAAGTTCGCGACGGCCGAAATGGCGGCCGCGGCCGCGGCGGCGCCGAGCGCGGCGGCTTCGTGCAAGGAACCGGCGATCGTCAGCGCGTCGTTCGGTTTGAGCATCGCGCCGAGCACGGCCGCCAATGCCATCGGCAGCCACTTGCGCTCGGCCGCGAACAGGATCGCGAAATCAACCGCAGCGGCCGCCGGCAACGCCGCTTGTCCGACGCTGATCGCGGTGACCAGCGGTCCCGCGACCAGCACGAGCAGGAGCAGCGACGCGGCGTTCGGCCGGCGTATTCGGCGCTGCGCGAGATGCGCGGGGACCATCACAAGAGCGGCGGCACACGCCAGCAGCAGGACGCCCCACAGCGAGGCGGCGAGGGCATAGGGCAGCTTGCCGAGGGCGGCCCACAACGGCAAGCTCAACGGCGGTCCGACGAACGGCAACAACTCGGCGCGCTTGGGATCCACGCCGGGCAGTGTTTGTTCGACGCTCCAGATGCCGCGCGAATACGGATCGCCGCCGTGCGCCCAATAGCGGCCGGCCGAGTAATAGGCGGAGAAGTCCGTCATCGGCGCACCGTCGGGATGGAACGGCAGCCAAAACAAATATCCGGCCGCGAACGCGGTCAGGAGGGCGAACCCTCCCCATCTGGCGATACGCGAAAGAACGAGGGGCACGTACGACCTTTTCTCCCCCGGCCGCCGTCGATCAAAAATGAGCTACGGCGCCATATACTCGGCGACGGTCACCGGGCGCGAAGTTATCCCGTACTTAGCGGCCGCAGCAAGCGGGCCCTCGATGAATTTGGGATCGTTCGTGGTGGCGAAGTATACCCGGTTTCCGGCGGCAATCGTCGCCACGTCGACCTTGGCGACTTTGGAGAGAATTTCCGCCGATTCGGGATAATGCGTGTTCGCCCAGCGCGCGGTCGTGAAGATGCCGGCACGTAATCGCTTCGTCGCGTCGGGATTCGCTTGCATCCAGCTCTTCGACGCAAACCACACGATGGTGGCGAACTCGGGCGCGATCGCGCTGTAGACGTCGGCGAACGGCCGTACGTCGCCGGCCCGAATCGCATTGCTCATCGCCGGCTCGGCGATCTGCGCGGCTTGTACGGTGCCGCGCACGAGCGCTTGGCCCATCTCCGAAAACTTCAGCTCGACGAAGTGCACGCTGGCGGGACTGACCCCGTTGCGATCGAGCCAAACCGAGATCCCGAGCTGGTTGAAGTCGGCCAGCGTCGACACCGCGATCGTGCCGCCGACGAGGTCCTTGGCCGTTTTGAAGGGCGCGAGCCGCGCCACCGCGAGACCGTGGGTTGCGTCGCGAGCCGAGTACAGGCTCGCCGGGGCGAGCATCTGCACCGGCAGGCCGCGCGCGATCGCCACCGCGAGCTGCACCGTATTGGCGAGGCCCGTGTCGAGATCGCCGCCGAGCACCGATTGCACGATCGTCGAGCTGTTGGTCAGCGTCGAGAGCTGCGCGTCGATCCCGGCGTCGTGGAAGAATCCGCGGTCGACGCCGTAATACGCTTCGCCGAACGGATCGATCGACATCGTCCCGATGCGGACGGTCGCGGCAGCGGTTTGCGCACCGGCCGGAACGCCGGCCGCGCACAGACCGGCAACGAGGGTCAGCAGGCCGGAACGTTTCATCGAACCTCCACGGGAATACGCCGCGGCAGGGGGTTCGGTTCTTCGTCTTCATGGCCTTTCGGCGCTACGGCGAGGTACACGACGGGCACCAGCACGAGGGTCAGCAACAGCGAGCTGATCAAGCCGCCGATCACGACCGTGCCGAGCGAACGTGCGGCTTGGGCGCCCGGGTCGAGGACGAGCGCGAGCGGCGTCATGCCGGCCACCATCGCGACCGTCGTCATCATGATCGGCCGGAACCGTTCGCGCGCCGCTTCGCGAATCGCCGCCGCGCGGTCGAGCCCTTCCCGCCGGCGCATGTTGGCGAAGTCGACCAACAGGATGCCGTTCTTCGTCACGAGGCCGATCAGCAGCACCGCGCCGATCAGCGAGAACAGGTTGAGCGTCTGATGCGTCAGCGCGAGCGAGCCGAGCGCGCCGACCACCGCGACCGGCACCGCAAACATGATGATGAACGGCGTGCGGTAGCTGTTGTAGAGCGCCACCATCAAGAGATATACGAGCGCGACCGAAAGCAGCAGCGCGAACGTCATGCCGGTCACCGTATCGCCGACGTCCTGCTGGTTTCCGCCGGCGGCCTCGCCCACCGTGACGCCCGCCGGCAGGTGCAAGGCCTGTACGCGTTGCGCGAACGCTCGCTGAACGTTTGACAGGATCGCACCCGGCGCGACGTTCGCGCCGACGTAGTCGACCGTCTGCCGGTTGATGCGGAGGATCATCGCCGGCGCCGGCGCTTGCAGCAGCGTCGCGATGTCACCTACGTGCACGATCGAACCGTCACCCGCCCGGATCGGAATGTGCTCGATCGCGGCGAGCGAGGTCTGCGCGGATTGCGGATAGGTCACCAAGACGTCCTTGAGGCCGTCCAGGCCGGTGAACTGGGTTGCGAGATCGCCGCCGAAGGCCGCACGCACCGCGGTCGACGCGGTGCCGATGCTGGCGTTGAGCGCGCGCGCCCGGTCGCGGTTGAACTCGACGTTCACCTGCGGCGCATCGTCGGCGGCCGACGTCGTCACGTCGACCGCCCCCGGCGTTGCGGCCAGGGCGGCGGCGACCTTACGCGCGTACGGCTCGGGGTTGCCGTCGAGGCTCGAGACGATCTCGTCGATCGGCTGCGCGTTGCCGCCCGCGATGTCGGTGGCCGGCACCGAAACGACGTTCGCGTCCGGCGCGATGCGCTTGGCCGTGCGCTGGAAGCTCTCGGCCCAGTATTCGGTGGGATGCGACCGCCGGTCGCGCAGGAAGATGTTCATCTGCCCGATCGCGCCGTTGTTGATGTAGCCGCTGAGCTGGCCGATGTACGCCCCGGCCATCGACGATTCGGCTTGCACGTCGGGCGTCTGGTCGATCGCGGCCTCGACCGCGAGCAGTCCTTGGCGCGTCGATTCGAGCGGCGTTCCGGGCGGATAGGTCAGCGTGAGGTAGATTTCGCCGCGGTCGACCGGCGGGATGTACTCGAAGCCGACGATGCCGAGCGGAATCAGCGCCACCGCCAGCACGAGCGAGAGCGCCGAGATCGCGCCGACCAGCCGGCCGCGCGCGAGCGCCCACGGCAACACGCGGTTCACGTAGCTCGAACGCAGGCGTTCGAAGCCGGCACTGAAGCGCTCGATCCACGGCCACGGCTGCCAGGTCGAGAGCAGCGCCCAGCGGCCGGCCAGCGCCGGCGTGACCGTGAACGACACGAACAGCGACGTCAGCGTCGCGACCGTCACCACCAGGCCGAACTCGCGCAAGAACAGCCCGACCGAGCCCGGCAAAAACGAGATCGGCAAGAACACGACGACGTCGACCAGCGTGATGACCACCGCGGCGACGCCGATCTCGAGCCGGCCGCTGATGGCGGCCTGCGAAGGTCCTTCGCCGCGCCGGAAATGGCGCTCGACGTTTTCCAGCACGACGATCGAATCGTCGACCAAGATGCCGATGATCAGCGTCATCGCGAGCAGCGAGACGGTGTCGAGCGTGAAGCCGGCCAAGCGCATCGCGGCCAGCGTAACCAGCAGCGAGGCCGGGATCGCGATCATCACCACGATCGCGTTGCGCCACGAGCGCAGGAAGAACAGCATCACGATACCGGTGAAGATCACCGCCTCGATCAGCGTGCGCATCACGCCGGTCAGCTGCTGCTCGGTGTAGGTGGCCTGGACGTTGAGCAGCGTGAACTGCACGTCCGGATAGGTCCGGCGCAGCGCGGGCAGCGCCGCCAGCACGTGCTTGGACGTCTCGACCTCGCTGGTGTCGGCCGATTTCTGGACGTCCAGCTCCACCCCGGGAATGCCCTCGGAGTATGCGTAGACGCGCTGCGTCTCATAGGTATCCGTGACGTTTGCAACGTCGCCCACCCGGAACAAGCGGGTCTGCGTGCTCCAGTCGTTGGTGCCGGTCGGGGCACCGCTGCCGGCGCCGAGCAGCAAGTTCGAGACCGAGGCGGCATCCTGGATGTCGCCGCGAACGTCGAGGTTCGTCTCGCGGTTGGGCGTGTAGAGGATGCCGCCCGGCGCGCGGACGTTGTTGTTGGTCAGCGTGGTGACGACGTCGGTGAGGGTGAAGCCCGACGAATCCAGCCGCTGCGGGTCGACGGCAACCTGGATCGACGGCGTCACGGTGCCGTTTTCCTGAACGAACGACACCCCTTCGAGCTGTTCGAGCGACGGCACGATCTTGTTGACGACGAGCGAGGAGAGATCGCCGGTGCTCAGCGCCCGCGAACGTAAGACCAGCGAGACGACGACCGCCTCGCTCGGGTTGTAGATCGCGATCTGCGGGGTCTGCACGTCGTTGGGCAGCGAATGCTGCGCGTTCTGCACGCGCCCTTGCACCTGCACCAGGTCGTCGTTCTGATTCGAGCTGAGCTGGAAGACCGCGACGACCGAGGCTTGGCCCGGCTGGATCGCCGTCTCGAGGTGATCGAGCTCGGGCGCGCCGGCGAGCTGATCCTCGAGCGGGCGCACGATCGCGTCGCGCATTTCCGTCGTCGACGCGCCCGGATAGCTGACCAGCACCTGAATCGAGGGCGTGGCCGTGTTCGGGAACTGCTGCTGGATCAGCGACACGCCGCCCAGCGCACCGGCCAGCAGCACCAACGCGAGAAACACGGTGACGAGCGTCGGGCGCTCGACGAACAATCGCGTCAGCGACATCAGTGCGGTTCCAGCGCGAGCGTCGAGGCGGCTTCGCCGTTCGCCGCCGGCTCGTGCCGGCCGGCGTCCTTCGGCGGTCCGGGCGCGATCCAGATGAACACGATCGGCACGATCACCAGCGTCAGCACGAGCGAGCTGGTCAACCCGCCGATGACGACCGAGCCGAGCGAACGCTTCGCGACCGAACCCGGATCGAGCGCCAGCGCGAGCGGCGTCATGCCGGCGATCATCGACGCGGTCGTCATGACGATCGGGCGGAAGCGCACGCGCGCCGCCTCTTCGATCGCGCTGATTTTGTCTACCCCGGCGCGCACGCGCTTGCCCGCGAAGTCGACCAGCAAGATCCCGTTCTTGCTGACGAGGCCGACCAGCATGACGACGCCGATAATCGAATACAGGTTCAACCCTTGGTGCGTGACCGCGAGCGCGCCGAAAGCGCCGATCGCGGCGACCGGGATCGCGAACA
>JBEKXE010000180.1:0-8500 GCA_049512335.1 Candidatus Lustribacter sp.
ATAAGACGTTTTTTCTTTTTAAGCATTTTGAGCTCTTTAAGCGCTTTGTGTTCTACCTTGAAATTGAGGTTTCACAAGGCTCCTACATTACCATACGTAGGAATGTTGAAGAAGCATCAAAGATTGCCTTGAAGACTCATCGGGAACGTCGCAGCGATTTCTCTCAGTTGGTGCGCTCGGAATGGGATCATTTTGACGTTCCGCTAAAGCGTGCCCGCGAGCTGCTCGACAGCCATCTTGACTTGAGTGCCGTTCGACCGTGGGACTATAGGAAGGGGCTCGGGTACTTGCTCCGGTCGCAGGAAGACTACCTAGATGTATTTCAATTGCGCAAATTTACTGGACCGCATAAGTACTGGAAACCATATCTCGCCCAATTGTTAGGTTTTGACGCGGAGATCGTGTCGCGTCAGTATGAGAATGAAGAGCAGCTGGCAGCGACAGAACGAACCATTGAGACGCTTCGGCAGGAGCTTGGAGAAGCGAGTGTTGATGCTGGAAAAGTAAGCGGGATGCTGCTGCTAAAGCAGCGAGAATTAGATGACAAACAGCGCCTTCTAGATGCTTTCGATTTTGAGCGCCAGGATACGCTCTATACGAAAGATGTTGTCGACAACATAGATGAGGAGATTGCACTTTTAAACGCGCGACGCTATTCCTTAAATGTCAACCGCAAAAAAGTCATTGGGTCCCTAGACGCCGGCGAAATTCGTTTCGACACGGATGAAGCTGCGAAACTCTTTCGCGAGGCAAATGTGTTCTTCGAAGGACAAATTCGGAGGGACTTTGATCAACTGATCGCTTTTAATAAGGCAATCACCGAAGAGCGCAGGCAATACTTGCAAGCCGAACTTGAAGAGATTGATGCGGAGTTAACAACAATTGAAAAAGGGTTAGGCTCACTTGGTGGACGCCGATCCGAGATGTTGTCATTCTTAAGCGAGACGGATTCGTTTGCAAAATACAAGCAGTTTTCGAGGGACGTGATCTCGCTTCGAGTTGAGGTTGAATCTTTAGAGCGCCAGCGTGAGTTTCTCCACCGTCAACAGGAGCTTCGCAGCAAAATGCGAGCCCTCAATGAGGAGAAAAATGTAATTCAGGACAGTTTAGAGCGATCACTTCAAGATCAAGAGAGCGATGCACGATCGTTGTTCTCAAAAACCCGCCTCAATTTTAGCGAAATAGTTGAATCCGTAATTGACCGCAAGGCTGTTCTCTATGTCGAAATTAATTCGGCTGGACACTTAGACTTCAAGGCAGACATACTCGGTGAAGGCGGCGGAGCGACGAGCGCAGATAAGGGCCACAGTTATCGGAAGCTGTTGTGCATCGCCTTTGATTTGGCGATTTTACGAGCACATTTAGACCAAAAGTTCCCGCGCTTTGTTTTCCATGACGGGGTTTTTGAATCGCTCGATGATCGAAAGAAAGCAAAGCTGATGGACGTTATGCGGCAATATTCAGCCATGGGAATTCAGCAGGTAATAACCTCGATTGACTCAGATGTTCCAGATGCGCTCGGGAGCCCGCATCCTTTCTTTAGTGACTTAGAACTCGTAGTTCGGTTGCACGACGAGGGCGACGATGGCCGACTGTTTAGGATGCCTTCGTGGTGAGCGTCGCAATGATTCGCGTTGAGGATTGGATCGCGTTAACTATAGCCATAGGTCGAAAGCAATGATCCTGACGCCGGATTGGGTTTCCGCAATCGCTGCTGCCGCCTCAGCAGTCTTATTGTTCGGAACCATTACGTTGGGTTATGTTCAATTGAGAGATCTCAAGAAGTCCAGCCAACTTCAAAACTTCATCTCATTGGCCCAGGAGTCAGAAACCAGCGGATTTGCAGTAGCCTATGCCTTTGTGTTGCGGTTGAGGGGCCTTGCGATCGCGGAGAAAGATAGGCTGGCAACCGGGGCAGATGGGGTTCATTTCGATACAATCACGAATTTTTTCGAGCGTATTGGATTCCTCGTTTCGGGCAAATACGTGGATCGCAAGTTAGCGATAACCTGGTGGGGGGTCTTAGCAAAGGATGCCTATGATTCGCTTGATGATTGGATAACGATTCATCAACGCCGAGATCCAGGTTTTTGTAGTGAGTACCAGGGATTTGTAGCTGCAGCAGAATCCCATTGGCGCCAGTGCGGCCGACGTACCGCCGAAAGTCCCGAGGTCGGTGCTCCCAGGCTGCGTTAGTGGTTTTTTGATCGCGGTCGGACGTTTGGGACCCGTTACGTAGTATCCCCGCTGGGCGCCGGTGGCGATCACGATGAACTGTATCGTGATCAAGATCGCGAACACGATCAGGCCGACGACGATGTTTCCGCGCACGACGAAGGCGCCGAACGCCGGAATGATCGCGCCGACGCCGCCGGGCAGATGCCCCTGCGTGAGGATCAACCGCGTCGCGCTCACGTCCAACGACAAGCGAAACAGGGTGGCGAGCAACAGCGCCGGCGGGAACGCGCTGAATTCCAACGGCTCCTCCACGCGCAAGCTGATCAGCAGCACGAGCGCCGAGCCGAAGATGTTCAACCCCAGCAGCGCATCGAGCAGCGGCGGCGGCAGCGGCACGATCAGGATGCCGACGATCGACAGCACCGCCGCCGCGAAGACCGCATTCGGTTTCATGCCGCCAGCACGCCCGCACGAATGAGGGCTGCGATCGCGGTGGCGACGGCGACGAACGATTCGGCCGGGATCGGGCGTCCGGCTTCGCCGCAGCGCCACAACAATCGCGCGAGCGCGATGTCCTCGACGACCGGGATGCCTGAGCGATCGGCGATTGCGCGCACCTCGAGGGCCGCCGCGTCGGCTACGCGCACCAGAATCTCCGGCACCGGTACCGCAGGCGGCGCGTAGCGCAGGGCGATCGCGATGTGCGTCGGGTTGACGACGACGAACGAGGCCTCGCGCGTCCGCGCGATGCCGCCCCGCGCGAGCGTGCGGTGGAGTTGCCTGCGGCGCGATTTGGCGTGCGGATCGCCGTCCTGCTCCTTCGCGTCGCGCTTGAACTCATCGAACGTCATCTTGAGCGAACGCAGCCAACGCCGCCGCACCAGCGCGTAGTCGGCGAACGCGAACAACGCGCCGACGGCGACCGCCGCGAAGCAGGCGTGCAGCATGCCGTCGAGTGCCACGCCGGCGGCGGCCACGGGCGAGGCGCTCGCGCTCGCCGCCACCACGGTGCGTACGCCGACCGGCGTGACGACGGCGAGCACCGCTGCGAACGCGACCAGCGCGCGCGCCGCACCGACCGCGGCCTGCGGCCCGAACATGCGCTGGAGTCCCGGCAGCGGCGCGAGCTTTCCGAAGGCGAGCTTGGGCGCCGCGATGCGCGGGCCGCCGGTCTGCGCGAACGAAACGCCGATTCCGGCAACGGCGGCGCAGGCCGCGGGCCCGAGGGCCGCCGCTACGAGCACGAGCAGCGGCAGCGGTTGCCGGGCGCCCGGCGTTGCGCTCCCACGCACGGCGGTCAGCGCCGCGCCGCTCAGCAGCGGCAGCACCGCCATGAGCCCCAGCAGTCCCGCGGCAAAGCCGGCGATGCTCGCGACCTCGTGCGACCGTGCGGCGTTGCCCTCGCGCTTGGCACGCTCGCGGCGCGACGGCGTCGCATCGAAGCGCTTCTCCGCCTGTTCCTCGCTCACGGAGCCGGTCCAAACGGCAACACGAGCCACGGGTGCGCCGACAACGGCGCAAACAGCGGGATCCCGGTCAGCGCGACGACGATCGCCACCGCGAACACGACCGGAAACGCCAGCGAGAAATTCGCCAGCCGCGGAACGACGCGCGCCACCGACGCCAGCGCGACCTGCACGGTCAGCGTAACGGCCAGCGCCGGCGAGGCGATGAGCAGCGCCGCCCGCACGATCGTGGCCGGCAGCGCGGCGGCGAACGCGGCCCACGCACCGGCCGCGATCGCACCGCCGGGCGGCACCGCGGCGAAGCTGGCGTCGAACGCGCGCACGACCGGGACGTAGCCGTCGAGCAAGAAGAACCCGGCCAAAAAGACCGACGACCAGAGCCGCCCGAACGCCTGCGCCGAGGTGACGTTCGCGTTGGGCACCGTGCCGCGCACGCCGACGTAGTCGTCGATCGTGCGGCCGGCGTAATACGCCGCATCGTAGAGCAACGACGCGCCGGTGCCGATCGCCGCGCCGAGCAGCGTCTCGCTCGCGAGGGCAAGGGTAAACGTCGCGCCGCCATACGTCACCACCGGGACGTGCGGCGCGACGGCAAAAGCGAGCGCCAGCGCGAGTCCGGCACGGACCGGCGGCGGCACGCTCGGATGCGAGAAGCCCGGTGCGCGGAAGATCATCCCGGCGCCGCGGGCGAAGACGAGCAGCGTCGTCTGCGTCATCCGCGCACGAGCTGGGGAATGCGCGCCACGGCTTCGAGCAACAACCCTTCGCAGAGCGACAGGCCGAAGCGCCCGAACAGTGCGGCGACCAGGCCGACGGCGATCACCTTCGGCAACAGCGTCAGGGTTTGTTCCTGGATCTGCGTCGCCGCCTGAAGCACGGCCACCAACGCCCCGACGAGCGTCGCGACGAAAAGCACGGGGATCGTCAGCAACGCCGTTACCAGCAGCGCGTCGCGCAGCAGCCCTTCGAACTCGCCCATCGGCCTATCGTCGGCCGCCCGCGTTGCGAAGCTGCGGCCGCGATGTTACCGCCAGGGTGGATTTCCGATCGGCTGGAAGGCCGCTCCTAGAATGGAAACCCATACGACAGAGCGGCGCGAGCCGCCGCGGCCGTGTCTCGACGGCGTTCGGGTGCTCGAGCTCGGCAGCTCGATCGCCGGCCCCACGGCAACCAAACATCTCGCCGACTTCGGCGCCGAGGTGATCAAGGTCGAGCCCTACGACGGCGATCAGTTGCGCTCGTGGGGAACGCTCGCACCCGATGGTTCGTCGTGGTGGTTCAAATCCCTCAACCGCAATAAACGACTCGTCAAATACGACGTGCGTAAAGAACATGATGCGGCCGAAGTGCGCGCGATCGCGCTGACGTGCGACGTCGTGGTCGAGAACTTTCGCCCGGGCTGGCTGGCCGCGTTCGGTCTCGACGCCGCGAGCCTGCGCGCGCAGAAACCGTCCCTGATCTACGTTTCGATCAGCGGCTACGGGCAAGACGGCCCGTATGCGCAACGGCCCGGCTACGGAAGCATCGCGGAATCGATCGGCGGCTTCCGGCACATCACGGGTGAGCCGGGCGGGCCACCGTTACGAATTGGGGTGAGCATCGCCGATGAGTTGGCCGCGCTCTATGCCGCGCTTTCGGCAGCCGCGGCCCTTCGTGCGCGCGAAGTGGATGGGCGCGGCGACACGATCGACATTTCGCTCACCGAGAGCGTCTTCAGTTTGCTCGAAGGCGTGCTGCCCGATTTCGTGCACGGCGGCCGCGTTGCCGGCCCCGAGGGGAATCGTCTCGCAACGGTCGCTCCGAGCGGCGTGTACCGCACGGCCGACGATCGCTGGATCGCACTGTCCGGCAACAGTCAGCCGATCTTTCGCCGCTTGACGAAAGCGATGGGCGCACCCGGCATGGCCGACGACGAACGCTTTGCCGACAACCAATCGCGCGTCGCCAACGTCGACGAACTCGACGCGCGCGTCGGATCGTGGATTCGCACGCTCACGCTCGCGGAAGCGGATCGCATTCTGGCGGATCACGAGATTCCCGCCGGCCCAATCCTCGATATCGCACAAATCGTCGACCACCCGCAGATCCGCGCGCGCGGCGCCGTGCAGATGATTCCGGCCGCAGATGGACCGCCGGTTGCGAGCTACCGCCCGGTCCCACGGTTTGGCGAGCGGCCGATGGTTACGGGGAGCGCCGCCGGGGCGGTCGGGCGCGATCAAGACGCGGTACGTGAGGCGCTACGCGTCAACACCAAGCCCTGATGTCGTGTTGCCGATCGAGGAAACCCGATTCTATCGTGGTTCGTTGAATCGCGACGCGGCACCGCCGGCAAGCCGCGTGGCGGTTACTTCTGGGTTGGCGGCGTCCAGATGATGTCGGCGGCGGGGAAGGCGCGGTCGATGAAACCGTACCGCGCGGCCACGTCGATCGGCGGTTGGATCAGCTTGGGGTCCAGGGTCAAGCCGTATACTGCCCGAGCCATCTGATCGACCGTATCCTGCGGTATTTTCGAGTACCGGCTGATGATGGCGGCCGACTCCTGGTGATGCGTATTGCCCCAGGCGGACGCTTCGCGAACGGCTGCGATAAAACGGGCTGCCGTATCGGCATGCGCGTTCAGCCAGGAACCGGTCGCGTACCAGCCCAGCACCATGAAGGTCGGCGCCACGCCTTCCTCGGCGCTGCCGATCACGCGCGTGTCGGCGCTTGCGGCGGTTGCGAACGGTTCGGTGAAAACGGCCGCGTCGATGCGATGCTGCTCGAGCGCCGTATCCATTTGGGGAAATGGGATCTCGACGAACTTCAGGCTCTTGCCGTCGCCGCCGTGCTTGTCCGCCCACGCCGTCGTGGCGCACTGAAGCATCGACCGGAGTTGGCCCGGTGAAAGCGTCTTGCCGTTGAGATCGGCGGCAGTATGGATCGGCGACGATTTCAGCACGGCGACGACCTCGGTGGGCCGCACCTTGTCCGTGAAGATCCCCCCGGCCGCGAAATAGCGGAAATCGATGCCGCGCAGGTGCGCTTGGGCGAGTGTCGCGGTGTTCGCCGAACCGATGTCGGCGGTGCCGGCGATGATCGCCGTAGACGCCTGCTCGACCCCCGCGAACGTCATCTGGATGTGAACGTCCAACCCGTATTTCTTGAAAATTCCGAGGTCCTGCGCGTAAAACACCGGTCCGTTGAGGTCGAGCGGGCTGGCCATGATGTTGAGCGGTATCAACGCGGGCGTCTGCGCGGGCACCGATCCGGTGAGCAGCGCGAACGCGGCGGCCAGGAAGAGAACGAAACGATTCATCACGGGACGCCCTTCAGAAAAACAGGGTCAGGTTTTTGGCCAGCAGCACGTTCTGCTCGAGGAACACCGTGCGCTCCACGATCTCCCAGCTCGCGCCGCGCCGGCGCAGCTTGTCCTCGCGCACGCCGACGAACAGGTCGACCTCGCGTTCCAGACGGTTCCGGTAAACGAGGATGCGGCAGCGCGTCGAAACGCTTTGCGCCGGGCCGTGCTCGGGCGAACGCTCGAGGACCCGCACGTTCGTTACCAAGTGGGCCGAACGCGAGACCGGTTCCTCCGCCCAGTGGACGCCGGTCTGAATCTGCTCGACGCGCTGCGAGAGCGTGTCCTTCGTGTCGGCAAACCACGCAGTGTCGAGCGGGCCGAGCATCGTCGCGCCCGAGGTGCCGGCTTTGACGTTGCGCTGCAGCGGCACGGTGTAGACGGCATCCTCCGCGAACAGCTCGATCCACCCGCTCAAATCGTGGCGGTCGAGGAAGTCGTACTCGGCGATGAAAAACTCTTCGATCGACTCTTTGAGGACGAGCCGCTCGAGCAGCTCCTCGGATCCCGCGATCAACGGCGCACCGCCGCGCGGCCGGCGATGTTCGGCACCGACGGATCGGCTTCGGTCTGATCCATCAGTTCCTGCCAGCGGTTGTAAAACACCATCGCGCTGCTCTCCGAGACGTAGCCTTGCGAATAGCGCGCGCCCTTGATCGGCACATCGGAATCGACCGTGTGTCCGAGCCCCTGCTGCATGTTGTAGGGCAGCTTGCGCGCCATCGCGCCTTGGCTTGCGATCGTCGCGTAGGCCCAGTTCTCCATGTCGTCTTGTTCCGTCATCCCACCCGGCCCCGAGTAGCGCAAGTAGTAGGCGCGCAAGAATTGCTTGACCTCGAACGGCATGTCTTTGTCGACGAGGTACCAGCGCCACATCTCACAGCTGGTCGGGCTCTGCGGGTGCACGACTTCCAGGGTGCGCGGCCAGCGCGACATGTAATTCATGTTCGGGAAGATGTTGCCGCCGCTGCCGAGGCGGTCCCAGTCGGGGCGCTGCCCGGGCCGGTTGACTTGATGGCGCTCCCACGCGGCGCGGTGCCATGCCTCGGTCGCCTCGTCGCTGAAGTTCGGGAACGGGTAGCGGACGACCGCGTCGGGATTCTCCTTGCCGCCGCGCGAGCCGTGGCCGGTCTTCGGAAACGCCGTCATCGCCAACGTCCGGTTGCCGCCGTCGCCGTGACGCTTCGAACCGCGCCCGCTCGGCCCGATGCCGACCAGCTCGACCGAAACGTGACTCACGCCGTGATAGTGGTCGCCGATGTTATTCTCGCTGGGGAACTTCCAATTGCACGGGACGGTCCACTTTTGCACGCCGGGCAGCACTTCCATCTCGCCGTCGCCGCCGTCGGTCGGCTCGATCAACGAATCGTGGAACTGCAGCATGTCCCCCATGGACTCATAGAAATCCGGGCCGGTGAAGTTCCACGTCGCCCACACCATGCCGCGATGATTGCACACGCGCGCCGCGAGCAAACCGTACTGCGA
Source organism: Candidatus Lustribacter sp. (assembly GCA_049512335.1). Taxonomy (GTDB): domain Bacteria; phylum Vulcanimicrobiota; class Vulcanimicrobiia; order Vulcanimicrobiales; family Vulcanimicrobiaceae; genus Lustribacter. The sequence goes on from JBEKXE010000180.1 coordinate 8,467, forward strand.
GCGGTCGAGCTCGCCGTAGTAGACGTCTTTGAAG
>JBEKXE010000181.1:0-8411 GCA_049512335.1 Candidatus Lustribacter sp.
CATGAAGGTCGAGCGCTCGCGCACGTTCGGATAGGCCAGACTGACCCGGTCGATCTCAAGGTGCGCCATCGCAGATCCTACGGCGCCCAGCTCTTGAACGAGCTGATGAACCGATGGTCCAGATACTTGTTCTCCTCCCACGGGCTGGTCACGTCACCGAGCTGCTTGGTGATCTCCCAGAACACCGGCATCGAACGCTCCGGCATGCCGCCGCGCTCGTCGTAATCGGGCAACTCCACGTCGCATGCCCGCAGCGCCATGGGCTTGCTGATCTTGAGCTGATCCACCATGATGTCGGCGGCCGCGTCGTGGTCCTTGCGCGCCAGGCGAATCGCCGCCACGTGGCCGCGCAGCAGCGCTTGGAGCGCGTGCGGGTTGCCGTTGATGAACGAGGTCTTGGCGCTGATCAAATGCTTCGGCCACTGCGGTGAAACGTCTTTGGACTGCGTTCCCAGGAGCGTCATGCCTTCGTCCTGCGCCTGCCAGCTGAACGGCGGCGAGAGGATGCCGGCCCCGAGCCGGCCGGACTTCAACGCTTGATACGTGCTGGACGTATTGCCGACTTGGACGATCTGCACGTCCTTCTCCGGGACGAGCTTATTGTGGACCAGCGCATAGCGCGTCAGCGCGTCGGTGAGCGAGCCGTAGGTCGAGATGCCGGTCGTCTTGCCCTTCAGGTCCGACCAGTGCTTGATGTCGGGCTGCGCGAGCCAGGCGAAGTCCGCCTGCCCGAAGCCGCCGTAGAACCCGATCACCGGCTGGTTGTTCGAGATCATGTTGATCACGCCGTTGAGCGAGCCGTAACTGACGTCGATCGAGCCGCCGACCAGCGCTTGCGCCACCTGGGCGTCACCGGCGAACTGGACGAGCTGCACGTCGAGCCCTTGCTGTTTCCACGTGCGCGCGTAGGCCACGTAGACGGGCAGAAACGACATCGCGGTCACGGCCGTCCCGACCTTGATGCCGGGTTGCTCGGGCGGCGGAAACGCCGCGCGCGCCGGACGCGCGAGCCCGGCTACCGCCGCGGCGGATGCGCCGGCCGCGAGAATTTCGCGACGTGTGATCATGCCGCTGCTCCGAGGCGCGTCGCAACGCCGTTGCGGACGAGCACGGTGCAGCCCGCGATGGCGCCGTCGCCGTCCTCGTGTAACACGACGTGCAGCGAGAGCGCGCCGTCGGCGGGGATCGTTTCCGGAGAGTCGAGCGCGATCTTCGGCGGCTCGTGCGCGTCGAGGCCGATCCCCGAACCCAAGCCGTACTCCTGCGCGACGGCGAACAGCTCGTCGCCGAGCGCGGCCTTCGCGGCACCGGCCACGGCGGCGACCGGTGCGCCCCCGCGAACGTGTGCGATCATCGCGGCCAGGGCCGCTTCGGCGTGCCCGGTCAACGCCGCTTGGGCATCCGAAGCGCGGCCGAGCACGAACGTGCGCGACGCTTGCGACCAGTAGCGCTGCACCTCGCACTGCAGGTACAACAGCACCGTATCACCTTCGCGTAAGATGCGCTCGTCCGGCGGGCGCAACGCCACGCCGGCCGCGGAACCCGCCGCGACCATGATCCGGATGTCTTCGGCGGCGGCGAAGCGCATCGCGCGATCGATCTGCGCGGTCGCTTCGCGCACGGTTCGGCCGGCCGCGAGCGCATGTTCGGCCTCGTGCATGGCGGCGGCCACCGCGTCGGCGGCGCGCCGCAGCGCGACGTCTTCGGCAGCATCTTTGGTAGCGCGCAGGGCGGCATACTCCGCATCGCGCTCGATCCAGGTGACGCCCGGAACCCCGGCGGCGATCGCATTCCACTCCGCGATCGGCAGCGACGCTCGCGTGCCGATCAGGCCGATACGCGCGGCGGTCAGACCCCGGTCGTTGATCAGCTTCACGGCTTCGCCCGGCAAGCGCGTGTAGGGCCGCATCTCTTCGAACCAGGTCAGGATCTTCGAGGCCGGGATGTCGCGCGAGCCGATCGAGGCGAGCAGATCGGGTTTCCCGCTTTTCGGAACCAGGACCAGCACCGACCGCAGACGCGGGACGAAATGACTGACGTAGGCGACGTCGCCGTAGCGTTGCGCGTCTCCATAGATCAACCATGCGTCGTCACCGGCGGCGGCGATCGCCGCCTGGATGCGGGCGTACCGGTCCTCGAACATCGGCCGGGGCAGCAGATCCCAATCCGAAAAGAGACCACCGTGCTTGAGCACGGGATGAACGGTCTGCACGGCGGCTATGCCTCTTTCCAATACAGCTTGAGCGGCGTCTTGGTCAGCGCACGCGCACCGGTTTCTTCGATGACGACCGTATCGCCGCACATCATGTACCCGGTCGCCGGAACGTACTGATTGGGATGAATCACCATCGTCATGTTGCGCTCGAGAATCGGGCCATCGCCGTCGGTGACGTCGTAGGGGACCACGCCGCCGAGCCCCAAGCCGTGCCCGCGCGTGCGCATGTACGGCGGCTTGCAATACTCCTCGAGTCCGGCCGCGCCGATGACGCCGTTGATCGCGCGCGCGATGCCGGCGCTGGGCAAGCCGGGTTTGGCAACCTTCATCCCTTCGTCGAGCGCGTTGAGCAGCATGTCGTACGTCGAGCGTTGCACGTCGGTCGGCTCGCCGAGGATGAACGTACGGCAGAGTTGCGCCAGATAGCCGCGATAGCACGGCGTGATCTCGCCGATGATGACGTCGCCCACCTCGAGCCGCCGGTCGGTGGGCGGACGAATCGCGATGTTGTGCGAGCCCGCGGCGATCAAACCGAAGTTGTCTTCCGCGCCGGCCGCATGCATCGCGGCTTCGACCTCGGCAGCGAGCTCGTACTCGCGCATCCCGACGCGCACGGTCTCGCACAGCGCGGCAAAGCCTTGATCGGCGATTGCGGCCGCGTGCTCGATGCGGTCGAGCTCGGCCGGCGTGCGCGTCGCGCCGACGGTGGTAACGATCGTTTCGCCGTCGAGCAGCTCGGCGCCGAACGCGTGCGTGAACTCGTCGTAGGCCGCGATCGGCATCACCGGCCGGCCCGCGAAGCCGATCCGGCCCGGCAGAGCCTTGGCCGTGCCGGCCGCCGTGCGCAATAGTTGATCCGGCGTGACGGCGGTGATGCGCACGTCGGCGCTCGTCTCACCGGCGCGTTCGGCGTCCCACGCCGGCGCCATGATCAGCTCCGGAGCGCCGCTGCGCGGCACCACCAGCACGGCCGGGCCCAGACTGCGATAGTCGGTCAGATACATGATCTGGTCCATGCGCAGCATGTTGTGCTGTCCGCCGTAGTAGATGACCAGACCGTCGAGCCCCGCCTCGCGCATCGCGGTTTGCACGCGCCCCAGGCGCAGTTCCAGATCGGCGGCGAGATCAATCGTGACGTTCATATGTCCTCCGGGCAGGTTGCTGAACGATCATGCCGGTGCCCACGCGGCAAAGGTAAGCACCGGTTCAGAGCGCGAGCGCGTTTTTCTTGCCTCTCGGACGGGCCCTTCATCGAAAGATCAGCTCCTGCGCGTTGAAGGCCGGCGCGATCACGTTGTATTTGGCGGCCGCGTTTACGATCGGTTGTATGTTCCGCGGATCGAGATCGAGCGCGAACGCCGGCCGGATCATCGCGGTGAGGGTCGTTCGATCGATGCCGGTAAACGCGGACATGACGTCGGTCATTTCATCCGGGTGGGTGTTGCAGTACGCCGATGCCTCCACAATGGCACGGTCGAAACGTTCGACGAGGTCGCGGTGTTGCGCGGCGTAGCCCGCGGTCGTAAAGAACGCGGTCGTCATCACGCTGCCGAGCGCGTCGACCATCTTGGCCAGAATCCGCGCCTTCCCGGAGGCGAGCGCTTGCGTGATGTAGGGCTCGGAGAGCGTCCCCGCGCCGATTCGTCCCGCTTCGAGCGCGTTGCCCACCGACGCGCCCGGAATCTCGAGGAATTGCACGCTGCTCGAATCACCGCCGTTCGCATCCAGCCACGCGTGGGTGGCAAGCCACTGCATGTCGCGCAGCCCGGCCACCGAAACGGCCTTCCCGTTGAGGTCGCGCGCGGTGCGGATCGGCGAGTCGGCCGCGACCATCAGCGCTGAATCCGCCATCCCGATGCGATGGACGACCGACGGCGCGACGATCGTCAACGGCACCCCGCGCGCGTGGGCAGAGATCAGCGGAACCACGCTCGACTTCCCGATCTCGAGCGCGCCGCCGGCAACGGCCGCGGCGACCGCCGATCCGCTGGCCGCCTTCTGAAAGACCACGTCGAGCCCATAACGCCGAAAGACGCCGGCGTTCACGCCGTAGAGAATCGGCGCCGCGTCCATGTCGGCCGAGCCGCCGACGTGCAGCGTCGCGAGCGGCGCTGCGTTTTGGGCGCGGGCCAGCGTGCCCACGGCCAGTCCCGTGGCGAGCGTCAACAGCGCAGATCGCTTCACGCGAGCACACGCTCCGCTTCGGGCACCGGAACGTCGAAGGCGCGGAGCAGGCCGCCGATCGTGCCGTAGACACCGATCCCGGTAACGAGCTCGATCGTGTGCTCGAGCCCCAGCACGCCGACCGCCCGTTCGTACGTCGCCGGCAGCAACTCATGCGTGGCCAGCAGCTCCGTCGTGAGCTCGTAGGCGATCCGTTCTTCCGCGCGTGCAAACGGCGGCACGCGCCGCGTTCGAATCGCTTCGATGACCTCCGGGAGCACGCCGTCCCCGAGCGCCCCTTTCATGTGGACGCCGAAGAGGTGCTCGCACGACCACGTGCGCGCGACGACCAGGCACATCACCCGGTAGGCACCCCGGTCGAGCGTCCCGTTGCGCAGTTGGAGCACGAGCGCGCCGGCCGGCTTCGCGATGTCCGGCACCCAGCGCCAGACCGCGCTTGGCCCGCCGCTCTGACCGCCGCGGCGATCGAAGCTCGCGCGCTCCTCGGGCGTCATCGGGACGGAATCGGGGTCGGGCAACCGGCTCATGGGAGGCTCATGCCGTGGCGCGCGTCGTCACCCCTCCGGGCGCGCAGGAGATTGTTCCATTTGGAACGATCTAGCGGTCATGACGACGACGAGCAGCCCGGCCGCAGCCCCCTCGCTGGCCTACAACGGCTATCACCGCCGGGCAACGGCCGAGCCGAACATGGACCTGTGCGGCGTCGGACGCGGCACGCCCGGCGGCGAGTGGCATCGCCGCTTCTGGCAGCCCGTGGCCTACGAGTACGAGCTGACCGAGGTCCCGCTGCGCGTGCGGGCGCTGGGCGAAGATCTGGTGTGCTTCCGCGAGGGGAGCGGGCGCGTCGGCGTGCTGCACCTGCACTGCGGTCACCGCAACACCTCGCTCGAATACGGGATCATCGAGGAGCGCGGCCTGCGCTGCTGCTATCACGGCCGGCTCTACGGCGTCGACGGCACCTGTCTCGAGATTCCGGGCGACCCGGCCGAGGACAAGCTCATCAAGCGCGCGAGCCAAGGCGGCTATCCCGTGCATCTGTTCGCCGGCATCGTGTTCGCCTACATGGGACCGCCCGAAACGCTGCCGGTCTTTCCGGTCGGCGACCGCTACGACATCCCGGGTCTGCGTCTCGTGCCGGGCATCCGCTCCGACTTCGCCTGCAATTGGCTGCAGGTCAAAGAGAACGCGGTCGATCCGCACCACACGCACTTCCTGCACGTGATCCCGCAACTGCGCGGGATGAGTCACTTTGCCGACGAGTTCGGCAACTACCCGGCGATGACGTGGTCGGAGACCCCCGGCGGCATCGCGTACTTCGCCGCCCGCCGCGTCGGCGACAACGTCTGGGTGCGCTCGTCGGAAGTGCAAGGCTCGAGCGTCCACGTCATCAACTCGATCTTCGAGACCGGCCGCGAACCCAAGCCCGCAAGCCGGCCGTTTCTCTCGTTCTGGTCGCTGCCGGTCGACGACACGCATACGATCAACTTCTTCATCAGCCACGTCGCCGACGACGAAGCGCTGCCGTTCGAAGAACGCCGCCGGCTCGAGATCTTCGGACAGAACGCCGACCGCCCGTACCGCGATCGGCAATGGATTCCGGGTGACAACGAAGCGATGGCGAGTCAAGGGCCGGTCAACGTGCACGCGCTGGAGCAGCTGGGCTCGCTCGACCGCGGCATCGCGATGTATCGCCGCTACGTCCGGGCCGGCATCGAGGCGGTCGCCCGCGGTGAGACACCGGCGGGCGTGTATCGCTCCGAACGCGACGTGCCGCCGACGTTCGCCAACGACCTCGTCGTGCGGCTCGACGAGTTTCCCGGCGACCCCGACGACGACGCCGCGTTGCTGCGCTTCGCGGAGAGCCTGCCCGCACGTTACGCCGCCGCACCGCCGATGGCCGCGCTGAAGCAGGCGGCGCGCGCATGAAGCTCCACGCCGCCGCAGCCTCCGCACTTCTGGCCCTCTCGCTCACCCTCACCGCCGCGCCGCGCACGGCGCCGGCAGCCGACGCGTATGAAATCGACGCGCTCCTGCCGCAGAGCGGGAACGGCGCTTTCCTCGGGACGGCGCAGATGGTCGCGTTGAAGATCCTCGAGGACCTGATCAACAAGCGCGGCGGCGTCGCCGGCCGGCCGCTGAAGTTCGTCTATCTCGACGACCAGTCGAGCCCGCAAACCGCCGTGCAGCTGACCGACGGCATCCTCGTCAAAAAACCGGCGGTGATGCTCGGTTCGACGCTGACCGCGATCTGCAGCGCCGAAGCGCCGCTGGCCAAAGACGGGCCGGTGATCTACTGCTTCTCACCGGGCGTGCATCCCCCGGCAGGCAGCTACATGTTCACGGCCGGCACCTCGACGACCGACATGATCGACGCGTCGATACGCTATTTCCGCGCGCGCGGCTGGACGAAGCTGGCCGTGCTCGCCACGACCGACGCCACCGGTCAGGATCTCGACAACAACGTCGCGCAGATGCTCGCGCTGCCCGAGAACAAATCGGTCTCGGTCGTCGCGCACGAGCACTTCAACGCGACCGACGTCAGCGTCGCGGCGCAGATCGCGCGCATCAAGAGCTCCGGCGCGCAGGCGCTGATCGCCTGGACGGTCGGTGGCGCGCTGGCCACGATCTTCAACGGCCTGCAGAGCGCCGGCGTCGACCTGCCGGTGCTTGCGACGCCCGGCAACATGACGTACGCGCAGATGAAACAGTACGCCGGCTTCTTGCCCAAGGAGCTGTACTTCCCGGGCTCGGCTTCGTTCGCGCCGGAACAGTTGCCGAACGGCCCCGAGAAGCGCGCGGTGAACGCCTACCTCGATGCGTTCAAGGCGATCGGCGTGCGGCCAGATCAAGGCCACCTGTTCGTGTGGGACCCGGTGCTGATGCTGGTCGACGCGCTCAACAAGCTCGGCCCCAACGCCACGCCCGATCAGGTACGCAGCTTCATCAACGATTACCACGGCACCGGCGTGTTCGGCCGCTACGACTTCCACGCCGAACCGCAGCGCGGCATCGGCGTCGACAGCGTGATCATGGTGCGCTGGAATCCCGACAAAGACACCTGGGTCGGCGTCAGCAAAGCCGGCGGGGAGCCGCTCCGCTGAACGCCGACGGCCTGCACATCGAGAGCTACATCCCGTATCTGGTGAACCGGGCGGCGACGGCCATGCTCAACTACTCCGCGCTCGAGTTCGAGCAACTCGGCCTGACCGTGCCGCAATGGCGCATCTTGCTGACGCTTTGGCAGCACCGGGAATGCCGTTTCCGCGAGTTGGCCGAGCTCACCAGCATCGAACCGCCGACGCTCTCGCGGCTGCTGGCCGCGATGACCAAGGCGCGCCTGCTGAAACGCCGGCGCAGCGCCGAGGATTCACGCAGCATCAACCTCTCGCTGACCGCCGCCGGTGCGGCGCTGTTCGAGCGTAGCATGCCGTTCGCCGACAACTGCAACCGGATCTATCTCGACGGGCTCTCGGCGAGCGACTTGGCCGTACTGCGCCGCGGCCTCGCGACGATCTACGCCAACGTGCAGCGCGTCCGGGCCGAAAGCGCTCCGCGCCGAATTGCGAAGCGCCGCGGTACTGCTGCCTAGCTGAAGATCTTCGAGCGCAAGTCGACGTTGGAGCTCAATAGACCCGTTTGACGCATCAGCGCCGTCAAACGCGGTAGCGTGACGGGATTGATGTCGGCCGGAACGGGGACCGGCTTCATGCGCCGCACGAGGTCGGGGTTGAGGCCCGTGAACCCGGCGACGAGGTCGACGAACGGCTGTTTTCCTTGATTGGCGTTCACCCAGGCCGCGCCGCGTTTGTACGCGCGCACGAAGGCCCGCACGTCGTTCGGACGCGTCTGCGTCAGTTCGGGCGTGACCGTGAAGAACGCCACCGGACCGCCCGGAAAGACTTTGCTCATCGGCCAATCGAGCAATTCGATCGCCGGGTCGTCGAGCGCGACGGTCATGTAGGGATCGATGATCAGCGCGGCGTCGACGCGTTTCTGTTTGATCGCATCGACC
>JBEKXE010000182.1:0-8336 GCA_049512335.1 Candidatus Lustribacter sp.
CTGCCGCGCATATGCTGACGCCGCTCGCAACGCCGAACGGTCTCGCGCCGCGCATCGCGGCTTCGATTCGTAGCCGCACGCCGATTGCGCGCGGCTTTTTTGCCGCCCACGCCGCCGCGATCGGGGAAGCGGCCCGCGCGATCGCCGAACGGTTGCGCGACGGCGGACGCATCTACGCGTTCGGCCGCGGTGCTTACGCCACCGACGCGCAACACGTCGCGGTCGAGTTCGTCCATCCGGTGCTGGTCGGCAAACCGGCGCTGCCCGCGTCCGATCTGAGCGCGTCGTTCGAGAGCGCGCTGCCCGTGCTCGTGCGCGCGCACGACGTGGTTATCGGATTCGGTCCGCCGGCGGGCGATTCGCTGGTATCCGGCGCGCTGCGCGCCTGCCGCGCGCGCGGTGCGTTCACGGTCGCGCTGCCGGGGCACGACGCGGACTTCGCGCTCGAAGCACCGGATGCCGACGAGCACATCCATCAAGAGCTGGTCGAAATCGTCGGCCACATGCTCTACGAGACGGTGCACGTCTATCTCGAGCATCGCCGGCTCGACCACGACGCGGGCGCGGCCGCCTTTCTCTACCCGTTCCTCGGTGGCGAAGGACCGGGCGACGAGGCGGTTGCCGCCGACGTCGTGGCCTCGATCCTGCAGAAGAGCGTGGAGGCGGACGCGTTGCGCGAACGGGTGGCGACGGAAGAGAGCGAGGCCATCGCGCGCGCGGCGGCGGTGATGGCCGCCGGCATCGCCGCGGGCGGACGATTGCTGTTCTTCGGCAACGGCGGCTCGGCGACCGATGCGACCGATTGGGCGATCGACTGCGTGTCGCCGCCGCCCGGATTGCGGCCGGTGGCGGCCCTCTCGCTCGCCGCCGAAGCGGCCACGATCACTGCGATCGCCAACGACGTGAGCCGCGAATTCATCTTCCTGCGGCAACTGATCGCGCACGTGCGGCCCCACGACGTCGTCGTCGCGCTGTCGACGAGCGGCGGCTCGACCAACGTCATCGCCGCGCTCGAAGAGGCGCGCAAGCGCGGCAACGCGACGATCGCGCTGCTCGGGTATGACGGCGGCGAGATTCGCCGCCGCAATTTGGCGGATCACGTCATCGTCGTGCGTTCCGACTACGTGCCGCGCGTGCAGGAAGCGCAAGCGGCCACCTACCACACGCTGCGCCACGCGCTCGATTGGCTGCACCATGGCGCTTGAGCTGTTCGCCACCACGACGTGTCCTTATTGTTCGGAGCTGCGCGAGCGACTCGACGCCGACGGTCTCGACTACGTCGAGTACGACGTCGAAGGCGATGCGGCGGCGCGCGCGCGCCTGAACGCGCTGGTCGGGGGGCAGGCCCTCGTGCCGGTGCTCGTCGAGGACGGCCGCGTGACGCAGGTCGGCGTTGCGGGACGCGGCTGTTATGTCGGCGGCGGCTAAATCCGGCCGGCGCACGGCGGTGCGCTTGCGGATCACGGGCGTCGTTCAGGGCGTCGGCTTTCGGCCGTTCGTGTACCGGCTCGCGCAGGAGCACGGCATCACCGGTTGGGTGCGCAACGCGGGCGACGGCGTGCACGTGGCGGCCGAAGGACGCGAGGACGCCCTGGCGCGCTTTGCCGGCGCGTTGCGCCGCAATCCTCCGCCGGCCGCGCGCATCGCCGGCATCGAGGTCGAGCCGGCCGAGCCCGAGGGGTTCCGCGGCTTCGAGATCCGGGCCAGCACCGTGACGGCTCGCCCGACCGCGCGCGTTTCGCCCGACCTGGCGACCTGCGCGGATTGTCTGCGCGAGCTGTTCGACCGCGACGATCGCCGTTTCGGCTACCCGTACATCAACTGCACGAATTGCGGCCCGCGCTACAGCATCATCTACGAGTTGCCGTACGACCGCGCGCGCACGGTCATGCGCGCGTGGCCGCTGTGCGCGGCGTGCCGCGCGGAGTACGAGGATCCGGCGAACCGGCGCTTTCACGCCGAGCCGGTCGCGTGCCCGGAGTGCGGGCCGCACGTGCACTTGGAATTCGAGGGCCGCAGCGTTCCCGAGCCGGAGGCCGTCGCTCGTGCCGCCGCGCTGTTGGCCCGCGGTGCGATCGTCGCGATCAAAGGGATCGGCGGCTATCATCTGGCGTGCGATGCAGAGAACGCGGATGCCGTCGCCGCGCTGCGCGAGCGCAAGTACCGCAAGGAGCGCCCGTTTGCGGTGATGGCGCGCGATCTCGACGTCGCTCGTACGCTCGTCGAGCCGGATGCCCGAGCCGAAGGCGCGCTGACCTCGATCGAACGGCCGATCGTGCTCGCGCGCGCACGGCGAACCCTAGCGGGCGTCGCACCGGACAACGCCGATCTCGGCGTGTTGCTGCCGTACGCGCCCATCCATCACGTGCTGTTTGCCGCCGGTGCTCCGGCCGTGCTGGTGATGACGAGCGCGAACCGCTCGAGCGAACCGATCGCCTACGACGACGCCGGCGCGCGCGCGTCGCTGGCCGGCATCGCGGATGCGTTCCTGGTCGGGGAACGCCCGATCGTGCGGCGCATCGACGATTCGGTCGTACGGATGAGCTCGGCCGGACGCGCCGTGCTGCGGCGGTCGCGCGGGCTGGCGCCGGCCGCGGTCGCCACGCTGCCGGCCGGCCTGCCGATCCTCGCGCTCGGCGGCGACTTGAAGAACGCGCTGACGCTCGTCGTCGCCGGTCAGGCATTCGGCGGCGGGCACGTCGGGGATCTCGATCACTTGCCGGCATTCGAAGCGTTCGAGGCCGGCGTGCGCGACCTGTGCGCGATGTACGAGGTACGGTTGGACGACGCGCTCGTCGTCCACGACATGCATCCGGGCTACCGCAGTGCCGAGTTCGCGCAATCGCTGCCGGGCCCGCGGTTCGCGGTGCAACACCATCGCGCGCACGTCGCGAGCGTGCTGGCCGAACGCGCGGCGTGGGAAGTGCCCGCGATCGGATTCGCCTTCGACGGCACCGGCTACGGCGATGACGGGACGATTTGGGGCGGCGAAGTTTTCGCGGGCTCGCTGGCGGGCGGGTTGCAGCGCGTGGCGCATCTGCGTTCGGCGCTGCAACCGGGCGGCGATGCGGCCGCCCGGTTTCCGGTGCAGGCGGCGGCCGGATTTCTGCACGAGCTGGATGTATCGACGCGCTTCGAAGACGCGCCGTTCAACTTCCCCGAACGCTTCGGTCGAGCGCGCGAGCTCGTCGCCAAGCGCGTGCGCGCGTTCGAGACGACCTCGATCGGCCGGCTATTCGACACCGTCGCGGCGCTCGCAGGCTTCACGCGCGAGCAGAGCTTCGAGGGGCAGGCGGCGATGTGGCTCGAGCACCTGGCGCGTTCGAGCGGCGACGTGCCGGCCTACGCGTTCCCCTACGCGGGCGACGAATTGGACTTCCGGCCGCTGCTCGCCGCCGTCGTGGCGGACCGCATCGCCGGCCGGCCGGCCGGAGAAATCGCGCGCGCGTTTCACGCGGCGGTTGCGAACGCCGTGGTGAGCGTCGCAGAGCAGATCGCCGTCGAGCGCGTGGTCGTGTCGGGCGGCGTGTTCCAAAACGCGTTGCTGCTGGAGCTGCTGACGGCGCAGCTCGGCGAGCGGTTGTGGTTCAACACCACGGTACCGGCGAACGACGGCGGGCTCAGTCTCGGACAAGCGGCCTACGCCGCGTTTCACGGCTCGAAGCGGTCGAGCACGTCCCAATCGGCGTCCAGTTCGATATCGTAGTCGAAGGTGCGGAAGAGCACCGGCTGCGCGGCGAATTCGGTCAGCAGCACGTCCATCGGTTCGGGCTCGCGGACGTACCACCAGAATTCGCGTGCGCCGTGGCCGCTCAGGCGCGCCGCTTCGATCACGCCGCCGGCGTGCCGGAGTTGTGCGAGCAGCGCGCCGGTGAACTCTTCGATCGATGCGTCTTCGGCCGGCGTCGGATAGCCCAACTCGTCGACTGCGTCGCAGTGGACGATGACGTGGATGCACCACGGAAATTCGTAGCTCTGCCGCTCGTCCGACGACAGGCGGCTGACGGCCCCGACCAGCGGCATCCCGTCGCGATACCGCCCTTCGAAGGGCCGCCAGTGCTCCTCGTCTATGCGCACCTAACGGCGCTCGTCGACGAGCGCGCGCAGCTCGGCGGCGAACGCATCGACGGTGACGGTGCGTTTGGCCTCGGTGCCGCGTTCGTTTACGTTGACCGTGCCGTCGGCGGCTTCGGTTTTGCCGACCACGAGGATGAACGGCACTTTCTGCGTCTTCCAGTGCCGGATCTTGAAACCGAGCTTCTCGTTCGATTCGTCGACTTCGACGCGCAAGCCGGCCGCGCGCAGTTTCGCCGCGGCCTCGTGCGCGTAGTCGAGCTGGTGCTCGGAGATCGGTGCGAGCACCGCTTGCACCGGCGCGAGCCAGGCCGGAAAGTTGCCCCCGAAGTGCTCGATCAGCACGCCGAAGAAGCGTTCCATCGAGCCGGCCAGCGCGCGGTGGATCATCACCGGCCGGTAGTCCGTGCCGTCGGCAGCGCGATACTTCAGCCCGAAGCGCTCGGGCAGGACGAAGTCGACTTGCACGGTGCCGAGCTGCCACTTGCGGCCGATCGCGTCGTGCAGGTTGATGTCGAGCTTCGGCCCGTAGAACGCGCCGCCGCCTTCGTCGATCGCGTACGGCAGGTTGTGCGATTCGAGCGCGTTGCGGATCGCGGCTTCGGCCACGTCGTCGGTCGGTCCGCGGTGTTCGCGGGTCGAGAGAAAATACTCGAAGTCGTCGAAGTCGAACGCGCGCATCAGGCGCAACGCCTCGTCGAGCGTCTGCTCGAACTCACCTTGCAGCTGCTCGGGCCTGCAGAAGAGATGCGCGTCGTCCTGGGTGAAGCCGCGCACGCGCGTGAGGCCGTGCAGCGTGCCGCTGCGCTCGAAGCGGTACACGGTGCCGAACTCGGAGTAGCGGATCGGCAGATCGCGGTACGAGCGCGGGCGATCTTTGTAGATCAGGATGTGTCCCGGGCAATTCATCGGCTTGAGCCGGAAACGCTGGTCCTCGACCTCGATCGGCCCGAACATGCCGTGCGCGAAGTTTTCGAGATGCCCCGAGATTTCGTAGAGCTTCTCGTGCACGACGTGCGGCGTGATCACCGGCTGGTAACCGCGCTCGGCGAGACCCTCGCGAATGAAGTTTTCGACGATCCCGCGCACGAGCGTGCCTTTGGGATGCCAGAACACGAGCCCGCCGCCGGCGTCTTCTTCGAGCGAATACAGATCGAGCTCGGGGCCGAGCTTGCGATGGTCGCGCTTGGCCGCTTCTTCGAGAAACGCGAGGTAGTCGTCGAGCTCTTGCTGGGTCGGAAAGGCGGTGCCGTAGATGCGCTGCAGCATCGGGTTGTGCTCGTCGCCGCGCCAGTACGCGCCGGCGACGCTCATCAGCTTCACCGCGCCGATCTCGCCCGTCGACCGGGCGTGGCCGCCCCGGCACAGGTCGGTGAAATCGCCGATCGTGTAGAGCGTGATCGGTTCGCCCTCGGGGATCTCGCGCGCGATCTCGGCCTTGAACGGGTTGTCGCGGTAGCGCTCGAGCGCCTCGCCGCGCTCGACGCGCCGGCCGGTCATCTCGTAGTCGTCCTTGACGATCTCGTGCATGCGCCGCTCGAGCTTGGTCAGATCGTCGGCCGTGAACGGCTCGGCGCGCTCGAAATCGTAATAGAACCCGCTGTCGATCGCCGGTCCGATCGTGGGTTTGGCTTCCGGAAAGAGATCTTGCACGGCGTAGGCAAGAACGTGCGCCGCAGTATGGCGGAGTTCGTCGAGGGTCATTACGTCTGTCTTGGCGTTGCGCTCCCGGGAAGCCTCGGATGAGCCCGGCGTACCTGCCTGGGTTGCTGCCGTGACCGCCTTGCAGCGCGGGTTCTGGTTTGCGCTGCTGGCCGCGTTGGCGTTCGGCGTCACGACGCCGCTCATCGCGGCGCTCGGCGGCGAAGCCGGTCCGTGGTCGACCGCCGGCTGGCTCTATCTCGGCAGCGCGCTCTTCGCCGCCCTGGCCGAACGTAAACCGCGCGCGCTCGTGCGCGGCGTGCGGAAGTACGTGCCGCTGCTGGCGGCGATCGCGCTCATCGGCGGCATGCTGGCACCGGCCGCGTACGTGATCGGCTTGCGCGACGCGGGCCCGTTCTTCGCCTCGCTGGCGTTGAACATGGAGGCGCCGTTCAGCGTCGCGATCGCGGCAGTGGCGTTCCACGAGTACGTCAACGGCCGTGTCGTCGCGGCGATGCTGGCCATCGTCGCGGGCGCGTCGCTGCTGACGTTCGGTCAAGATACCGGCACGGGATTGCATGCGGGCGTGCTTTTGGTGGTCGCGGCGACCGCGTTGTGGGCGTTCGACAACGCGCTCTCGTCGCGCTTGGGCGAACTCGATCCGCGCGTTACCGTCTTTTGGAAGAGCGCCGGCGGCGCCGCGCTCTCGCTCCTGACCGGGATGCTGCTGCACGAACCGGCAGGCACTCCGGCGACGGTGGCGGCGCTGCTGCTGATCGGTGCCGGCGGTTACGGCGCGAGCCTCGTGCTGTACTTGCGTGCGCAGCGCACGTTCGGCGTCGCCCGCACGGCGTCGGTGTTCGCGACGGCCCCGTTCATCGGCGCCGTCGGCTCGTTCGCGTTCGGGAAGACGGCCCTGACGCTGCCGGGGATCGCGGCCTTCGTCGCCATGGCCGGCGGCGTCTACCTGCATGCGACGGAGCGCCATGCGCACCGCCACCACCATCACGCGCAGGAACACACGCACCCGCACCGGCACGACGATCCGCACCACGACCACGCGCATGAAGCAGCCGTGCTCGGCGAACACACGCACCATCACGCACACGGGGAGCTGGAGCACACCCACGAGCACGCCCCCGACCCCGAACACTCGCACACGCATTGAAATCGTCCCAAGCAAGGGGGCGCGTGCTCGGTGCCGCGTATTTACGAGGAGTCAGCCGCCCGTTCTCGTTTGGAGGAACCTCATTATGATCGTTTCCGTGCGCGCGCTTCCAACCGTGGCGCTCTTTGGCTTTCTCGCTGCGGTGGTCGCCGTTGCGGGCTGTAGCGGAGGCGTCAACACCACGCCGGTGTCGACAACCACGACACCGTCAGGCTCGACCGCGTCGTTCGCCACGATCGCCGGTCCGCCGACGACGCTCTCGGCAGCCGCGGCTGCCGTCGCGGTGCCGTCGGTCGCGGGCACCACGAGCGTCGGCGGCAGCGTTATGATCGCGTCGGCGAGCGGCGGGACCGCAGTCGTGACGGTCGCTTCGGTGACGACCTCGACCGGGGCCGGCGGACCGCCGGTCCTGCTGTCGAGCGTCGGGCGCCGCGGTGCGCAAGACTTCAACGGAACGACGATTACGCCCGTGTATTACGTCGGTGTAACCAACACCGGAACGTCGCCGACAACGGTCACGATCCCGACGCTGACCTTCAACGTGACCGTCGGCGCGGGACAGTCGACGGGCCTCGCGCACTACGATCCGACGCAGCCGCAGAACGGCTGGAACCAGCACTGCGCCTTCGGCACGGGCCAGGTGAACACCAACGGAAACACCACGACGTACACGCCGGGCGGAACCGGGAACGCGCAGTTCACGCTCTATCCCGGCGCGACGCTGTGGTTCGCGCCGTACACCTACTCGTCGAGCAACACGGCCGTGCCGACCGCGCCGCCGGTCGCGCCCACGACCGCACCGACGTCGGCGCCGCCGCCGTCATCGCTGACGGGAACCTATGTGGGCTCGGCCCAGCAGACGTCACCGTCGCAGCAGGCATCGCAATACCTCGAGATTTCGCTGACACAGACAGGCTCGAGCGTGTCCGGAACGATGAGCGTGCTGCCGGCTTCCTCGACGGAAGGCGGTTTCTTCGGTCCGGTCAGCGGCTCCATCTCGAACGGCACGCTCTCGCTCAGCGCGACGCCGCAGTACGGCGGCAGCTGCCCGGCTACGATCAACGGGACGGCCAGCGGGATGCTCATCTCGGGCACGTTCAGCTCCCCGGCCTGCGCGGGCGGCAACTCGACCGCCGTCAGCGGGACGTTCTCGGCGGTGCTGCAGAGCGGCTCGTTGCCGACGCTCAGTGGAACCTATAACGGCACGATCAAGGACTCAACGAACGGGTCGGGGACGATCAGCTTGGCGGTTACCACGCCGGGAACGGTATTCAGCGGGACCGGGACCGTCTCGTACCCGTCGAATCCGAGCGCGAACGGAACGAGCGCGTTCGTCGGGTTCGTCTCGAGCGCGACGAGCGCGACATTCGCGATCATCGGAAGCGGCGGTAGCAACAATAACAACAATAACGGCGGCAATTGCCAGCCCTTCGGCACGCTGACGATCGCGAGC
>JBEKXE010000183.1:0-8324 GCA_049512335.1 Candidatus Lustribacter sp.
AACGCCTCGCGCCTTCGCGCTCGTCGACGAGCGATGGTTTGTGGTGAAGGGGTGGGAGTAAACGCCTCGCGCCTTCGCGCTCGTCGACGAGCGATGGTTTGTGGTGAAGGGGTGGGAGTAAACGCCTCGCGCCTTCGCGCTCGGCTTCTCAAGCGAGCGTTTCCCCTAGCTTGTCATCGCGAGCGAAGTCGAGCGACAGCCACTAACGTGCGCGATTTGGCACAATCGACTTGGTCACGAGCGAAGTCGAGTGGCCGCCACGACCTTGCCGTTCGCGGCGTCGGTAGCAGAAGAACAGCATGCGCGTTTATTACGTCTACATGCTGCGCTGCTTCGACGGCACGTTCTATACGGGGGTCACCAACGACGTCGTCCGGCGCTACGATGAGCACTGCAACGGCTATAACCGTCACTGCTATACGTATACTCGCCGTCCGCTGCGGCTCGTCTACGCGGCCGAGTTTCCGCAGGTCAACGACGCTATTGCTTGGGAAAAGCGGCTGAAAGTCTGGACGCACAAGAAGAAGCGCGCGTTCGCAGAGCGAGACTGGCCGTTACTGAAACGCCTCAGTGCCGGAACTTAGCCGAAATCGTTACGTCGTGGTGGTCACTCGGCTTCGCTCGCGACCAGATCGATTATCTCAATCCGCAGCGATCGTGGCTGTCGCTCGACTACGCTCGCGATGACAAGCTAGGGGAAACGTTCGCCCGAAAAGCCGAGCGCGAAGACGCGAGGCGCTTCCTCCACTCCAAGGCCGACGTCAGTTGCGGGCCCACCTCAGTTGTGGGTGATGAAATCGTCGAGGAGGCGGTTGAACTCGGCGGCGTGCTCGATTTGGGCCCAGTGGCCGCAGCGGTTGAAGACGACCAGGCGCGAGTTTTGCAGCATCGCGTTCAGGCGCATCGAGCCTTCGAGCGGGCAGGTACGGTCGTCGCGGCCGTGCACGATGAGGGCCGGCACGGTCGAGCCGGTGAGCGCCGCGATCATTTCGTCGCCGCCGGGCGCGCCGTTGCGTTTCGGGTTGAGCCAGTTCTTGAGGTGGATCGGGTTGTCGAGTGCGGCCTTGGCGCGCATCTCGCACAGCTCGTCGGTGACGAACGACGAATCGTAGACCATGATGCTGACCAGCCGCCGGAAGTTCTCTTTCGTCGGATTCGCGTACGTCTCGCCCAGGATCTTGATGCCCTCGGTGAGGCCGCCGGGCTGCAAGATCGACGTGCCGGGCGCGACCGCACCCATCGTGACGAAGTGCGAGAGCCGTTCGGGATAGTCGGTCAGGAATTGCTGGACGCAGGCGCCGCCCATCGAGTTGCCGACCAGCGCGGCTTTCTCGATGCCGAGCTCGTCCATCACGAGCTTGACCGCGCGCGCGTTGGTCTTGCGCTGCGGCTCTTTGCCCGGCTCGACCGGATCGGATCCGCCCCAACCCGGAAACGTCATCGCGATGACGCGGTACTTCTTGGACAGCGCGATCACGTTGGGGGCGAAATTCGTCCACCCGGTTGCGCCCGGACCGCTGCCGTGCAGCATGATGATCGGCGTCCCGGTGCCGGCCTCGAAGATCTGGACTTTCCACTCTTTCGTCTGAACGATCCGCTGCGACGATTCCATCGTGGGCGTGTCTGCAATCATGCGGGTATTCCTTCGCTGGTGAGGGCGTTGAGGAGCGCGTGCAACGTGGGCAGCTGCTCGGCGGCGCTGCGCGCGGGCAAGTCGATCGTGATCTTGCCTTCGCCGAAGCGGAACTTGTTCTTGGTGATCGACTGCAGGCGCGGGATCGCGGCCGGGTCGAGCCGGAAGCCGCTGCCGACGCCGAGCGTGAGCCGCTGTTCGTTGATCACCACGCGGGTCACGCCGGCCTGCAGCGCGAGCACGCGCAGCCGCGTGATCTCGGCCAGGTTCTCGAACGGCTCGGGCAACGTGCCGAAACGGTCGCGCACGCTGGCCACGATGTCCTCGACGCCCGCAAGCGTGCGCGCCGACGCGAGCTGCTGGTAGACCGCGATCTTTTGCGAGACCTGCGGGATGTAGTCGTTGGGCACGAACGCGTCGAGCTTCACGTCGATCACGGCCTCGCGCGCATCGCTCGCCGTTTCGGTGCCCTTGCGCGCGGCGATCGCGTCGGCCAGCAGCTGGGCGTACGTCTCGAAGCCGACCGCGCCGATGAAGCCCGACTGCGCCGCGCCGAGCAGGTTGCCGGCGCCGCGAATCTCGAGATCGCGCATCGCGATCTGCAAGCCCGAACCGAGATGGGTGAACTCGCGAATCGCCTCCAGCCGCGCCTTGGCGTCTTCGCTGAGCGCCTTGTGCGCCTGGTAGAGCAGAAACGCGTACGCCTGGTGGTTCGAGCGGCCCACGCGCCCGCGCAATTGGTAGAGCTGCGCGAGCCCGAACTTGTCGGCGTCGTGGACGATGATCGTGTTGACGTTGGGGATGTCGATCCCGTTCTCGATGATCGTCGTCGAGACGAACACGTCGATCTCGCCGTCGATGAATTTCGCCATGATCGGTTCGAGCTCGTGCTCGTGCATCTGGCCGTGGCCGACCGCGATCCGCGCCTTGGGCACGAGCTGTTGGAGCGCGCGGGCGACGCCGTAGATCGATTCGATGCGGTTGTGGACGTAGTAGACTTGCCCGCCGCGGTCGAGCTCCGCGGTGATCGCGCGCTGCACGACCGCGTCCGAGGCCGGCACGACGACCGTCTTGATCGACATGCGGTTGCGGGGCGGCGTGCGAATCAGCGAGAGATCGCGGACGCCCATCAGCGACATCTGCAGCGTGCGCGGGATCGGCGTGGCGGAGAGCGTCAGCACGTCGACGGTGGCGCGCATCTGCTTCAAGCGCTCTTTATGCATCACGCCGAAGCGCTGTTCTTCGTCGACGATGATCAAGCCGAGGTCGCGGAAGACGACGTCCTTCTGCAACAGCCGGTGCGTGCCGACCACGACGTCGACCTGACCGGCTGCCAACGCCGCGAGCGTCGCCTGCTGCTCTTTCTTCGATTTGAAGCGCGAGAGCTCGTCGACGCGCACCGGAAACGTCGCGTAGCGCGCGCTGAACGTGCGGTAGTGCTGCGATGCGAGCAGGGTCGTCGGGACCAGAATCGCGACTTGCTTTTTGTCGGCGATCGCCTTGAACGCCGCGCGCACGGCGACTTCGGTCTTGCCGTAACCGACGTCGCCGCACACCAGCCGGTCCATCGGCCGCGGGCGTTCCATGTCGGCTTTCGTGTCGTCGATCGCCTTGGCTTGATCGGGCGTCGGCTCGTAGGGGAACGCTTCTTCCAGCTCCGCTTGCCACGGCGTGTCGGGCCCGAACGCATGGCCCGGCGAGGACTCGCGCTCCGCGTACAGCTCGACCAGACCGTCGGCGATCTTCGCCAGCGCCTCCGAGACACGGCCCTTCGTGCGCGCCCAATCGGCGCCGCCCATCTTGCTGAGCTTGGGCGCGGCGCCTTCGTGCGCGCCGTACTTCGTCACCTGATGCATCTGGTGCACCGGCACGAGCATGCGATCGGTGCCGGCGTACTTGAGGTCCATGTAGTCGCCGGTCGCGCCGAGGATCGTCTCGGTACGCAGCCCCAGATACTGGCCGATCCCGTGCACCGCGTGCACGACGTAATCGCCGACTTTGAGGTCGGCCAGCGTGACCGGCACGCCTTCCTTGATCGCGCGCAGCTTGACGCGCTTGGCCGGCTGCCCGAAGATCTCGCGGTCGCCGAGCACGTGCAAACGCAAGCCCGGAATCGAGAAGCCCGCTTCGAGCGAACCGGTGTCGACGAATACCGAACCGCCGCGCGTGCCGAGCGCGACGCCGTCGGTACCGGCCGCGCGCAAGTGCACGAACGACGCGCTGCGCTCGACCGGGATGTCGGCCGCGCGCAAGATTTCCGTCAACCGCGACGCCCCGTTCACGACCAGCCACACCGTCTCGCCGGAGCCGAGCCAACCGCGCACCGCTTCGAGAAACCGTTCGATCTGACGGCTGAACAACTCGCCCGGGTGCGTCTCCAGCGCGTAGCCTTCGACGGCGCGCGGCAACCACGGCAGATCGTCGCTTTCGATGCCGCCGGTGACGATCAGCACGCGCCGGGCGGCCAGCGCGTCGCCGTGCTGCGCCATGCGCGGATACGGAAACTCCAGCTCCGCGACCAAGGCTTCGCCGACCTCGTCGGTGCGCACGTCGAGCTCGCCCGATTCCACGCCGGCCAGCAGCACGTCGCCGGCGCGCGAGCGCTCTTCCTCGAGCCCGCGGTCGACCGTCGCCAACATCCCCGGTTCTTCGAGCACGACAATCGCGCGCGCGTCGAGATAGTCGAGCAGCGTCGCGCGCTCGTCGTAGGCGAGCCCGATCCACGGTTCGGGAACATCGTTGCCGGCGGCCACGAAGGCGCGCACCGCCGCGAGCACGTTCGGCTCGGCAACCGTGCGGCGCAGAACGTTCGCGCGCAAGCCGTCGTCGCGCAGGATCTCGAGCCACGGCACGATCGTGATGCACTCGATCGAATCGAGCGAGCGTTGCGAGGCGATGTCGAACGGCCGCAGCGATTCGAGCTCGTCGCCGAAGAACTCCAGCCGCACCGGACGTTCGGTCGTCGCCGGAAACACGTCGAGGATGCCGCCGCGCACCGCGAACTCACCGGCCGCGCTGACCACGTCGACGCGCATGTAGCCGAGCCGGTAGAGCCGGCGCTGCAGCGCGTCCCAGCCCGGTTCGTCGCCGGCGGCGAGCGTGAGCGTTTCGGCGCAGAAGACGTCGCACGGCATCACGTACTGCCGCAGGGCAGCCAGCGGAGCCACGACGATCTGGGGCCGGCCCGCGCACAGATCGGCGAGCAGCGTCATGCGCGCGCTGCGCTCCGACGGCGAGTCCAGCGCGCCGACCGTTTCGTCGCGCGCCCGCACCAGCGCCACCAACCGCGCTTCCGACTCGCCCAAATAGTAGGTCAGGTCGGCGAAGGTGCGCTCGGCGACGTCGGCGGTCGGCACGACGACCATCATCGTTCCGCCCAGCGCGCCGTGGATGCCGGCCAGCACGTACGGCCGCGCCGCCGCCGTCGTCTCGTGCAGCGCGAACGCCAATCCCCGGCCGGAGGGCGTGCGCAGCCGCTCGATCAGCTCGGCGAGGGGCCGGCTACTCGATGACAGGGCAC
This sequence comes from Candidatus Lustribacter sp., assembly GCA_049512335.1. Lineage (GTDB taxonomy): Bacteria > Vulcanimicrobiota > Vulcanimicrobiia > Vulcanimicrobiales > Vulcanimicrobiaceae > Lustribacter. The sequence goes on from JBEKXE010000183.1 coordinate 5,154, forward strand.
GTACGAACGAGGGCGCGAGAACGGAGGAGGAGTCGGGCACGGACTCCCTAGCTTATCACAATTAGCGTTCGAGGCGCAGGGTCAGCGGGACGCTGGTGCTCCGTCCGTCGGCAGTCTTGGCGGTGACCGTGATCGTGTACGAGCGGTCGAGCATGAAGAACGGGATGAAGTTCGGCAACTGGCCGTCCGAGGCAAACAGCCCCGGGCCGGCGGACTGCATGCCGTAGTTGCCCCCCATCGCCTCGACGGTCAGGGTCGTGACGTCGGTGGTCGTGTACACCCGCACGCTATACGGCTTGCCCGCGTGCAAGGTCTGGTCGAGCATCTCGATCTTGAGGATTCCGGGCTGGCCCAGTGCCGGCGGGGGCGGGTCCACCACGTAGTGATAGGGCGACGCGCTGGCGGTGGCCGTCGGTGCCGGCGACGGCGTCGGAGCGGGCGTGGGCGTAGGCGTCGGCGCCGGAGTGGGTGCGGGCGCCGGCGTAGCGGGGACCGGGGCCGGCGTTTCGGCCGGGGCTACCGGGGCGGGTTCGGGCGCCGGCTGGGGGACGGTCTGCGCTAGGCTCGATTGCGCCGACGCTGCGGCGAGCAGGACCAAGACCAGCATAGCGGCCGCAAGGGAGCGCATACGGCGGGCTTCGTGCCGCGCGGGCGCAAAACCAACCGGGATGACCGAAAGTTGGGTCCGCCAGGCCCTGGATCTGAAACGCAGCGGCGCGGAAGTGCCGGGGGCGACGTGGGAGCGCTTGATCGACGCGTTCGTCGCGGGGACGATCGACGAAGCCCCGATCGCGGCGCTGCTGATGGCCTCGGCGATCCGCGGCCTCAGCGCGGCCGAGACGCAGGCCCTGACTGAGGCCATGATCCGGTCGGGCGATCGGATCGCGTTCGACGGAACCGTGGTCGACAAGCATTCCACCGGCGGCGTCGGGGACAGCGTGTCGATGATCGTGGTCCCGGTCGTCGCCGCCTGCGGCGTGCGGGTGGCGAAGCTCTCGGGCCACGCGCTCGGGCACACCGGCGGAACGCTCGACAAGCTCGAGTCGATCCCGGGAGTGCGCACCAAGCTGACGCCGGACGAGTTTCGCGCGCAGGTGGAGCGAATCGGCTGCGCGATCAGCGCGCAGAGCGAACGCTTGGTCCCGGCCGACCAGCGGCTGTACGATCTGCGCGACCGCACCGGGACCGTCAACAGCATCGGACTGATCGCCGCCTCGATCGTTTCGAAAAAGATCGCCGGCGGCGCGACCGCGATCGTGTACGACGTGAAGACCGGCGGGGGCGCGTTCATGGCGACGCTGGACCAGGCGACCGAACTGTCGCGGGCGATGGTCGAGCTCACGGCGCGGCTCGGGCGCCGCGCATCGGCGCTGATCACCGACATGGACGAACCGCTCGGCCCGTCGATCGGCAACGCGCTCGAGGTGATCGAAGCACGCGCGTTTCTCACCGGCAGCGCCCGCGATCCGCGGCTGGCCGAAGTGGTCCGGCTGATCGCCGCCGAGATGTTGCGCGTCGGCGGCTCCTCCGGCGATCCGGACGCCCGCATCGACGGCGTGCTGGCGAGCGGGCAAGCGTACGAAAAGTTCGTCGCGCTGATCGAAGCGCAGGGCGGCTCGCGCGCCGGCTTCGAGGGGATGCGCGTTCCCGGCGAGCGCATTCCGGTGCGGGCCGTGCGCGACGGCCGCGTGATCTCGGTGAACGCAACCGCGTTGGGCGAACGTGCCCGCACGGCGGTCGAGGGCCACGGTTCGAGCGCCGGCATCATCGTGCGCGCCCGCGTCGGGGATGCCGTGCACGCCGGCGACGTGCTGGCCGAGCTGGTCGGCGCCGGCGACGACACCACGTCGATCGCGGCCGCCTTCGCGGTCGAAGATCGTGCCGCGCCGCACCGTTCGCTGCTCCACGCCATCGTTCGGGATGCCGATCTCGCGGTCTCGTCGAAGGCCGGGCGAGGATGAATGGGAAGCGAACCGGCCGCATTATCGTGACCGGCGCTGCCGGCTTGATCGGCAGCGCGTTGGTGTGGGAGCTCAATCGCCACGGCGTTGAGGACGCACTGCTCGTCGACCGGCTCGGCCGCAGCGAGAAGTGGCGCCACCTCGTGCCGCTGCGCTTTGCGGAGTATCTCGAAGCCGAAGAATTCTATCCGCGCATCGCCGAGAACCCGGCGGCGTTCGGACCGATTGCCGAGGTCTATCATCTCGGCGCGTGTTCGGCCACGACCGAACGCGACGCGACGTTCCTGATCGCGAACAACTACCGCACGACGCAGGATCTCGCCACGTGGGCGCTCGGCCGTGAGGCGCGTTTCGTCTACGCGTCGTCGGCGGCGACGTACGGTTCGCGCGAAACCGATCTGCGCGAAGACCTCGACCCCAACAGCCTCGTGCCGCTCAACATGTACGGCTATTCGAAGCATCTCTTCGACCTGTGGGCGCGGCGCGAGGGGATTCTCGACCGCATCGTCGGGCTGAAATTCTTCAACGTGTACGGGCCCAACGAGGACCACAAGGGCGACATGCGCAGCGTGGTCGCGAAAGCGTACGAGCAGATCAGCGCCGAGGGCACCGTGAAGCTGTTCGAGAGCTACCGGCCCGGCATTCGCGACGGCGAGCAGACGCGCGACTTCCTCTACGTCAAAGATGCGGTCGCGATCGCGCTCTACCTCGGGCGCACGCCCGCGGCGAACGGACTCTTCAACGTCGGCTCCGGCGTCGCGCGTACCTGGAACGATCTCGCCGCCGCGATCTTCACCGCGCTCGAACGCCCGAAAAACATCACCTACATCCCGATGCCCGACACACTACGCGGCAAGTACCAGTACCGCACCGAAGCCACGATCGACAAACTGCGCGCCGCCGGCTACACCGCCCCCTTCACCTCGCTCGAAGAAGGCGTCTGGGAATACATCTGCCGCTACCTCGTCCCCGGCCGAACCCTCGGCATGGAAGCAAAGGAAAAAGAAGGCGAACGCGTCCGCCCTGCGGCCTCCGCCACTCGATAGCGAAGATTGCTGGTGTAGAGTAACCACCTCGCGCCTTCGCGCTCGGCTTCTCAAGCGGACGTTCCCCCGCTGTCATCCCGAGCGTTGTCGAGGGACAGCCACTAGCGTTCGCAATTCGCCTCTATCGACCTGATCGGCGAGCGAAGCCGAGCGATCGCCACGAT
>JBEKXE010000184.1:0-8256 GCA_049512335.1 Candidatus Lustribacter sp.
ACGTGGCGTTGACGACGAGCTGCACGGTCCCGCCGGCAACGAGTTTGGGAATGGCTGCGGTAACGCCCGCAGCGCTGCCCGACGGCGCGGGTTGGGTCGCGCCGGCGATCGTCAACGTCGCCGATGAGAACGTCAATCCCCCGCTGCTGAAGCCGAGGAAGACCTCGAAGCTCTCCGAGTCCTTGTGGGCATCGGTGTTCGTCACGGTCACGGTATAGCTCAGCGCGTTCCCGGCCGGCGGCGCGGCCAGGTTGATCGTCGCCGGCGCGACGGTCGCGGACAACGTCAGATAGGCGTCGGTGGCGGCGCAACACGCGATCTCTGCTTGTGTCAGGCAAACGAGCGCTTCGGCGATGGCGCCGGTAGGAATGACGAGCCGGCGGCCGGTCACGTTGTCGATGCCGGTCAGCTTCTTGTCGTTCAAGGTCACCGTTGCCAGCAAGAGCAGATCGTTTCCGCCGGAACAGAAGTCCGCGCAGGGCTCGGTGATGATCGCGCAGAGGATCTCGTCGAGGGTCTTGCCGTGGAGAACCTGGGCCGGCGCACTGCTGCCGGGCCCCTTGAGCTTCACGTCGAGCCACTCGCAGAAGGCTCTGCCGATCGGGTTGGTCCAATCCGGCGGCCGCTTCGAAGTAACGACGACCTCGTACCCCTCGCGCGTCACGCTCGGCGTGCAATCGCCGTGCTCGCACGGTCCGCAGCAGCCGCAGGCGCGCACGTAGGTCGGAATCGGATCGGTATCGCACTGCGCGTAGCGCAAGCAGATGTAGAGCTTTTCGGGGGCCGTCTCGGCGGGCAGCGCGACGCCGCTCGCCGTCGCCCCCATCGCCGCGCCGCACCAACCGCTGGTCGCCCCGTCGTGCAGCGGCACGAACAGATCTTGCGGCACGACGATCTCGCGGCCACAGCAGTCGAGCGCGATTCCCGGACGCAGGATCGCGTACGTGTCGACGCACTGCGGCGAGGGGTGCTTGTCAACCCGTAGACCGCAAACGGTCCCGAAGTCGTGCAGCCGGATGTCGTGGGTGTTGGCGCGGAGCGCGTGGTACCGGTGTTCGAGCGCAAGCAAGCTGGGTTCGAGCAACATCCCGAAGCTGTATTTCGGATGCGCGAGCGGCTCGGCGCCGCACGCGCACTCGCCGTTGCAATCCGGCTCGGTGCGGACCGGCGAAACTCCCTGCGTGGGTGCCGGCAACTGCCCGACCGGCCGCGGATCGATGATCTGCGTGGGGCCGCCCGGGCGGGTAACGTCGGTCACGGTCGACCTCCTAACGTGGCGTTGACGCCCAAACGCAACGGCGCGGAGCCGGCGAGAATGGCGGGCGGTTCGAGCTCTCCGGTTACGGCGTCGAGGCCGAGCCGCGCAGTGACTCCCAGGCGCCCCTCAGGCGCCGCTAGCACGATGCAGGCGGCAACGTGCGCGGGCTTTTGAACGTTGATGACTTCTTGCAACATGGTGAGTTGGGCTTCCGTCGGTTCGGCGTAGCACGGCACGTACACGGTCATGCGGTTCGCCCGGATGGCAAAGGGGTCGAGCATCGGCGTCGGGACGGAATCGATCGTCATCGTGCTCAAGAGGTCGGCCCCGTCGAGGGCCGCACGGCCGACGATCTCGGACCCGAACAGCACTGAGCACCCGAGGAGCGAGCGCGAGGCAAACCACCAATGCCGGTCGACGAAGCTCTCGACGATAAAGATCTTTTGGCCCAGCGCGAGCTCGATAAAGAGCTCGATGCCGCGGGCGGTGCCGCGCAGCCGGAACAGCTCGCCGGCATGATGGATGACCGCTCGGCGCCGCTCGATCGGCCATGCGCGGTACAGCTCGACGTTGAACCACGTCCCGAGCCAATCGAGGAAATCGCGCTGCGTCCGCGCATCGGTCGTGCGCGGATCGATCACCTGGGCCAGCGCGCGGATTTCGCCTTTGATTTGATCGCGCATCGCGTCGAAGAGCGAGAGCAGACGTTCGTTGAAATCGCGACCGCCGGCGTCGGTCGAGTAGATGGCCGGCAGGAAACGTAGGCTCGTGTTGCGCGGAAACGCGATCGCGAGGCGGCGCAGTTCGGCGCTCGCCGCCGCCGTCCCGGCGAGCGTGATCTGCAACCACAAATAGCGGCCCGGAGCGGAACGAACGAGCATGTCCGTCCACCCCGTGTACGGCCCCTGGATCGTCACCGGCGCGGCCCATTCGGAGGGATCGAGAGCCGCGATCGCCGCCGCACCGCGATCCGTGTCCGCCGTGTACGTTAAAAAGCTGACACTCGTGCCGGCCGGCAGCTGCAGCTCGAAGCTTACCCGGTCCCAACGGCAGCCGGCGGTCTGGCCGTCGAAAGCGGTCGAGGTGTAGCTTCCCGAGCCCGTGGCGGTCAGCGTCCGCGTGACATCCAGCCCGCTGGTCGACGCCGCGCGCCAACCGGCGCGGCCGCCGAGTGCATAGGTGCTCATGTCGACTGATCGTAGAGCGGCGTGACCGAAACACCGCCGACGGGCACCCAAAACAACTCGTTCGGTCCGATGACCGCATCGCCGAGCACCGGAATCGCCACGCCGTCGAGGGTCATCGAAAACGTGCCGACGCGGGTAACGCCGGGAACGTTCATGACCGTCGCAAACGCGACCGCGGCGTAGGCGGTCGCGCCCCAGGCCCAGCCACCGCCGTTGCCCGCCGGCGCGTACAGCGCGCGCAGGGTGCTTTCGATTTGCTGCGATATCGCGCCCAGATCGGCGCTCGCCGCGCAATACACGGTCAGGTCGGGGAACAGCAGCGTCCGGTAGGTCGGCCCGATGACGTGGAGTTCCGTGGTGACCAGCCGATGCTGATCGAGCCAGTTGCAGACCGCTTGCAGCGTCGTCAGGTTCGGAATCGGCGGCCCCGTCTGCGTCGTCTGCAACGACGGGTCGTCGTCGACTTGCCGGTGCGGCACGACGATGACGGTCACGCTGCCCGGCACTTGGATCCCGAGGAACGCGGGATCGGTCAGCGGCAGGGCCTGCGCGCGCGCGACCAGCGCACCCGGCGTTTCGAGCGCCAGCGCTTCGAAATCATCGGCGGTGACGGCGCGGTTCGTACTGCGAATGTCGCTGCCGGCGCGCATGACCGCATCGCTTTGCGTCTCTTCGTCGGAGCCGCCGCTCGCCGCGATCGGGTTGGTGACGCTCGCGACGTAGGCAACGTACGACTGGAGCGAGGTGATCGTGGCGGCCGCGACGTTCCCGGCGGCTCCGCCGCCGTAGCGATAGGTCGTCGCGACGATGTTGGTGGGATTCGCGGGATTCGGCAACGGGATCGCGCCATAGGTGTTGTCACCGAAGGTGATCGTGCCGGTCGTCTCGTCGAGGGTATAGACCATGTCGTCGCCGGACGAACCGTAAAAGTCCGGAACGAGCGTCCACGTCGTGGGGCCGCCGGAGAGGCCTTCGTCCACGGTCAGAACGAGCGTCGACGGCAACACCGGCGCATGCGCCAGCGTAAACTGCTGCGACGCCATCCCGTTCGAGGCGCCCACGACTTCGTTGGTCACCGTCTGCGCGGCGATGGCCGGTGCGGTGTTGGTCGTGACGGCGGCGATGTTCGGCGCCTGCTCGTAGCTCGCCGTCAAGAGGCGCGCGCGCACCCAGTACCAGGAGTTCCCGGTCGGCACGTTCAGGAACGGTTTCAGGTTGGGGTCGGTCGAGCCGCCGAAGGGCGTCAACGACACCGGCGGCTGCGGCGTGGGAAAGGCGAACTGCACGTGCCCGGAACGGTACAGCGCAGCGGTGCCGTCCGAAAGCAGGTTCACGGGGCTCCACGTCGCCGTGTTCCACGTGTCGGTGGCCGTGGCGGCATATTCCCACACCCAGGTCGCCGGCGGGACCGGCGCCTTACCGAACGTGCACGTGTACGACCCGCTGTCTCCGGGCGCATCTTGCAGAAAGAAGGCCAGGTCGACGGTCGCGTTCGGAAACGCTTTCGTATATTGAAAGCAGAAGTAGAGCGCCGTTACCTCGCCCGCGGTGACCGCGGTCGGATACGGTGCGAACGACGACGGCAGCGGCAGGGTCGGATCGCTGAAAAAGACGTTGGAGGTCGGGCCGATCATCGCGACCACGCTTTGCAGGGTCGGCGCGATCGCGACGACCGAGCTGTTCGTCTCGAAGACGACCGGCGAACCGTCGGCGTACGTCGCGCCCGACGCCTGCACCTTGGTGAGCGGCGGGATGATCGTGGAGTCGATCCCCGGATTCAACGTGAACTGCAGCTCGGTCGTCGCCGCTTGGGCCGGTTCCGTCTCGAAGCCCAGCAGCTGCAAGAGCTTGTACTGCAGAACCGTCGGCGCTTGGTTCAGCTCGTACAGCATGGCTTCGGTCATCCACGCGAACAGCTCGACGAGCATGATCCCGGGATCGCTCTCGTTGAAGTTCGTCCACTCCGGGAGATACCGCGGGATGCGTTGCTGCGCTTCGGCGACGAGGTCGGCGAAGGTGCGCGTGTCGAGGCTAGGTACCGCTAATGGCAAGGCTTGACTCCTGGGTAACGAGCGTCTGCGGATCGTTCACGTAGAAGGGATAGACGGTGTTGTAGAACGCGTTGTTGGCCCGAATCCGGTAGTCGACGCGAATGAGCAACACCTCGCCTTGCGCGCCGTCGATCGTGACGTTGACGTCGAGGAGATCGATCCGCGGCTCCCAGCGGGTCAGCGCCTCGCGCACGTCGGCGGAGACCGCGTTCGCCTGGGTGGCCGTATTGGGAGAGAACACGCGGTCGTGCATCCCGCAACCGAAATCCGGGACCATGACGCGCTCGCCCTTCGCCGTCGATAGGATGGTGAAGATCGCTTGCTGCACGTCGGCCTCGTAGGCGGCGAAGCCGAACTGACCCGTCGCGGGATCGATCTGGAGCGGAAACGCAAAGCCGACGCCGAGAAACTTGCGCGCCCGTTGAAGGCCGCTCATAAGAATTTTGTCCCCGAACCGCCGTACGGCACGTACTGGATGTTCTGCGCCTCCAGCGTCCCCGTCACTGCGACGACCGGCGCGTCGAGCGTCACTTGGTTGGCCGATGTCAAGTGAACGTTCCCGTTCGGTTCGAGCGCAACCGAGGCGCGCACGACGCCGCCGGAATAAAAACGAACCATGACGACTTGCGAGAGACTGGTATCGCTTGACACGATCAAGTCGGCGATCCGCATTTCGCTCGCGTCGTTCACGATGACGGCGAACCCGTCGGCGCTCTTGACGTCCTGCGTCGGCGTCAGACCTTGGACCAATCCGGGCTGGACGCGCTGGGACGAGTCGGAGGCAGTCACGCCGAACGGCGTCCCGAGCGCCGAACGCACGGCGGTAGTCGGACTCGTCTTGGGTGAGGTGAATACCGCGATGAAGCCGTACTTGGTACCGCTCGCCGGTGTCGGGAACGACGATTGCCCGGCGTCCGGCAGCGACGAAATGACGAAGATACTCGACCACAGGTTCTTCGTTTGGTCGAAGGCGAGGGCGACCGGTTTGAAAGGCGTCGAGCTCGGGTCGAAAGCGGTCTCCGGAATCCAGTTACTGATGCCGTCATAAATTTTGGCGACGCCGCCGAGAGTCTGATAGAACAGCGCCCCGAACGTAAACCCGGCCTTGGCCGTGCCGGCATCGATCGTGTACGAGCCGGCGCCCGCCGGAGTGGTGAGCGGATTGCCGTTGGCGAGGACCGGCGAGGTTGCCGTCAGGGCGATCGGCTGCTGCATGAGCGCAAAGCCCGTGGTCGGCTCGGTCTGCTTCGGCGTTGCGGTGGGTGGCACGACGGCGGCGCTCATATGAAGTTTCCGATCCCCTCGGTGTAGGTCGGCGAAACGACGCCGTTCGCGATGACGGCGCCGGCGACGGTGAGCACGCCCGTGACGGTCGTTGCAGCCGCATCGATCGTCACCGCCGGCGCGGTGATCGTCGCCGAGAGCGCGGTGACGTTGACTTGGCCCGCCGCGATGGTCACGTTGAGCCCGGTCGCATCGAGGGTCACGACGTTCCCCGTCGGCAGGGTCAACGTGATCGACGGCCCGGTGTCGTCCAGCACGGTACTGATGCCGGCGGCGGTGGCGACGGTGATCTTCTTGTTCGTCTCGTCGAGCGTCAAGGTGTACCCGGCCGGGGTCGACAGCGTGATCGAGCTGCTGCTCGCATCGTCGTTGAAGAGCAGCTGGTGCCCGAGCACCGTCATGATGCCGCGCTTTTTCTGGGTGGCACTGAACGGCGGCTGATCGGGGTTGCTCCAGCAATAGCCGATGACGTAGGGGTGCGAGACGTCGCCGTGATCGAACGAGACGAGCACCTCGTCGTTGAGCTCCGGCATGAAGAAGGCGCCGCGTTTGCCGCCCGCCATCGGCGCGGCGACGCGCGCCCAATAGCTTTGCGGCGCGCCGTCCATCCAATCGAACTGCACCTGGATGCGCCCGAGGTTGGCGGGATCATCGACCGAATTGACGATCCCGGACACCACACCCGGCAGGCGGCTCATCCGTAGCTCTCCCGGCGCGCGGTGAACGACGTCCGATATCCCGAATCATCGATCGTGTGCGTCGAAGACGTCACAAAGTACGGGCCTTCGAAACGCGAACCGACATCCGTGATCTCAACCATCGTGCCGGCCCGGATGCCGGGGAGGCCCGGGCAGTTTATCGTTGCGGTCAGCATCTGTTCCATGATGTTGCGCATGACCTCGCGCGCGAGCTGTTGCGCCTGGCCGTTCACGTGGAGCGGCATGTTGCTGACGGTTTTGGTCTTCGCGAGAATCGTGTCGGTCACGAACGTTTCGAGATCTTGGTTCAAGCCGATGTCGCTGCGCGTCGCTTGACCGCTGAAGGTCGCCTTGGAGACCTGGTCGCGCGCGGTCACCTTGACGGTTCCGACTTGGTTGCTCATCGTCAAGTGCGGTGAGAAGTCGATCATCGAACGGTGAAAGCCGAGCTTGTAGGTGATCGTTCCACCGCCGTCGCCCGGGGTCGAGGGCCCGAAATACAGCGTTTGGTCGTCTTGCAGCCAGATCTCGTAGCCGATCCGGCGGGCGCGCTGCATCAAAAAGACGATATCGTACTGGTTCTGCTGGAAGACGTAGGGCTGCGGGCCGTCATCGTCGTTCTTGTGGGTCGAGACGACGATCTGGAGGTTGTGGTCGCGGGCGATCGCGCGCGCGATGTCGGCCGTCGAGACGTCGGTCCAGGTCTTGGTCTTCTGCTGGTCCTTGAGCAGCTTCAGCCGGTTCACGAGGCGCACGTTCAGGCTCGGAGCTCCGCCGGCCGGGTAATGCGGCTCGATGCTTTCGAGCATCCCGGTCAACATCGAGACGAGGCCGACGCCCTCATAGCCCATGTCGACCTCGTAGATCGTGTCCTGGTCGAAGGTCCACAGATCGGCGTACGGCGCGTTGTCGTCGACGGCGTAGATGAAGTTCGTCGGCGCCGTGCTCGCGTCGTCCCAGTTGTTGAGCACCAGGTCGACCGTGTCGAGCTCTTCGAGGCTATCTTTATAGGTCACGGAGATGACGTCGCGGGCCACGATCTCGGGCAGGTCGGTCGAACGGACCTTGACGGTGAACGACGGAGCGTAGAAGTCGTTGCCTTGGTAGATCGGGATGACGGCGGTCATGACGGCACCGCTGGTAACGACAGCACGCTGCCGGGGACGAGCTCGGTCGGGTCGATGAGGTTGTTCGCGTCGGCGATGATGCGCCAGACCGTCGGGTCGGCGTACGCCTGCCACGAGATCTTGGGCAGTGTGTCGCCGCTCTGCACGACGTAGGATTTCGTGACGTCGGCGGATTGCAGGTTGAGTTGGGCGACCTGCTGCTCGATCGTTTTGTACTCGCGCAGCACCACGGAGAGCTTTGCGCGGAGCGGGGTGCCGCTCGGCGAGAACAGGGTGAAGTGCTGCGTGCACGACTCGACGATACAGCGGAAGTCACTGCGCTGCTGCTTCGTGTCGTCGATATTGCCGCCGGGGAACTCGGAGCCCCAGCTAAACGACAGCCGCGGCGGCGCATGCGTGTCGCTGTCGATCTTGAGCAGCTCGTAGAACGGATCGGTGAGGAGGGTCACGCTCTTGCCGTTTTCATCCATGCCGGTGTCGGTCGTGTCGAAGAACAGCTCGAGGTTCAGTTTTTCGTCCTGCAGGCGGACGAATTGCAACAGCGGCGAGTCCAGGCCCGGGATCGCGATCTCGGCGATCTGCGCGCTTTTTTGAAACTGCATCTCCGTCGGGTTGAATTGCGCGTAGAGCGGCGGCTCGATCGGGTTGAGC
>JBEKXE010000185.1:0-8225 GCA_049512335.1 Candidatus Lustribacter sp.
CATGGTGGGGTCGTCGCGGTAGCGGCCGGCGTCCCAGGTGCTGATGGCGTCGAAGCTGCGGTAGACATTGGCCCAGGCGGCACCGGGGCGGGCATCGCCGGCGAGGGTTCGCCAGTAGGGGTCGACGCCGCCGATGAGGTAGGACGGGAAATACGTGCTGACCCAAACCCCGTATTGCCCTAGCGCCAATGGGTGCCCGTCGAGCAAAACCTGGGTCTCATAGGGCTGTAAACCACCGACGATGATCGTCGTATCCGGCTGACTGCCCATATGCTGGATCGTGACGTCCGGGATGCGCTGCAAGACGTCGTCGATCTGTGGATTCGCCAAGTCGCTGAAAGCCGCTTGGGACACGCTCGAAGTCGTTGCCGCCGTCGTGTTGATCGTGCTGCGGGTACCGGCCACATTGGAGACCGTGCCGATGGTGCGGAGAGAGGATAGGTCTGCGACGGAGAGCACGACCGCAAGCGATTGTGCTTGGCCGGCAGTCGCGACGGTGTCACGCACCGACGCCGCATTGAAACCGCCCTTATTCACGTCTATCTCGTAAATGCCCGGTGCAACCGTCAATAAGAATTTGCCGGCATCGTCGGTCACCGCGGTCATTCGCACCGGGCCCGTTGCGGTAACGGTTGCGCCCGGCAATGGGACGCCACCGGCAGTTCGAACCGTTCCGGAGAGTGTCGCCGAAGTGCTTTGCGCTAGTTCTTGCGCACCGGCGGGCATGATCGAGAAGAGTATGGCGAGTGCAAAAAAAATCGAAATCGCGCGCTTGCAGAAGGCAGCGTCAAGTCGTGCAACCATTGTGACTTGATTCTAGAATCTGCATGCAGCATCGTCATTCTACATATGGCCCGCGGTAACGCACACGCAACAAATCAACTCCTCTACCGTTCGGTATATACGCGGTCGCGAAATAGAGGAGTGCGGCCGCGAAGAATCCGACAAAATAGCCGATGTCAACGCCGCCTAGCCAGCGCGTGACCGGACCGGTATAGATGTCGGTAGACGAAAAGAGCACAATCGTGGCCGCGGCTACTGCGACGAAAATCGTTGCGCCGTGCCGCCATTCTCCGGGATCCAATTGCTCGTCACCGCGCCGGAGGAGCCAATCGACAATCACGATGGCAATCCACGGGGCGATCCAATACCCGAGCAAGAGCAGATAACTCTCGTAGAGCGAAGAGAAACGGCCCACACCGATGAGCGCGAGGACGAACGCCACGGTTGTCGTGAGTGCCGCCGAAACGTTGCGTGGAAGCCGGATTCCGGCCGAGATGAGACTGTAGGCACCGGTATTCAGGCCGACCGAGTTCGAGGTAATGGATGCGATGATAAACGCGATGAGCGTAATCGGCCCGAACGGCCCGGCAAGTTGTGCGATACCTTGAATGACGCCGAGAGCGGTGGTGTCCTTGAAATGGCTGGCGGTCAGGATACCGAGGAACTCGATGACGAACGCGGACGCAGATAAGCCGGCAAAACCCAGCAGAAAGATGCGCCATTTCGACGTAGTCCGCGGCAGGTAGCGGGTGTAGTCCGAGGCATAAGGTGCCCAACTGAGGTTGTAGCTCGCAACCAAAGCAACGCCGAGAACGAAAGTGCTGAGGCTGAACTGATGCGGGGGCGTCACTACCGCGCCTGCCCGCACAATCGTGGCGACCCCGGTGATGCCGAAGGTCACGACGAGGGCGTAGCCGAGATATTTTTGTAGCGCTTGAACGACGTGATGCCCTCGAACGCTGGCATACCCTTGTGCCGCACACAGGACCAAAAGTGCCGCCCAAAACGGTACATGCAGGCCGATCGGCAGCACGAGCGTCAGGAAGGCGGCTGATGCCGGGATGTTGTTCACGGCGTCCCACCCGACGGAACCGGCCCACGTGAGAATTGCCGGCATTCGCATTCCGGCCATTCCGAAGGAATACCGGGACGTCCCGATCTGCGTATAACCGCTGCCGGGGCCCATGACGGCGGCGAAAGCCGGGGCCAGGCAACCGATGAGGTTGCCGAGGATGATAGCGATCAGCGCCGGCCAAAAATCGAGGCCGGCGTCGATCAAGAAAATGCCGACGATCCAGCCGGACGGCGAGATGTTCGGCGAGAAATGACTCCAAAAAACCCGATCGAGCAACATCGCCTGCTGGTCCTCGGGCACGCCTTGCTCGACGATCTCCACCTTCGTGTCCTCTTCACGAAAGTCACGGTTGCCGGTCATCAGGACGTCTTGAGCGGATATGCGGCGGAAATTCGATACCGCAGATATTCCTCGTATGAGATCGGCGGGTACTTCGCCGGATGTTCGGCGCTCGTGCACGATGCAAGCGCTTCCACCAGCGCATCGCCGTTGGGCGAGCCGAAGAAGGCGATGGAGTAACGCTCCTGCTGCGCGCGGTTCACGACGCGGTGCGGCGTCGACACGTAGACGTCATTGCTCCAGCGCATCAGACAGTCGCCGATGTTGCAAACGAAGGCCCTCGGGGTCGGTTCGACTGCCAGCCATTGGCCGTCTCGCGTGCGCAACTCCAAACCTCCGGTGCCGTCCTGGGCGAGCAAAGTGATCGTGCCGTAGTCGGTGTGGGGTGCGGCACCATGCAGCGTGCCGTCAAACGTGCCGGGATGTGGCGGGTAGCGGAGTAACCGCAAGGCCATGATGCCGCGGTCGATGCGCCGGGTGAAGTAGTCGGGCTCGGCACCTAAATCGATGGCCAGCGGCCGATGTAAATCGATGCACAGCTGAAACATTGTGTCGTAGTAACCGAGCAGCGCCTGCCGGAACCCCGGCAGGTTCGGCCAGGGATTGCCACCGTGGAACGGCTTGTAGAAGTCGGGATCCTGCGGAGCCAGCTCGGGACCGACGTCGAACGATTCCTTGGCGTCACCGGGATGCGCTTCATCGAGCTGCTCGTAGCCGATTTCCGCATATCCCCGGTAACTGTCCGAGCCGGCTACCGAGACGCTGCGTTTTTCGGCGAGCGGCAACGCGAAGAAACGCTTCGCTTCGGCGAAAATGGCCGCGATTTGCGCGTCCGGTACGCCGTGGTTGACGATCGAAAAGAACCCAGTCGTCCGGGCTGCTAGACCGATCTGCCGAGCCAGCGCCGCGAATTGCGATTCGGAACCGGAACGCAACGCCCCGACGTCGAGGACCGGAACGCCGTCACGGCTCGACACTGCTGCGAACCCTTTTCAGGCGATCGTTAACGGCGCGCAAGGCCGGCATCCGTTCATGGCTGCGGAGCTCCGTGTCGATGATCCCGTGAACGACGCTCGAAGCCTCGTCTTGTGGCACGACCAACAGTATGACGCGCGCGCTCCCGGCGGCACGGGGTTGGTGGATGATCGCCGTGGCGGCTTCGCGGCGCAGAGCGTCGGCTACGGCGGCCGCCGGGGCCGAGAAGGCGACGCTGCGCAGCGTGGTCGCGGCGCGTCCCTGGAGCTGCGGTATTGAAAGCTCGTCGCCGGCGTCGCCCACGCGAACCCAAATCAGGCCGTACTTTTCGCTGCATGCGTACGTCAACACACGCGCCGCGCGTGGGGCCGGCCGGCCCGGGTGAGCGGGAATGGCGGTACAAACTCCGGTGCCGCTGGCAAATTTCCACCCGTGGTAGCGGCAGACTAATTCGACACCGGTGTTTGCGCCGATCGTCAAACGAGTACCGCGATGCGGACAGCGGTTCTCCCATGCGTTGAGCGCGCCGAGGTCGTCGCGCCAAAGTGCGATTTCCATGCCGTCGAGCTGAACGAACGCGACGTGTCTCGAGTCGGTCTCTTCGCTACGCAACGCGGGAAGCCACGCGTGCGTTCTTGTCTGGACAAACAGGATGTCATCGGCATTAGCGGTTAGCTGAATGGCCAGGCCCGTCGGATCGTTCTCAGTCGAAGTACTCGTGCATGCCGAGATCGAGGCGACGGGGCCGCTGTGCATCATCGATCACACGATATCGTGGAACGATGCGCAATGCAAATACACCGAACGGGGTAGGTGCCCCGTGGCCGCCGCGCGCGTGAGCGCTGAACCGGTGCAGAGCGCGATTTCTATTGCCGTCGGCATCGTTGCCGACAGCGACGTTATGCGCGAAGCGCTGGCAAAAGTTATCGGTGATGACCCCGAGTTATGCGTCATCGGAACGGCCGCCGACAGCAAGGCGGCGCAACAACTGTTGCGCGATCCCGCACTGCAAGTGCTCGTCGTCAATCTTGCACTCGCCTCGAGCGATCGGCGCGAATCGGGACTCGATTTCATCGCCGAGGTGAAGCAGTCGCGCGCAGACGTGCGCATTCTTTCACTCAAGCGTGGCACCGAAGAACCGTTGTTGCGTGCGGCAATCGACGCCGGCGCGGATGCGTGCTGTCTTTCCGGTGCCCCACGTGCTCGCCTGGTTCGCGCGATCAAGGCCGTCTCGGTCGGCGGAACGTGGCTCGATCCGGAAATCTCGGATGTCGTGTTTCGCTCGAGGAAGCCGCGGATCTCGATGACGCCGCGCCTCACTCCGCGTGAGCGGGCCGTCTTGCAACTGCTCACCGAAGGGCTTTCGAACGCCGAGATCGCGGGAGCGCTCGACTGTTCCCCCGGAACCGTGCATACCCACGTGTCGAACGTCTTTGCGAAGCTCAACGTCCACGATCGGGTCAGCGCGGCCGTCTACGCGTTGCGCTGCGGATTGATCTCCGAGGACATCCTTTAGAAAAGTCAGGCTCGCTCGAACATGGCGTGCACCCTGCGATGCCAAGGCTCGCCGGCCAGCATCTGCCGGTAGTCGGCCACGAATTTTTCACACCATGAGTGGGCCCGGCTGACGATCTCACGCTCGTCCAGCTGCGTGAACTTGCCGTCACGGCGCAGGAAAGTACCGTTTACCATCGCGTCGGTCACCGGCGTGCGCGTGCATTGCCTCGTCAGCAGGGCAACAATCCAGTCGGGATCGTCCACGAGCGGGATCATGCCCGAGTTGCGGCTGAGATCGATCGTGATGATGTCGGCGCGCTTCCCCGGGTTCGATCGAGCCGACATCGCGATCCAGCCACATCGTTCTGGCGCCACCGATCGTTGCGATCTGCAGGATCGACCACGGATCGATCGGCGAGGGATCGCGGCCGAAGCGCGGCATGAGTCCGGCTAAGCGCATGGCGGTAAACATATCAAACTGGCCGTAATCGGTGCCGAGCCCGACGTTCATGCCGGTGCTCAGCCAGCGCTGCAGGTCAGCCGTCCGTGCGTAGAGTTCCGCGTTCAGTTCGGGGTTGTGAATCAGCGCGCAGCCCGCCTCAGCCAACGCGTCGATCTCCGAATCGGCGAGCGCGATGCCGTGAAAGAAGACGCAGTGCCGGTTCACCAGGCCTAAAGACTTGAGGTACTCGATCGCGCCGCCGCGATCCGCCCAAACGCGATCGGCGGTCTCCTTCTCGGCGACGAGTTCGAAGAGGTGGGTCGCGAACTGAACGTCATAGCGCTGCGCCAGCTCCATCCCCCGCGTCAGCAGGCTGCGGGTGCAGTTCCACGGCCAATTCGGATGAATCGCGACGGTCACGCGCTCGTTTCCGCCGATGTGATAATCGCGGATGCAGTGCTCGGCCTGCGCGATGTAGCCGTCTTCGTCCAAATCCTCGAGCATGATGTTCGTGACCATTTGTGGTTGGATGACCGAGCGGATGCCCGAATCGACCGCCGCTCGATAGAGGGCATCGGGGTAACTATTCCCGTCGGCGGTCGTCGTTGTGCCGTAACGAAGCTGGTCCAGCAGCCCGCACATCGACAGATCGTAGGTACTGTCGTCGCGAAACCACGCCATCGGCGCGAGGATGGCACCTTCCATCGCCCCGATCCAGTCGGTGGTCTCCGTGGGCACCGCGCCGGTTCCGGCGGCGCCGGCGACGACGAGGTTGATCACCGACCAGGGCGAGTGGTTGTGCGCGTTCACCAGGCCGGGCATCACGATGTTGTCGTGGCACGGCACGACGTCGACGCCGCCGTCGGCTTGCAGTTCGCTTTCCAGCCGGCCGACCGCGACGATCGATGTCCCCTCGACCAAGACGTCGGTATTTTTCAAGAGCTCTCGCCGGTCAGGCCGGGCGATCAGGTAGCGGCAGTTCTTGAAGAGGGTTCGACGGCCCATGTGTTACCGCGGAAAAATTCCCGGCATCACGACAAAGCCGGGAATGCCCTTGATGCGGTCGGTCCAACGGCGAACGGCGTGGTACTCATGCAGCGGTATGCGGCCCTCTTCGGCCAGCATGATGTCCGGAAAGCAAGCGATATCGGCGACCGTCGGATGGTCGAGGGGGCAGAGCCAGTCGAATCCTTGCTGCTCCGCGAACCACAGCTGCTCGTCGAGCACGCGCAGCAGGTCGTGCGCGTCCGCCCGGCACTGCTCGACGTCGATGTGATGGTACAGCAGGCCATCGTGGAGCCGCGCCGCACCGGCGGTCGCAGTCAGCGCGTCGGCGAACGAGAGCCACATCGAAACGGCACCGAGCGCGTTTCGATCGTGCTGCGGATACCAGCATCCCGAGGCGTCATATTTGCGCGCTAAATGAATCAGGATTGCCTGGGCGTCTTCGACGACGACGCCGTCGTCGCGGATCACCGGCAGCTCTCCGCGCGGATTAATCTCGAGAAACCACTCGGAACGGTGCTCGCGGGCCGGATAGAACTCGACCGGACGCGTGGTACGATCGATGCCGAGGATCTCCATGAGCAGCCGGGCCTTGTAGGCGTCCGAACTCAGCTCGTAGTCGAAAAACTCAATCATCTCTACCGTCCGGTCTATAGGAAGATGCAGGTCGATACTCTACCATCGGTTCACGTGGTCGTTGAAACGCCGGGCTGGTTTGCCGTGCTGCGCTCCGAGGAGGCCGTGCCGCGCCACGTCGCCTCCGTTCGCCTGTTCGATGAAGAGATCGCCATGTGGCGCGACGATGCGGGGCGAATCAACGCGTGGGAAAATCGTTGCCCCCACCGCGGCATGCGCCTGACGCTCGGCACCAATACCGGCTCGGAGCTCAAGTGTCGCTACCACGGTTGGCGCTTTGCGAGCGGCACGGGGATCTGCACGTTCATCCCCGCGCATCCCGAACAAGTGCCGCCGAAGGCCGCCGTCGTCGTCACGTACCAGAGCGCCGAGCGCTATGGCTTCCTCTGGATCGCGCGCGGTGAGGGGGCGAGCGAGCCGGAAGTCAGCGGACTTGCTGGGCCGGCGCTGGTCACGTTGCGGAGCGTGACGATTCACGCGTCTTGCCGCGATGTGCAGGCGGCCCTGTCGCTCGATCGGCCGACGATGCCGGTACGCTTCTTCCTGCAGCCCCAAAGCACGCGCGTCACGACAGTGCACGGCATTGCCGAAGCCGAACTTTCGGGGGCGGAGCGACTGAAGTTTCTGCGCGAGCAGAACGAACGCCTCAAGACCCTTCGCCGTCAGCTCGAAGCGGTCAATTCGTAGCCGGGATCGCCCCGTAGCGCACCCCGTGTTCGCCCAGCCAGCGGCGGTATGTCGTTCCGGAGAGGTCCGCGCGGACCGGCAGTTCGGCGCGCGGATCGAGCGGCAGCCGGCGCGGCAACTGGTTCTCGAGGATGCCTTTGTCTTGGCCGGTGATCAGCCGTTGAAACCAGCGGCACGATCTATCCGGATCGCCCTCACGTAGGCTCAGGACGATGACGTGAGCGACGCACTGTTCCTCGCCGACGGGCTGTACCATCATCGCGATGGTGTCGCTCCGGTCGGGTTGGAGCGCGTTCGTCTTCTCAAGTAAGACCGTGTACGGGCGCAGCACGCGAAAGACATACTTGGTCTCAATCTCGTTCGCCGCGACGGCTGACGCGCGCGGCTGCTCGAATCGGCAGTCGGTGACCCAGATTTCATCATCATCGCTGACCCGAACCGTGTACGGGAACACTTCGGTGAACGCTTCGCTGCCGAGATAACCCGTGTGCACGTATGGGAAGTGGGCTAGATCGAGAAAATTCTCGACCAAGCGTAGGCCCGACGTCCAAATGCCGAGCGATCCGACCGGAAAAACGTAGCGATCGGGCTCGGCGCTCTCGGGAAAGTCAACGATCTCGCGTTGCGGCGTCCCCAAGCACGTCCAGACGAGGCCGTATTTGATCTGCGCCGGAAGCGGCGTCGCACTCTCCGCGTAGGCGACGGTCATCCCGCCCGGTGCTTCGGCAATGACCAGCGGCCGGCCAAAGAGCGCCGTGGCAAACGGTCCGGTGAGGCGGACAGTTT
>JBEKXE010000186.1:0-8128 GCA_049512335.1 Candidatus Lustribacter sp.
CACGGCCCCGCGTGTCATCCCGAGCGTTGTCGAGGGATTTGCCGGAATCTTCGCTACCGAGTGCGAGCGCGAAGGCGCGAGCAGTGGAGTGAAAACGCTCATCGTGGCGCGTTCCTCGACGGGCGCTCAACTTCGTTCGCGCCCCTCGGAATGACAGCTCAAAAAGCGAGGCCCGGCCCCGCGTGTCATCCCGAGCGTTGTCGAGAGATGCGCCGGAATTTTCGCTACCCAGTGCGAGCGCGAAGGCGCGAGCAGTGGAGTGAAAACGCTCATCGTGGCGCGTTCCTCGACGGGCGCTCAACTTCGTTCGCGCCCCTCGGAATGACAGTTCAAAAAAGCGAGGCCCGGCCCCGCGTGTCATCCCGAGCGTTGTCGAGGGATGCGCCGGAATCTTCGCTACCGAGTGCGAGCGCGAAGGCGCGAGCAGTGGAGTAAAAACGCTCATCGTGGCGCGTTCCTCGACGGGCGCTCAACTTCGTTCGCGCCCCTCGGAATGACAGCGAAAATGACGCCTCTCGCGGGGTGGACGCGTCTACTCCTTTCTTCGATAACTCAAACGTTGTTTATGCTGATTCGAAGCCGCCGTCGATGGCGAGGAGCAGGTCCATCAGGCGGCGGCGATCGGCGGTTGAGACGTGGCGCAGCTTTTCTTCGATCTTGCGGTGATGGATCGGGGCGGCGGTTTGCATCAGCCGGATACCTTTCGGCGTGAGCTTCACGACGACGCTGCGCGCGTCGCGCGGGTTTTTCGTGCGTTTGACGAGCCCGTCGCGTTCGAGCCGGCGCATCATCTGCGCGACGCTGGCATGCGTGGTGTGGACGAAGAGGCGGATCTCGTTTTGCGTGAGCGTGTAGTCGGGGCCGGCGGCGTAGAGCGTGATCAGGTGGTTGTAGCTGCCGGAATTCAAACCCAGCTCGGCCAGCCATCCGTTCGCTTCGTCGTTGATGCGCTGCGCGAGGGCGCGAATCGCAAAGAACACCCGCGTCGAATCGCGGTTGTACTCATCGGGAAACTGCTCTTCGAGCGGCCTGACCATGGCGTCCGTCAGGGCCAGGATCCTCGGATCGGGCATCGCCCGCGAGTTCGCCGGATCGGCGGGGTCGTCCGCCCCAGGAGAACTCAGGTACCATAGGAAAAATTCCCCGCCCCTTGAGGAGATGCGCATGGCCACTCAACTGAAATCGAGCACCGCGACGCTGCGGTCGCGTTATATCGTCGCCAACGGAATTCGCACGCACTACACCGAGGCCGGCGATAACGGGCCGGTCATCATCGCACTGCACGGTGGTGGTGCCGGATCGGGCGGCAACGCCGGCATGGGCGGCATACTGCCGGAGCTCGCGCCGAACTTTCGCGTGATCGCGATCGACAGCGTCGGCGGCTTCGGCGACACCGACGTTACCGCGCCCACGCCGTACGGCGTGCAGAGCCGCGTCGACCACCTCGAAGCGGTCGTCGATGCGCTCGGCATCGACAAGTTCATCATCATGGGCAACTCGCAAGGCGCGTGGGTGGCCGCGAAATACGCGATCCTCCATCCCGATCGCATCCTCAAGATGGTGCTCATCGCCAGCGGCACGATCGGCGGCGCCATGGGCATCCCGGAAGAGCCGACGCCGGCCCTCAAGGCGTTGCTGGGCTACGATTACACGCCCGAAGGCATGCGCAAGCTGCTCGAAAATCTGGTCGTCGACCAGTCCAAGGTCACGCCCGAGCTGATCGATTCGCGCTACAAAGCCTCGATGCGCCCCGGCGCAAAGGAAGCGCTGGCCGCCTTCGCCGCCGGACACCGGTATCTGCAGAGCGACATCATGCGCCCCAACTTCGACATGACCACCTCGCTGCCGGCGATCACCAAACACATCCCGACCATCTTCGTGTGGGGGAACCAGGACCAGATGTGCCCGGTCCCGGTCGGCCATCAGCTCGAGAAGCTGCTGCCCGACGTGAAGTGGTTCTTCATCGACGGCGCCGGCCATCAAGTGCAAACGGACCAGCCGGAGCGTCTGGGCCTGATCATCACCGAGTTCGCAAATGGGTGAAATTCTTGGTCTGGGCCTGAGCCACTACCCGGGTCCGGTCGCGCCGGCCAAGCATTGGTCGCGCATGATCGAGCGCAACATGGAGGTCGGCCGGATCGCGCCGGACCTGTTCAACGACAAGAGCCGCTGGCCGGCGGGGATGCTCGCGGAGTGGAGCACCGACGAGGGGTTGGCGGCGGCCGAGGAACACCGCCGGCGCCTGCTGGCCGGCTACCGCGTGATGACCGACGCGCTGCACGCATTCAAACCGGATATCGTGCTGATCTGGGGCGACGATCAGTTCGAGAACTACAAGAAAGATTGCGTCCCGGCGTTCGCGGTCGGCATCTTCGACGAGGTCGTATGCCGGCCGTTCGGCGGCGGTGCGATTTTCAAGACACAAGAGAACGTGTGGGGCCTGCCGACCGACACCCCGCTGACGATCCGCGGACACAAAAAGGCGGCCTCGGATCTCACGCGCTACCTGATCGAGCACCAGTTCGACATGGCGTATTCACTCGAGGTCCGTCACAAGAGCGGCTTGGCGCACTCGATCAATAACACGATCCTCTACCTCGATTACGAGCAGCACGGCGAAGGCTGGACGTATCCGATCCTGCCGGTATTCGTGAACTGCTACGGCAGCGATCTGCTCAAGGGCGCCGCAAAGATGGAAGGCGAGGGTGAGGAAGTGCTCTCGCCGCCGGCCCCGACACCGCAGCGGTGCTTCGAGCTCGGCCGCAACATCGCGCGCTTCTTCGCCGAGAGCGACTACCGCGTCGCGCTGATCGGCTCGTCGAGTTGGTCGCACGGTTCGCTCACCAAGAAGCACGGCCGGCTCTACCCCGACCTGCCCGCCGACGAACGGCGCCACGAAGAGCTGAAGAGCGGCGCCTTCAAGAACTGGGGCACCATCACCGAAGCCGAGATCGACGACAGCGGTCAACATGAATTGTTGAACTGGATCTGCTTGGCCGGCGCGATGACGGAGCTGAACCGCAAGGTCGAAGTCATCGACTTCGTTCCGAGCTACATCTTCAACTCGTCGAAGTGCTTCGCGCTCTTCGCACCGCCCGGAATGAAGCTGACCGGCGAACGCGAGCTAGCGGCCACGTCCCGCGCCTGACCTTCGACCGTCACCTGGTGGTGCGGTGGAAAACGTAGCCGGTGAGGTGCTCGGCGGCCGTGGTGACGATCCGGTCGACGCTCATCGGGCTCAAGGCGAAGATCTTGCTGCGGACCATGCGACCGCTGCTCAGGTAGGTCACCGCGATCCCCGTCGACCCGGATGGCCCGATCGAGACGCTCTCCCGGTTGCACATCCAGATGCTGTGTTCGACACTGGTCGCGTCGCGGTGCGCTTCGGCAAGCCGCGGCTCGGCGGCCAGCCGTTCGTCGATCGCTGCGAGCAGTTCCTCAAAGGTCATGCGCGCTCGTTTCTCAGCCGCACGCCAATCGCCGTTTGCCAGCGTCGCCCCCTGATCAAGTGGACGAGGCGGCATCCGCAGCGAAGGGACGCCCATCATTTGGGAGGTTCACCATGGTGAAACGAGCCATCGTCCTCGCTCTCGCACTGGCGCTGCCCGGTCCGACGCTCGCGCAGACCAGTCCGCTGATCCGCATCGGCGCCGGTCCCGACGATACGTCGATGCCGGTGATCTATGCCGCATCGGCTGGGCTCTTCCAGAAAGCCGGCCTCAACGTCGAGCTCGACAAACTCGCCGGCGCGGCGGCGGTAACGGCCGCCTTGGCCGGCGGCTCGCTCGAGATCGGCAAGGCCAGCGCGCTGTCGGTCGTGACCGCGCATGCGAAGGGCGTGCCGCTCACGATCATCGGGAGCATCGCGACCTACAGCAGCACCGATCCCGACTTCGGCTTGATCGTGATGGCGGATTCGCCGATCAAGACCGCCGCCGACCTGCCCGGGAAAGTGCTGGCGGCCGTTTCGCTCCAGGACATGAGTACGGTGGCGACATACGCCTGGCTCGATCAGCGCGGCGTCGATCCGACGACGTTGAAATTCGTGGAGATGCCGGCCTCGGCGACGCTGGCGGCGATGGAACAAGGGCGCGTCGTCGGCTCGACGATCTACGAGCCGATGCTCTCGGCTGCGACGGCGACCGGGAAAGTGCGCGTGATCGGTCAACCCTACGACGCCATCGGCAAGCACTTCGCCGGCGGCGTGCTGATCGCGAACCCGAGCTGGGTCGCCGATCACCGCGATCTCGTCGACCGTTTCTTGCGCGTGATGCGGCAGGCTGGGAATTACGTCGCCGGCCACGAGGACGAGATGGGCCCGATTCTGGCGGCCTACATCGGCGTCGATCCCGCGACGATCATGAAGACGCACCACGAGGGGCGGCAGGTCACGATCACGCCGGCCGGTTTGCAACCGGTCATCGACGCGGCCGCGAAGTATCACGTGATCGCCAAACCGTTCCCGGCCTCCGAGCTGATCTGCAGCTGCGCGCTCGCGCGCTAGCGCAAACGGTAGCAGCCGGCCGGGTCGACCGAGAGCGTGCGGGCGCCGAACGCGACCTCGCGCAGGCGGTGATCCCAGTACGCGAGCGTGCGCACGACGACCGGCACGACGTTGGCGATGAGCGCGCGGGCGCGCGATGATATCGAGACGACGTCGCGCTGCCACTGCGGATGGCCGGAGGGGAGGTCGGGCAAGCCGGCCGCTTCGGCGTCGATCGGCGGCAGCGCCGGGACGAGCGCGAGCGGGTAGACGAGCGCCGCGTCGGCCGGAACGAGGGCAGCCGAGGTTTCGTTCATACTTGGGCGAGGCTGCGCCGCATGCGCTCGATCGCCGCGACGTGCAGCTGCGAGACGCGCTGCGGTGAAACGCACATCTCGTCGCTGAGCGCGCGCAGCGGCTGCTCGGCGAAGTAGTGCGCGACCACCACGTCGCGCTGGCGCGCCGGCAGCGCGGCGACGGCGTCGCGGATGCGCCGGCGTTCGGCGTTCGCGATCACGGCGTCGACCGGATCGTCACCGCCGCTCGGCGCGCAGCCCGAGTCCGGCGGGAGCGGCGCGTCGAGCGAGAGCGGTGAGCCGCGGTGCGCGTCGGCGCGTGCCCGCACCAACGCCGGAAAGCGTGCCTCCAACTCGCCGTAGGTCGGCAGCGCGCCCTGCTCGACCGCCAGCGCGTAGCGTTCTCGCTCGGCCAGACGCACCACGCGCCGCACCCGTTCGCTCACCGGATCCAAGCGGCGAACGCCGTTGAGCATCGCGCCCACCGCGATGCGGCGGGCGTAGTGCTCGAGCGAGGGACCCAAGGCCGGATCGAAAGCGTCGACGGCGCGGATGATGCCGACGCAACCGTCGCCGATCAAATCGTCGATGTCCGCGCCGGGCACGAGGCGGATGATGCGGCGCGCGATCCGCCGCACCAGCGGCAGCAGCCGGCGTATCGCGGTCTCGCGATCTTCGGTCACGGCTTGGGCCGCGCGAACAGCATGTCGGCGACCGTTCCCACCGCGGCGTCGCCGACCGGTCCGAGCGCGGCCGCGAGCGGCTCGAGCACCTCACGAAAGACGATCGCTTCGAGGGTTTGCGTCGCTACTTGCCGCGATTGGGGCTGCCCTTCGACTGCGCTCAGGGTGACAGGGGGAAATGCGCTCATTTCCCAGCGATTAGACCAAACCGACGTTACCGCGGCGATGCAGCGACGTTGCCGGATGCGGGCGCTAGGTTACGTTGACGATCATGGCGCCGGCGGGGAAGGCGCGCGGGAGGAAGCCGTATTTGGCCGAGGCGTCGATCGTGGGCTGAATCTCGCTCACGTCGATTTTGTCGCCGAGAAAGAGGCGACCCATTTGGCGCAGCGTGTCGAGGTCGGTGCCGGTGACGTCGTGCATCACCGGCAGCATGTCCGCTTGGTGGCCCGCTGCCCAGCGCGCCGTCGCTTCCATCGCGCCCAAGAATTTTCGCGCGACGAGCGGGTTGGCGGCCAGCCAGTCGCGCCGCGCGGCCCAGCCGGCGACCATGAGCGTGCGCCCGAGCGCTTCGTACGGGCGGCCGAGTACGTGCGTGTCGTTGCGGCCGACCGCCGAATACACCTCGCTCATCACCGCCGCGTCGATGCGCCCCAGCTTGAGCGCTTCGAGCATGTTCGCCGGTCCGACTTCGACGTAGTTCGTGGCCCGGATGTCGCCGCCGTTCTTCTCCAGCCACTCCAGCAGCGCGGCATGCTGCAAATCGCGCAGCGTCGAGAGTGCGATCGTCTTCCCGATCAGGTCGTGCGCGGTGCGAATCGGCGAATCGCGCAGCACGGCAAGCGTCGTGTTCGACTGGCCCGCGATCGCGAGCGTGCTCGGCGCGAAGAGCGCGATCGGCAAACCGTGCGCGTAGGCGTCGGCGATGGAACCGATGTTGGTGCAGGTGACGTCGAGCGATCCGCCGAGCAGCGCCGCCGTCATCGCGCCGCCGTTGGGCGCGTTTTCGATTCGCGGATCGAGTCCGGCGGCGGCGAAGAATCCCTTGGCGG
Organism: Candidatus Lustribacter sp.; assembly: GCA_049512335.1. Classification (GTDB taxonomy): domain Bacteria; phylum Vulcanimicrobiota; class Vulcanimicrobiia; order Vulcanimicrobiales; family Vulcanimicrobiaceae; genus Lustribacter. The sequence continues at coordinate 6,515 of JBEKXE010000186.1, forward strand.
CGGCGATGTAGCCCTCGGCCAGCGTCCAGCCGTGCGCCGAGCCGACCGTGATCGGCGTCAGCGCCTGCGCGCCGGCGGTCATCGGGCGGGCGGCCAGCGCCGCCATGGTCCCAAGCATCGTCGAACGCCGCACGCGCCGGACTTCCGCGGAGAGGTCCCGAAAACCATCGTCGTGCTTACGCCTGCGGAGAACGAACGCGTCACCCGGGTCGGCCCCGGTACCCCCATGGGCGAGGTGTTTCGCCGCTATTGGCTGCCGGTCGCGCAACCGGAGCAGATCGCCGAGCCCGACAGCCCGCCGATTCGGCTACGCGTGCTGGGTGAGGATCTCATCGCTTTTCGCGACACCGCCGGCAACGTCGGCGTGGTCAGCGCGTTTTGCCCGCACCGGCGCGCGCCGATGTTCTTCGGGCGCAACGAAGAGTGCGGGCTGCGCTGCGTGTACCACGGCTGGAAATTCGACGTGAGCGGGGCCTGCGTCGACATGCCGTCGGAGCCGCCGGACAGCTTGTTCAAGACGAAGGTGCGCATCGAAGCGTATCCGGCGTACGAAGCCGGCGGCGTGATCTGGATCTACATGGGCCCGCCGGACCGCCGGCCGCCGTACCCGGATTACGAATGGATGCGCGCGCCGGCCACGCACCGCTTCGTTTCACGCACGCTCGAGTCGTGCAATTGGCTGCAAGCGCTCGAAGGCGGCCTCGACACGGCGCACTCGTCGTTTCTGCACAACCAGAACATCGCCGACCGCAGCCAACTACGCGCGGCCGACACGCGCCCGCGCCTCGAAGTCGAGAAGACCGGCTACGGTTTCCGCTACGCCGGAGTCCGTTCGATCGCGCCGGACGAGAACTATGTGCGCGTCTATCATTTCTTCATGCCGGCGCAGCAGTGCCGCGGCCACGTATCGGGGCGCAAGAACGACCCGCACCACCAGTCGACGATCCGCGGTCACTTCTGGTTGCCGATCGACGACGTCACGACGCTGACCTGGAACCTCATGTACGCGCACGAGCGCGACGGCGGGTTCACCGAGGAGTTCGTGGTCGAGAGCGAACGCTCGTCGGGGCGCGGACCGGAGGACTACATCCCCGGCACGATCTCGCTCAAGCAGAATCTCGGCAACGATTACCTGATCGACCGGCACGTCCAGAAGACGCAGAGCTATACCGGGATCAAGGGCACCAACACGCAAGACTTCGCGCTGCAGGAGGGCATGGGCCCGATCTGCGACCGTTCGCTCGAGCATCTCGGCACGACCGATCGCGCGATCATCGTGACGCGCCAGCTGTTGCTCGAAGCGACCGACGCGGTCGCCGCCGGCGGCGATCCGCTCGGCGTCGATCCGTCACACTACCGCACCGCCCGCGCGACCGACCGCATCGTCCCCAGCAACATCGACTGGCGCGAAACGCTACGCGAGGAATTGCTCGCGCGATTTTGAGCTTCTTGTCGGCGGAATCGGGCAAATCGCTGTCATCCCGAGCCCAGTCGAGGGACAGCCACAATGCCGGCGATCAGCCACTGTCCGATCGCGAGCCCTTCGACTACGCTCAGGACAGGCTCCGCCGAGCGATCGGCCTCGATCGTGGCGATCGCTCGGCTTCGCTCGCG
>JBEKXE010000187.1:0-8104 GCA_049512335.1 Candidatus Lustribacter sp.
CGATGCCGACCGCCGGCGGCGCCGCGCCGGCGGGCGTGAGCCCGGCACAGACAAGCAACGCCGCTATCAAAATGCGAACGATTACGAGCATGACGTCCTTTTCTCGGTGGATAACATGGACGCCCACGCGGGCCCGGTGGACAACGCAACTTTCTTGTGGATAACCGCAAGCGCCGTCTTGCCTTGTCTCGCCGGGCGACGTATGCTGCAACCACGCCGCTTCGCCGGCGGGCGAGCGACGAGAAGCTCGCAGGGAACCGGAAACGACGCACGGCTCGTCCGTTCGCCGCACACCGGTTCCTCAACGAAGTACGACGCCGTAATGGCCGAGCTGATCGGCGAGGACGTGCGCAGATCGGATTCTCGTGCTGACCGGCGCCGCGGGGCCCACGTCCCGCGGCGCCGTCGCGCTTGGAGCTATGCGCTGTACGTCTGCGCCAGCGCACGTGCGATCGCACGCGCCTGTTCGCGTGCCGACTCCGGTGCGATCACCTCGCTCTCGGTGCCCCAGCTCAACGACCAGCGCACGATCTCGGCCGGATCGGCGACGCGGTAGGTGATCTCGACGGCGCCGTCCTCCCGGCGTTCGATGCGCCGGTCGCGCGCGACGCTGGCCGCGGTCGCGGCCTTGGCAACGACGGGTGAAAACCGTACGGTCACCTCGGTCAGATCGCTGCTCTGCCACACGCCGCTCACCGAATGGGCGCCGTAGGCGTCGAGGTTGAAATCGGCCGGGCGCTCGAACGTCTGCGGCTGAACCGCGATCGCGTCGACGTTGTCGATCGCGAAGACGCGCATGTCGAGGCGCGTGTGATCGTAGGCGACGCAATAAATGCGGCCGTTGGAGACGATGAAGCCGTAGGGATCGACGCGGCGCTGCGTTTTGACCCCGCGCTTGTCGGTGTAGTCGAACTGCACGACCCGATGATCGCGTTCGGCCGTTTGCAGCGTCTCGAAATTTCGCTCGGCCTGCGGTTCGAGCGCCACCGACTCCAAGCGGATGGCGAGCGACGAGGACTGCATGGCGGTGGCCGAGCGCTGATCACTCGACTGCAGCAGCTTGGAGGTCGTCTCCTCGATGTACGCCGAGAGCGTGCCGCCGAGCGACGAGCCCAAGCGCTTGAGGGTCACCAGGCCCAGCAGCTCGCGCTGGCTGAGGTTGAGCCGGCGCAGGCTGTAGCCCTCGGCGAATTTGTACGTCGAGGTGGTGCGGTCGAAGTACCACGGGAAGCCGGCGTCGGAGAGCACGGCCAGGTAACGCCGGAGGCTGCGCGTGCTCGGCGGCTTGTCGTCGGCGATGCGCTCCTTGAGTTCCTCGAACGAGTACCGGCCGTCGTCGATGGCGCTCAGGAGCCGGACCAGGAGGACCACCTTCGGCTCCGACCGTTCTTCCCGCATCTCGGGCGTCGTTCGGGTGACGGGTGCGGCGGCCATGCCGTGCGGCGGAGGCCCATTCCTAGTTGGCACAGGAAGTTTCTTTCGCCCTTAGGCAAATAGCGGTTCGATGTGGTTGCCTCGGTCCCCAAACAGGGGGTTCTCTTTCCTCAAGCACCTTCGAGCTAGGAGTTGACGATATGGCTGATCGGACGGTTTCACGTAAGACCGTACTCAAAACTGCCGCCGCCGCCACGGCGGGTTTCGGCATTCCGGCGTTCCTCCCGCGCATCGGCGAAGCCGCGGCCGATTTGCCGATCGGGCTGGTCGAACCGACGACCGGCATCTACGCCACCTACGGCGAGTACGAGCGTGCCGGCATCGCGATGGCCGTCGCCGATTGGAATGCGCGTGGCGGCGTGATGGGCCGCAAGGTCGTGACCTTTTCGGAAGACGATGAAAACGATCCCGGCGTCGGCGTGCAAAAGGCGCGCAAACTCGTGCAGCAGGACCATTGCGTGGCCCTGATCGGGACGATCAATAGCGGAATCAGTCTTTCGGTGTCGGGCGCGGCCAATTCGCTGGGCGTCATGTTCATGGACTCCGGCGGTCACACCGACGACGTCACCGGTAAGAACTGCAATTGGAACACGTTCCGGGTCTGTCACTCGACCTGGATGGAGACGCACGCCACGGGCTACGACCTCGCCCAGCGCTTCGGCAAGAAGTGGTATATCATCACGCCCGACTACGCGTTCGGCCACTCGCTCTACGACGGGTACGTGGACGTCGCCAAGCAAATCGGCGTCGACATCATCGCCAACGACCTGGTGCCGCTGACCCTGACCGACTTCAGCCCCTATCTGACCAAGGTTCAGAGCGCGAAGCCGAGCTTGCTGATCGTGCTCAACCAGGGCGACCAGTTCGTCAACGCGCTCAAGCAAGCCGCCGCGTTCGGAATTCAGAAAACGATCCCCATCGGCGGCCCGCAAGTCGAGCTCGAGGCCGTCGAGGCGCTCCCCCCGGAAGCCCGGGTCGGATTCTGGGGCGTCGAATGGTACTATGACTCGCCGTTGTCGGTCGGTGCGGCCGGCTCGGCGGGGCGCCGCTTCGTCGCCGCGTATAAGAAGAAATACAACAAGACGCCGTCGGCCCGCAGCGCCTTCGGTTACATCGCGATGGACCGCGTGCTGTGGTCGATGGCCGAGGCGAAATCGACCGATGCGGTCAAGACGTGCAAGGCCTTGGAGAACGCGCGCTTCAATTCGATCTTCGAGGGCACGTCGTACTTCCGCAAGGAAGACCATCAAATGATGTGGCCGATGCTGATCGGCGAGATCCAACCCAACGGTACGGCGAGCGACAAAGACAATCTGTTCAAGATCATCGGCGCGCAACCGGCCGACAAGGTCGAGCAAACGATCGCTGAAAAAGCGAAGGTCTGCACGATCACGTATCCGTCCTAACCCGGTCCACGAGGTCGTCGCCTAGGAGTCAGGATGCTCGAACAACTCGCCCCGCAGATCGTCAACGGCTTGATGCTCGGCGCGTTCTATGCATCGGTAGCGATCGGGCTCTCGTTGATCATGAACCTCACGGGCGTGATCAACATGGCACACGGGAGCTTCCTGACCCTAGGCGGTTACTTCTCGTTCGCGATGGTCGCGGCCGGCGCGCCGTTCTGGGTGGCGCTGATCGCGGCTCCGATACTCACCGCCCTCGTCGGGCTGGCACTCGAACGCGGGCTCATGCGGCCGCTCTACGGCCGCGATCCGCTCTACAGTCTGCTGCTCACGTTCGGATTGTCGTTGATCGCCGAGGAAGTCTACCGGCTCATTTGGGGATCGAACGGCGTTCCGGTGAGCGCGCCGGCCGCACTGCAGGGCGGCATCTCGCTCGGTGCGTTTCAAGTTCCGACCATCCAGGTCTTCACCGCGGCGATCTTGGTGGTCGCGATGTCGGCCCTGTGGCTCTTCCTCAACCGGACGCGCTACGGTTTGCGGCTGCGCGCGGCCGTGCAAGACACGGAGATGATCGCCGCACTCGGGACCAATACGCAAACCCTCTATATGGTGAACTTCGGCCTAGGCGTGTTGCTGGCCGGTTTGGCCGGCGTGCTCGCGGCCTCGCAGTTGGGACTCAACCCGACCTCCGGGAACGCGCTGCTGATGCCCGCGTTCGTCACCGTCATCGTGGGCGGCATGGGCAGTCTGCTCGGCGCGCTCGCGGGAGGCTTGCTGATCGGAATGACGATCAGCATGATGACGCTCTTCTTCCCGGCCGCGAGTGACGTCTCGATGTACGTCATCATGGCCGTCATCCTCTTGATACGGCCGCGCGGGCTGTTCGGCGAAGAAGGCCTCTTCGGATGACGTCAGGTCGCCGCGCGGGCATCCTTGCGGGGGTGGCCGTCCTCGTCGTGCTTGCGTTCGGTCCGTGGATCGGCGGTTTCCTGAACATCGACACATCGTTTCTTTCGGAAGTGCTGCTCACGGCCATCGCCGCGCTCGGCGTGAACCTGCTCCTCGGGTATACGGGTTTGCCGATCTTCGGCAACGCGGCGCTCTTCGGGCTCGGCGCATACGGCGCGGGCCTTGCGATCAAGGATTTCCATGCCGGCTTCGCCGTGGCATTACTGGTCGGCGTCGCCGCGGCGTTCGTGGGCGCGCTGATCATCGCGCCGTTTCTGCTGCGCCGGCGTAACATCTACTTCGGCTTGCTGTCGCTGGCGTTCGGCCAGGTCTTCTACTTCATCGCGTACCGCTATTCCGACGTGACCGGCGGCGAAGACGGGATGGCATTCACGCGACCGGCGCTCAATCTCGGGCCGATCCGCGGGACCGTTACCGAGACGATGATGTATTACATCACCTACGGGCTGTTCGTGCTTGCGATCGTCTCGTTTTGGCTGATCGTCCGTTCGCCGTTCGGGCAAACCCTCGTCGCCATCAAACAGAACGAGCTGCGCGTCCGCTACCTCGGCCTCAACACCGACCGTTTCATCCTGGTCGGAATTCTCATCGCGGCGCTGTACGGAGGTCTGGGCGGCGCGCTGTACGGATTGCTCCTGCGCTTCGCCTTCCCGTTACTGCTCGATTGGCATCAGTCGGGGGACTTCGTTTTGATGACGATGCTCGGCGGAGCCGGGACGATCTTCGGGCCGCTGGTCGGTGCGATCATCTTCGTGATCGGCAAGGACATCATCTCGACGATCACGCCCGCCTGGGAGATCTTCCTGGGCGCGTTCTTCATCGCGTGCGTCTTGGGCTTTCCCAAGGGGATTCTCGGGTCGATCGGAGACGCGATCGCGCGCCGCCGCGCACCGGCCGAACCGAACGAGACCGCACCGTGAGCGACGTTCTTCTCAGCGCAACCGGCATTTCGAAGCACTTCGGCGGCGTACAAGCCGTCGACAACGTTTCGATCGCGGTCGAACGCGGTTCGATCCATGCCATGATCGGGCCCAACGGCGCCGGAAAAACGACGTTTTTCAACACCCTTTCCGGCTTCTTCTTACCCGACTCCGGAACGGTCCGCTTCGAAGACGTCGACATCACGCGCGAAGCGAACTGGCGCCGCATCGCACGCGGCTTGAGCCGCACGTTTCAAACGCCGAGTATCTTTCCCGATCTCAGCGTGTACCAGAATCTCCTGATCGGAACGCAAGCCAAACGCGGTGTCGCCTTTCGCTTGACCTTACCGCGCGGCAAAGAACGCGACGAAATCGAGGCGCGAATCGAAGAACTGCTCGGCTTCGTCGGTCTGGGAGCGGTGCGGCGCCGCACCGTCAGCGAGCTCTCGCACGGGATGCAGCGACTGGTAGAAATTGCGATGAGCTTGTCGACCGAACCGAAGTTGGTGCTGCTCGACGAGCCGATGGCGGGGTTGGCCGAGGCGGAGACCGATCGCGTCGTCGGCGTGATTCGCGACCTTCACGACCGTCTCGGACTCACCGTCCTCTTCGTCGAGCACAACATGCGGGTCGTGTTGGGCCTCGCGCAACGGATCACCGTACTCGACCGCGGACGGCTGCTGGCGGAGGGATCGCCAGGCGAAATCGCCGCCGACGATGCGGTTCGCGATGCGTACCTCGGGAAAGAGATCATCGAGAATGTCTGAGCTGCTGCGCCTCGATAAGGTGAACGCCAACTACGGCAAGAGCCACATCTTGCGCGACGTGTCGCTGACGGTCGGCAAGGGCGAGATCGTGGCGCTGCTGGGACTCAACGGCGCCGGCAAGACGACGACGATGCGCTGCATCCTGGGCCTGATGCGACTGGCGTCGGGGTCCGTCGCCTTCGAAGGCAAGGACATCACCGGTCACGCTCCCTACCGGATCGCACGGTTGGGCATCGGCTACGTCCCCGAGGGCCGGCGGATGTTCCGCGATCTCACGACCCTCGAGAATCTCCAGCTGGCGGAAAACGGCCGCCCCGGTGAATGGTCGATCGCGCGCGTCACGGAGCATCTTCCGATGCTGGGGCCGTTGCGTGCGCGCAAGGCCGGCCGCCTCTCGGGCGGAGAGCAGGAGATGCTGTCGATCGGCCGCGCGCTGGTGACGAATCCCACGCTCTTGCTCGTCGACGAACCATCGCAGGGGCTGGCCCCGATGGTCGTCGAGAGCGTCTACAAAATTCTCGAGGAGATGAAGGCGCGCGGCGTGTCGATCTTGCTGGTCGAGCAGAATGCGTTGCTCGCCCTGAAGGTCGCGGATCGCGCCTACGTGCTCGACGCCGGCCGCATCGTGTACGACGGCGAGGCCGAACATCTGCGCGCGGACCGCGAGCGGGTCCGCACGCTGATGGGTCTGACCGAGGTTCCGGCCTAGCCGGAGACTAGCCCTCGTCCGCGCGATACACGTTGATCGCCGACAACAGCGGGCGATCGTCGAAGCGGAACAGGTACGTTCGGCCGCTGCCGGTGTTCTCGTGCACGATCTTCTGCCACGCCGGCACCGCGAACGTATCGCCTTGTTTCCAGGTCAGCACGGTGTCGCCGACGTGCGTGCGGCCGCTGCCCTCGTACACGTGCATCACGGCGCTCGACGTTTCACGCAACGGCGCGGTCTGCGCGCCCGCGTCGATGCGCAACGCCGACGCACCGATCGTCGCGCTGATCTCGGCGCCGTTCGCGCGCATGCGATAGCGCTCTTCGGCGACCGGACCCTTCGCGGCATCGAGCTTCGGCTGCATCTCGGACCACGAATACTTGCGATTCGACGCCGTCTTGAGCAACTCGGACGGATAGCGCGTTTGCGCGTAGTGCTCGGTGAAAATCGCCGGCAACGTTTGCCACAACGGCAGATCGAGGCCGTCGAGCCAGATCATCGGCACATCACCCTCGTTGCCGTGATCGTGCCATTCCCACGCCGGCGTCAGCACGAGGTCGCCGCGTTCCATCATGACCTTCTCGCCTTCGACCGCGGTGAAGCCGCGCTCGCCCTCGATGATGAAGCGCAGCGCGAACGGCGTGTGCCGGTGCGCGCGCGCCGTCTCGCCGGGCAGAATCGTCTGCAGGCCCGCGTAGAGCGTATCGGTCGTGTACGGCGCTTTGAGCTTGGGGTTGATCAGCATGAACACGCGGCGTTCGGCGAGCTCGGTGCCGACCAAACGCGCGGCACGTTCGCAGAACGGGCGCAGCTTCTGGTAGTCCCACACGTGCGGTGCGGCTTTGGCAATCGGAAACGGCGGCGAGACCGTGCTCAGCAGCGGCCAGAGCGGCTCCGCGTGCTCGACCACGGCCTCGTTGAAGAGCTGCTCGAGGCTATCTTGCTGGACGACGGTCATGAGGGGAGGCCTCCCGGCTTCGGATGGGGTGTCGGTTCTCTAGACCTTCCGCAGGGCAGCCTCGGTTTCCGGGGCCCCCGGGTTAAAACGCATTCTTTAGTTGACCGGGTCCGCGGCCTGGGGTATCGTCCAGCCATGGCCCGCAAGAAGACCCCGACCCTGACCGAGGCCGAGTACCGCCTGATGGACATCGTCTGGTCGCACGGCCCGCTCAGCGTCGCCGAGGTCCTCGAACGCGTGGGCGACCCGCCGCTGGCCTACAACACCGTGCTGACCACGCTGCGCATCCTCGAACAGAAGGGCTATCTCTCGCACAAGGCGTCGGGACGTGCGTTCATCTACCGCGCCAACGTCGAGCGCGATGAAGCCCAGCGCGACGTCGTGAACCACGTCGTCGCGCGCTTCTTCGGCGGATCGCCGCGCGAGCTCGTCCTCAACCTGCTCGAGTCCGAGTCCGTCGACGACGCGGAGCTGGCACGCCTGCGCGAGCTGATCGACCGCAAGGCGGGCCCGGCATGATCGTCGCCGTCGTCGCCGTCCTAAAATGACAAGGGCGATTAGTTCGTGCGGGCGATCTCGCCGAAGCGCCCGGCCTGGTAGTCGCGGAACGCCTGCTCGATCTCTTCGCGTGTGTTCATCACGAACGGTCCGTAGCGCGCGACCGGCTCGTTGAGCGGTTTGCCGGCGAGGACCAGCGCCTCGAAGCCGTTGCCTTCGGCCGCGAGTTCGAGCTGGGCCGGCGCGCCGGCGATCAGCGCCGCCTGATGGTCGGCCAGCCGCGTCTGGACGACGCGGCCTTCACCGCCGATCGTATGCACGATCGCGTTCGACCCGGGTGCGAGCGGAATCGACAGCCGCGCGTTCGCATCGAGCTTGACGTGCACCATCGTCGTCGGCACGGTCGTCTCGATCGGCGAGCGCCGGCCGGCCAGTTCGCCGGCGAT
>JBEKXE010000188.1:0-8032 GCA_049512335.1 Candidatus Lustribacter sp.
GACGCCTTGATCGTGAACCGACGCGAACAGGCGGTCGTCGATCACCCAGGCGACGATCTCGATCGGCTTGCGGGTGTGCGCGTGCTCGATGGCGTTCGCGAGCGCTTCCCCGATGGCTCCGATGAAATCGGTGATGTCGTCGTCGACGATGCCTTGCGTGCGGGCGAACGCCATGATCTGCCGCCGGACGTACCCGCCCAGGCGGGGGTCCGGAGGAATGCTGAAGCGCAGTTCTGTCCCCCGGTTCCATTGCCGCCGTTCGTCATTTGTCACCTTGCGCGTCTCCGTTCTTGTTCATACCCTCAAGAGATGGCCCGTAACGGCGGGCGGCGCTGCCTTGCACGCCGTAAACGCCGGAATGGCGACCTATACCAAACCCACCGGCGACGAACTGACCGAGCTAGCGGCCGAGGCGGCCGACGTCCAGGCCCGGATCTCCACCGACAAAGGCGACATCGTCTTCACGTTCTATCCCGAGGACGCGCCACAGCACTCGGCCGCGTTCATCAAGCTGGCTCGCGCCGGTTTCTACGACGGCTTGACCTTCCACCGGGTCGAACCGGGCTTCGTTATCCAGGGCGGCGATCCGAGCGGTAACGGCACCGGCGGGCCGGGCTACCGGCTCGACGCGGAATTCAACGAAAACCCGCACATCACGGGGACGGTCGCGATGGCTCGCAGCTCCGACCCGAACTCGGCCGGCTCGCAGTTCTACATCTGCCTCGGCGACGCGCCGTTCCTCAACCGGAACTACACCGTCTTCGGGCATGTGGTCGAGGGGCAAACCGTCGTCGACGACATCCGCAAAGGCGACGTGATGACCACCGTGACGATCGAGGAAAAACCCGCCTAACGGTTCCTGCGCACGATCGCTTTGTCGATGCGCTGCGCGAACTCCGCGATCTCGCCGTAGGCCAGCCCCGGGTAATCGAGGTCGCGGGTGAGGATCACGAGGACGTAGGGGTCTTCGCTGCGCGGGTCGACGATCGCCGCGTCGCTGCGCACGTTGTCGAGCTCGCCGGTCTTGTTGGCGATCGGGACGTGCCGCCGCACGCCGGCGGGGATCATCTCGCGATAGGCTTGACCGAGCATCGTCTGCACCATGGCCCGGCACGACTCCGGCGAGGCGACGGTCGGAATCCCTTCGTGCGCGCCGCGCTCGATCTCGTAGAGCAGCAGACCGATGTCGCGCGGCGTCGTCACGTTGAGGTTGCGCCGCCCGGGCGGGACTTCGCCCGCGAAATGGCGCGCGAGCAGCGTTCCGGTCATGCCGGCGCTGCGGATCGTCTCGTTGATTGCCGTGAACCCGAAGTGGCTGATCAGGGCGTTCGAGGCGATGTTGTCGCTGTACTTGATCATCGCGTCGACGAGCGCGCCGATCGGCCAACGCTGGCCCGAGTGCGCGTCACCGAGGACGGGCGCGCCTTCGGTGATGTCCCCCGGCAACAGCGTGACGTACTCGCCGGGCGAGGCGGTCTTCCGTTCGTACGCCCGATAGACGGTCAGCATGATCGGCAGCTTGATGATCGAGGCCGCGGCGAACGGTTCGCGCGCGCGCACGGCGACGAGCGGCGGCGCCGGCGTGAGCAGGCGGCAATAGATGCCGATGATGCCGGGGAAGCGTTCGACGAGATCGCCGACGCCGATCGATTGTGCTCGCGCCGGACGTGCCGCGAGCGCGGCCGTGGTGCCGGTGAGGAACGCGCTGCGCTGCATCTAGTGTAGCTGCCCCAGGATGAAGTGCGCGGTGAACGCCCCCAGCGCGCGCAGCCGCGGGCGCAACCATGCCGCTTGCACGGGACAGGTCAACTCGCCGTACTCGATCAGCATTTTCTGCGGTGCGTCGACCTTGTGGAAGCCATAGTAGTGCTCCTCGTTCGAGCTGATGTTCTCACCCGCGAAGTGGAAAGGAAAATAGCGGCGGTACGCTCGTTCCCACGCCGTCACGAATGTTCGCGACGTCGTGGGCGGAAATCCGACCGACGCGCCGCTGGCGCAGGCCGGCACGGCGCCGTCGAAGTGGATGAAGACCGCCACCCGCGCGGTGTCGTGCTGGGGGTAATCGGCCGGCCGCCGCGCGACGCGCAGGCCCGCCGCACGCAACGCCGCGGTGGCGGCGTCGACGACGATCGGCGTCCACAGAATCTCGCGCCCGGCCGGCGAGCTCGCCCCGATGTTGCAGGCGTGTACGTGATTGGGCGCACACGACGCGGGCCGCCCTTCGTGACCCGCTTGCACGACGACGTCGACGACTTCTGCACCGGCCGTCGCCGTGGCGGCGAGCATGGCGGCGACGACGGCGGCGAGGAAGCGCTTCATGCTCACCATCTTCAACTTCCGGTGCCTTGATACCGGTCGAGGCCGACGCGCCAAAACGCGTACGCGAGCGCCAGGCACACGGCGCCGACGAGCGGGGTCAGCAAACCGACGGCCGGGTTGAGGTGAAGTCCGTCTTCCGATTTGTGCAAGAGAAACGTCGCCGGGAAGTAGTTCATGAAGGCGAACGGCAAGACGAACGCGAGCACGACGCGCACGCCGCGCTGGTAGATCGAGATCGGGTAGCGGGAGAAGTCCTGTTCGAGCGACATGATCACCCAGCGCAGCGATTCGATCCGGATGAACCAGAACGCGACCGTCGCGATCCCGAGGTTGATGCCGAAGTCGATCAGCGCGCCGCCGAGCGCCACCAGCGGAACGTAACAGACGAAGAGCAGGTCGACGCGTACGCCGCTGAACGGCACGACGACCGCGAAGTAGAGCAGCGAGAGGATCAGCTCGTCGGGCCAGATCTGCTGCGGCACCGTCATCGCTTGGAAGAGCGTGTCGAGCGGCCGCACGAGGAAACGGTCGAAGCGCCCTTCGCGGATGAATTCGGGCACGTTGCCGATCGAGAAGAAGAACGTGTTGTGCACGGCGTGGCCGAGAAACCACAACCCGTACATGAACGCGGTCTGACGGAAGTTCCAGCCGTTGATCGATGGAAAGTTGCGCAACGTGACCCACAGCGCGACGACCGCCGTCGCGTGATAGATCACCGTGAAGCCGCCCCACATCAGGAAGTTGGCGCGATATTCCAGCATGGTGAGCAGGTTGATGCGCCAATACCGCGCGTAGGTGGCAAGATAGGAGCGGCGGTGCACCACAACGCGCGGAATTGTCCCTACCGGAAACGCTTTCCTCGGGGCCGAAGGGCGTGCGGTGACCACTCGCGTCGACGTGCGCGCGCCGTTCCGGCTCGATCTGACCGCCAACGTCTTGCGCCGGCTCTCGACCAACGTCGTCGATCTGTTCGACGGCACGACGTACCGGCGGCTGATCGGCGACGCCGCGGCGCCCGCGCTGCTGAGCGTGACGCAGACCGGACCCGCCGAGTTGACGGTCGAGCTCGACGGCTCCGGCGGCGCCTTCGACGTGGAGGTGCTGGTCGGGCGCTTGCTGGGCATCGACGTCGACTTGACGGCGTTCTATCGCGCTGCGGCCCGCGTGGCGTGGCTCGCGCCGCTGGTCGCCGGCGCGCGCGGCGTCAAACCGCCGCGCTATCCGACGCTCTGGGAAGCGTGCGTCAACGCGATCGTCTACCAGCAAGTCAGCATTCACGCGGCGGGCGCGATCCTGCGCCGCGTGATCGAACGCCACGCGGCGCCCGTCGCGGTCGGCGCCGAACGGCTCTACGCCTTTCCGGGTCCGCAGACGATCGTCGATGCGGATGCCGAGCAGCTGCGCGCAATGGGGCTGTCGATCCACAAGGTGGTCTCGGTGCGCGCGGTCGCGCGCGCGATCCTCGACGGCGCGCTAGACGAAGTGTCGCTGGCGCAGCTGCCGACGCCGGAATTGATGGCGCAGCTCGTCGTGCACCGCGGGATCGGGCCCTGGACGGCGGCGGTCGTCGCGCTGCGCGGCTTCGGCCGGCTCGATCTCTTCCCGATGAACGATTCGGGAGTTGCCCGGAGCGTGCGCGACCTCTCGGGCCGGACCGACGTCGACGTCGAGGCGCTGCTGGCGCTGCTCGGCAAACAGCGCGGCATGCTCTACTACCACCTCTTGCTCGGCCGGCTCGCCGCGCGCGGCGACGTGGAACTCGCAACGGTCCCCGGCGGGTCCCAGGCTCCATGAACGCTGAGCAGATTCCGTGCACGCACCTGGGCACGATCCGCCCGGTGCACCCGCACACCAAGGGTTGCGAGGAGTGCCTCAAGACCGGCGATACGTGGGTGCATCTGCGCTTGTGCTTGGAATGCGGGCACGTCGGCTGCTGCGATGATTCGAAGAACAAGCACGCGACGAAGCACTTCCGGATCACCGAGCACCCAATCATCTGCTCGCTCGAGCCGGGCGAGGATTGGAAGTGGTGCTACGTCGACAACGTCGCCTGGGAATAATCTGAACCGCCGCTTTGGCCTCCTTGCCGCGCTCGCACTGACGGCGCTGGCGGCTTGCACGCGCGTCGGACCGGATGGTGCAACCGGCGGCTTGCGGCATCCGTGGACGATCCCGGACACGCTGCGCATCGTCTCGGGCAACGTCCCGCGCACGCTCAACCCGATTCTGGCCACCCAAACGGTCGAAGCGTCGATCGGGCGTCTGACGACCGACATCCTGGTGTCGTGCGACCCGCGCGGGAACCTCGTTCCGAAGCTGGCGCGCGAGGTTCCGAGCCGCGCCAACGGCGAGATCAGTGCCGACGGTCTGACGATCACCTATCACCTGCGTCCGGGCGTGCTGTGGCAGGACGGCGTGCCGTTCACCAGCCGTGACGTGAAGTTCACCTACGACGCGATCATGAACCCGGCCAACGACGTGATCTCGCGCCACGGCTACGACATCGTGGGCAGCGTGGAGACGCCCGACCCGCTGACCGTGGTGTTCCACTTGAAGGAACGCTTCGCGCCCTTCGTCGCCGTCGTCTTCGGCGAAAGCGACAGTCCGTACGCGGTTCTACCCGCGCACTTGCTCGCGAAATACAAGAGCCTCAACGACGTCCCGTACAACTCGGCGCCGGTCGGGACCGGGCCGTTCATCTTCGTGCGTTGGGTGCGCGGAGCGCAGATCGAGTTCGTGCGCAACGAGCATTACTTTCTCGGCGCCCCAAAGATCAAACGCATCATCTGGAGACTCGTTCCCGATGAGAACACCGAGATCCAGCTCATGCGCACGCACGAAGCCGACTGGTTCTACGAGGCGTCGGTGACCGCGTACAAGACGATCAAGACGATCCCGGACGTGACCGTCGTGCTGCCCAACGTCAACGGTTACGAAGGCGTGATGATGAACGCGGGCCGCGGCCCGACTACCGACCGGCGCATTCGCCGGGCGATCGTGATGGCGCTCGACAAGGTCCGCCTCACCAACGACCTGACCTACGGCGCCGGCACCGTGGCGACCGGCGATCTCCCGGCGTTCATGTGGGCGTACGATCCGGAACTGCGCAACCTGCCGTACGCGCCCGACCAAGCTCGCAGAGATTTGGCCGCGCTCGGCTACACCGCCGCGAAGCCGCTGGTGCTCGATTTCGTTTACGAGGAAAGCCAGGCCGTGAACCGCTCGTTGGTCGTGCAAATCCAAGCGGCGCTGCGAGCGGTGAACATCGAGCTGCGACCGCGCGCGCAGCTCAGCTCGGTGATCTACGCCGGTTACGCCGCCGGCGGCACGCTTTCCACCGGCCACTACCAGCTCTCGATCTATCAATGGTACGCCGGCATCGACCCGGACGATTCGGCGCAGTTCACCTGCGCGAACCGCCCGCCCAACGGCTACAATCAGTCGTACTACTGCAACCCCGCGATGGACGCCGCGCAGGCCGAAGCGCTCGCCAACTACGAGATCGACGAACGCAAACCGGCCTACGCCAGCATCGAGTCACTGCTCGTGCAAGACGCCCCGATCGACTTCTTATGGTGGTTCCGCAACATCCAAGTCCTCAATTCCGACCTGCACGGCTTCGACCCGAACCCGATCGTCGAAACCTGGGACGTGAACAACTGGTCGATCTAGCCGCCTTGCACGACGACGCGCTTGAGGGCGCCGCGCCAGACGAAGGTTGAGAGGATTGCGAAGCCGGTGCCCCAGGCGAGTTGGCTGGCGAAGGCTCGGGCGTAGTCGCTCGGCTGGATCGTCCCGGTGTAGATCAGCAGCGGCGTCGAGTAGACGGCGGCGAACGGCAGCGCGAGCACGATTTTCTGGAGGAAGCCGGGGAAGAAGATCAGCGGGACGATTTGGCCGCCGAGCAGATCGCTCACCCAGCGCACGATCAGCTGGATCGCGAACGTTTCGAGCGTCCAGAAGGCGACCGTGTTCATCAGGAAGTTCAGCAGAAAATTCACCACGTAGCCGAGCGCGAAGCTGAAGAAGAAGGCCACCAGCGCGAGCGGCGGCGGCACGTCGACGTGCACGATGAACAGCGCCAGGAACAGCGACGGCACGATCAGGATCGCGTGCAGCAGCGTCTGACCGACGCCGTCGCTGAAGAAATACAGCGGCAGGTTGATCGGTTTCATCAAGTCGGTCGCGATCGAGCCCTCGCGCACGCGGTCGCGAATGATCCGCGTGCCGTCGATTTCCAGCACGAGCGACATCAGCAGCGCGACCGTCGTGTAGGTGATGATCGCGTGCAAGGGCACGCCGGCGGGCGCGGTGTTCTGCGCGTAGAGCGCCGTCCAGACCATCTTCATCAAATACAGCCGCACGAGCAGCGAGCCGATGTTCGTGAAGACTTCCATCCGGTAGGTCGCCTCGCGCGCGAACGCCTTCTTGGCGAATTCGCGATACGGCGCGATGCGGAACGTCACGTCGTGGCGGGCTCCGTATCGGGTTCGGCCACGTAACCCTCGCGGTAGATGCGGCGGATGATCGACTCCAGCTCGGGCTCCTCGATCGAGATGTCGCTGACCGGATAGCGTTCCGTCACGCGCCGGACCAGCGTTTCGGCCGACATCGTGCGGCGGTCGAAGCGAAAGCGCGCTAGCGTCGGCGTCGTCAGCTCGGCTTCCGCGCCCTCGATCTCGACGTGCTGCTCGGGCTCGCACAGTTCGACCACCAGCGTGCGGTGGGTGCCGTAGGTGTCGCGCAGGGTCTCGATCGCGCCGTCGAAGATCAGCCTCCCGTGGTCGATCAGCACGATGCGCCGGCACAGGCGCTCGACGTCGGCCAAATCGTGCGTGGTGAGGATGAAGGTCGTCCCGCGCTCGCGGTTGATGTCGGCGATGAACTCGCGGATCGCTTCCTTGGCGACGACGTCGAGGCCGATCGTTGGCTCGTCGAGGAACACGACCTTCGGGTCGTGCAGCATCGCGGCCGCGAAGTCGCCGCGCATCCGCTGGCCCAGCGAGAGCTGGCGGACCGGCGTCGCCAGGAACTCGTCCATCTCGAGCAGCTGGGTGAAGTACTCCATGTTGGCGCGGTAGCGCTCGGCCGAGACGTCGTAGATCGCGCGCAGCAGCTCGAACGACTCGATCAGCGGCAGATCCCAGTACAGTTGCGAGCGTTGGCCGAACACGACGCCGATGTTGCGCGCGTTCTCGCTGCGCCGCTCGTAGGGCACGATCCCGGCGACGCGCACCTCGCCCGACGTCGGCACGAGGATGCCGGTGAGCATCTTGATCGTGGTCGATTTGCCGGCACCGTTCGGGCCGATGTAGCCGACCAGTTCGCCGGCGTCGAGCGCCATCGTCACCCCGGTGACCGCGACCTTGTCGACGTACTCGCGTGAGAAGAGCGTGCGCAGCGCCCCGCCGGCCCCCGGAGTCCGCTTGATCGAGCGGAAGACCTTCCGCAGCTCCCGCGTCTCGATGATCGGCATGGCCTGCGCTTCGACCCGGACCTGCCGGTCCATCCGCGGAAGCAGACGGTATGGTCATCACGATCTCGCGCGAGTACGGCGCGGCCGGGCGGGCCGTGACCCGTGGGTTGGCCGAACGGCTCGGATACCGGCTGCTCGACGAGGACCTGCCGGTCGTGGTCGCGGCGCGTTTGGGCACGTCGCCGGAGGCCGTGGAAGGCATGCAGTACCAGCAGGTCGGTTTCGGTCAGCGTCTGC
>JBEKXE010000189.1:0-7823 GCA_049512335.1 Candidatus Lustribacter sp.
GAGGCGTGGTGGTCGTCGGCGAGCCGTTCAGCGGCGCGATACCAGCCATGCTCCTATCATACCCATAGCGAGCGCTTCATTGAAGCGCCCTCAGCGCAAAATTCGAAAAATGTGCTTGACACGGTGCCTCTCGAGTTCTATTATACTAATACAACAGTACAACAGTACGTTGGTTGAACCGAGGAGAACCGACGATGACCACCCCGAGCCGCCCCATCAACACGATCGTGCCGCCGCTGCCGGAAAATGACCGCCGCCCGACGCTGGCTCGCCCGGCCGGTGACCGCGGTACGATCTTCCCCGGTTGGGGCCCGAAGTTTTAGTGGATCGCGCCTAGTCTTGCCGACCATCTTCACGGTCGATCCGCGCAGCGGCGTTCCGCTCTACGTGCAGTTGACCGAACAGATCAAGCGCGCGATCGCCCTCGGCATGCTCGCCCCCGGCGAGCAGCTGCCGACCGTGAAAGCGCTCGCGCTCGAGCTGACGGTCAACCCCAACACGGTCGCGCGCGTCTACCGCGAGCTCGAACGTGACGGCGTGATCGACACGAGTCCCGGGCGCGGGTCGTTCGTTCGCGGCGACGTTGCCGGGAGCGAAGCGCGGCGGGCCGTCGCGGACGTCGCCCGAGCGGCCTTCGAGATCGCCGTGCGCGAGGCGAAGTCGCTCGGACTTTCGCGTGAAGAAACCCTGGAACTGACGGCGCGCACGATCGCGCGCTGGTACGAAACGGAGACGGAATCCCAATGAGCGCGCCCCTGATCTCACTGCACGGCCTGACGAAGCGCTACGGCAGCTTTACCGCCGTCGACGGCGTCTCGCTCGACGTCGCCGCCGGTTCGATCTGCGGCTTGCTCGGGCCCAACGGCGCCGGTAAGACGACGACGTTCAAGTGCTTGCTCGGCTTCGCGAAACCGTCGGCCGGAACGATCGCGATCGAGGGCGCGCCGCTGTCGCCGTCGACGTTCGAGACGCTCGCCTACGTGCCCGAACGCGCCTCGCTCTACGACAACCTGACGATCGCCGATCATCTGACGCTCTACCGGCGTTCCTACAAACACTACGACGATGCGCGCGCGCACGAATTGCTGGCCCTCTTCAGCCTCGATCCCAAACAGAAGGCGCAGCGCCTCTCCAAAGGCATGCGCACCGCGGCGGCGCTGACGCTGGCGTTCTCGATCCGGCCGCGCGTACTGATCCTCGACGAGCCGTCGAGCGGTCTCGATCCGATCCATCAACGCCACGTGCTCGATCTGATGATCGACGCCGCGGCCAACGGCGCCGGCGTGCTGTTCTCATCTCACCAAGTCGGTCAAGTCGAACGCGCCGCCGACTCGGTCGCGATCATGAAATCCGGCAAACTGATCGTGAGCAGCGTGATCGACGATTTGAAGAGCGGTGAAAAAGTCATCGAAGCGGTCTTTGCGGGACCGGTGCCGGATCTCGGTGATCTGGCGAGCGACCCGCGCGTCGTGCGCATCGAGCAGAACGGCTCGATGGTGCGCGCGGTGACGCGCGACGACAGCGACGGCGTCGCCGGGCGGCTCTTCGCCCTCCATCCCAAGAGCATTCGCACCATCGACCTCAACCTCGAGGAGATCTTCATGAACGCCGTAAGCGAGGGCACGCACTGATGGAATACGTCGAGTTCTGGCGCGTCCGCCGGTCGCTGCTCTGGCATGCCGGCATCGTGGCGGTCATCGTCCTGGTCATCCTCACGCTGCCGCAGGTCGGTACGGTTCACGTCGTGGGGCCGGGCGGTTCGACGAAGTTCGCACCGGGCGCCGGCGCGCCGTTGGGCATGCTCTCCACAATCGCTGCATTCTTTGCCGCTATCTACGCGTCGTCCGTCGGCACGTCGCTCAACCGCGAAAACGGCACGCGCGATCTGTCGTGGACGAAACCGCTCTCCCGTACGCTGCTCGCGCTGCGCTACATCCTGATCGACCTTGCCGGCGTGCTGATCGCGTTCGGCATCGCGCTGGCGGCGGCGGCCGTCGTCACGACGTACATGCACTTCACGCCGTTCTTCGATGCGCAGGCGCCGGTGCAAATCGCGCTCGGCACCGGCGTCGGCGCGATGTGGTACGGTCTCTTGCAAGTCGCGACGTGCGTCGGGCCACCGAGCGCGCGTTCACTGGCCGGGATCTTGTGGCCGGTCGCCTTCGTCGTCGCCGGGCTCTCGCATCTGCCCGGGTCGATCGGCGCGATCATGCGCGCGCTCGACGTGATCAATCCCCTGAACTACATGAGCAGCACGTCCGTCGACGGCACCACCGGCTCCGCCACGGTCCTGCAAGGGCCGATGCCGGCCGACGAGCGCGCGCTAATCGTGTGGTGCTTCACGCTGGCGTTCTGCGCGCTCGCAATCTACCTGTGGCCGCGTAAGGAGGCGTAGCGATGGAATGGTTTGGAACCGGGTTCGTGCTGACCATCGGCGGGCTGCGCCTGCGGTTGCGGATCGCGCTCGAAGACGTCCCGTGCGCTTGCCATGGGAAGGCCGTGGCGACCGCTCGCGAAGAGCGCGAGCATGAGCGACCCGTCCGCCGAACGTATCGCGTACATCCGCGCTAACCACGAACGCTATCTGGCGGAGCTGACGGCCTGGATCGCGTGCCCGTCGATCTCGCTCGATCCGGGTCACGCCGCCGACGTGCGCGCCTCGGCCGAAACCGCGGCGGCGCGGATGCGCGCGGCCGGGCTGACCGGCGAGGTGCTCGAGACCGGCGGGCATCCGGTGGCGTACGGCGCGTGGCTCGGCGCGCCGGGAGCGCCGACGGTCCTCATCTACGGTCATCACGACGTGCAGCCGGTCGATCCGCTCGAACTGTGGACGACGCCGCCCTTCGCGGCCGACGTTCGTGACGGCAAGATCTACGGCCGCGGTTCGGTCGACGACAAAGGCCAAGTGCTGATGCATCTGGCCGCGCTCGAAGCGCACCTGCGCGTGAGCGGGACGCTGCCGGTCAACGTGAAGGTCGTCGTCGAAGGCGAAGAAGAGATCGGTTCGCCGAATTTCGAGGCGTTTCTGGCCCGCGAGCGCGAGCGGTTGGCTTGCGACGTGGTCGTCGTCTCCGATACCGCGGTGTTCGCCGAAGACGTGCCGTCGCTGACGGTCTCGCTGCGCGGCCTCGTGCATTGGGAAGTCACGGTCCACGGCCCGGCGACCGATCTGCACTCCGGCTACTACGGCGGCGTGGTGCGCAACCCGCTCGAAGCGCTCGCGCAGATGCTCGCCGCACTGAAGGATCGTGACGGCCGCGTCGCGGTGGACGGCTTCTACGACGGCGTGCGCCGGCTCACCGACGCGGAGCGCGCGGAATACGCGCGCCTGCCTTACGATTCCGCCCGGGAGGCGCGCGCGCTCGGCGTGCCGGCGCTGGCCGGTGAAGCCGGCTATACGCCGCTCGAGCGAATGTGGCGCCGTCCGACGCTCGAGATCAACGGTCTCTACGGCGGTTATCAAGGTCCGGGTGGAAAGACGATCGTGCCGTCGTTCGCGCGCGCGAAACTCTCCGCGCGGCTCGTGCCGGCGCAGGATCCCGCGCACGTGAAGGCCGTCGTGAGCGCGTATTTGCGACGCGTCGCACCGCCCGGCGTGCGCGTCGAAATCGAAGCGCACGGCGACGTGCGGGCGGTCGAGACGTCGCGCGATCATCCGGCCGTCGCGGCGGCGGCACGCGCGATGGAACGCGGCTTCGGTAAGCCGCCGACTTTTATCGGCACCGGCGGCACGATCGGCCCCGTATCATCATTCGATCGCATTCTCGGTTTGCCGCAGGTACTGATCGGCGTCGGACTGCCCGACGATGCGATTCATGCCCCGAACGAGAAGTTCGACCTCGGGCAATTCTACGGAGGGATCGAAACGATGGCGTACCTGTACGACGAACTGGCGGCAGTCCTTTGAATTTTACCGAACGATTCACCGAACGGGCCGGCGCGTATGTGGCGGCCCGGCCGTCGTATCCGCCCGAGTCGATCGACGTACTGATCGAGGGCCTCGGCGATCCCGCGACGCTGGCCGTCGCCGATCTGGGTGCGGGGACCGGAATCTCGTCGCGCGTCATCGCGGCCCGTGGCCCGCTCGTCTATGCCATCGAACCAAACGCGAAGATGCGCGAAGCGGCCGCGGCCGATCCGGGCGTACGCTGGGTCAACGGCACGGCCGAAGCCACGACGCTGCCCGCCGCGTCGGTCGACGTCGTGGCGGCGTTCCAGGCCTGGCATTGGGTCGAGCATCCGGCCGGCGTCGCCGAAGCGCGGCGCATCCTGCGTCCGGGCGGACGCCTGGCCGCGGTCTACAACGAGCGCGACGAACGCGACGCGTTCACCGCCGGTTACGGCGAGATCGTCATGAAGTACGCGACCGATGCGACCGAACAGCGGCGCGCCGACGCGCTGGAGGCCTTCGCCGGCATCGACCCCGCGCGCACGCAGCGCTTCGAGTACGTCAACATCCATCAGCTCGACCGCGACGGCCTGCACAAGCGCGCCGAGAGCTCGTCGTACCTGCCCCACACCGGCGAAGATTCCGAGGCGATGCACGCCGAGCTCGATGACCTCTTCACCGAATGGGAACGCGACGAACGCGTGAACATGCACCTCGTCACGCTGGTGGTGCGCGTCGACACCTAGCGTCCGCTGATGCCGATGGTTCGCATCGGGATCGATGTCGGGGGCACGTTCACCGACGTCGTCGCGGTCGACGCCGCGACGCGCGCGATGACGGCGTCGATCAAGGTTCCGACCACGCACGATCATCCGGACGGCGTCGCGGCCGGGATCGTGGACGGGCTCCAGCGGCTGCTGACCGAGCACGCCATCGACCCCGGCACGGTGACGTTCATCGCGCACTCGACGACGCAGGCGACCAACGCGCTGCTGGAAGGCGACGTGGCGCGCGTCGGCGTCGTGCGCTTCGGTTCGGCGTTCGCGCGCGCGGCGATGCGTTTCGCGCCGATTCCGCTGGCGGCCGGGGTGGCGTTGAGCCCCACGTTCTTCGATGCGGCCGACGCGCAGGGCGATCCGTGGTTCGAGCGCGCGCGCGCCGCCGGCGTCGACGCGCTCGTCGCGAGCGAAGCGTTCGCGGTCGACCGGCCCGAACGCGAGCAAACCTTCGTCGCCGCGGCACGTGCGCGCGGCTTCGCCGCCACCTGCGGCAGCGAGGTGTCGACGATGTACGGTTTACGCGCGCGCACGCGCACCGCCGCCATCAACGCGGCGATTCTCCCGCGCATGCTGCGCACCGCGCGCATGACGCGCCGCGCGGTCGACGATGCGCGCATTCCCGCACCGCTGATGATCATGCGCTCCGACGGCGGCGTCATGGACGTGGAGGAAGTCGAACGGCGTCCGATCCTGACGATGCTCTCGGGCCCCGCTGCGGGGATCGCCGGCGCGCTCTTTCACGAGAACGTCACCGACGGCATCTTCATCGAGGTCGGCGGAACGAGCGCCGACTGTTCGGTGATCCGGCGCGGCCGCCCGCAGCTGCGCCCGGCGCGCATCGGCGGTCACCGCACGCTGTTGCGCACGCTCGACGTGCGCACGCTGGGCGTCGCCGGCGGCTCGCTCGTGCACGTGACGGGCGGTACCCTCGGCGCCGTCGGGCCGCGCTCCGCGCACATCGCGGGTTACCGTTACGCCGCATTTTCCACCGTCGCGACGATCGCCGCCGCCCGCGTCGCGCTCGAGGACGGCATCGCGGCGCTGGCCGACGGCGACGGCCGGATCGCGATCACGCCGACCTGCGCGGCGAACGCGCTCGGCTGCGTGCCCGAAGGAGCGTTCGCGCGCGGGAACGCGGAGGCTGCGCGTTTGGCCTGCGAGCGCGTCGGTGCGGAACTTGGGCTCGACGGCGACGGGTTCGCGCGCGCGATCCTCGAACGCGCGAGCGCCACGCTGAAGGGGGCGGTCGAGGAGTTGATCGCCGACTACGAGCTCGATCGGTCGACCGTCGTGCTGGTCGGCGGCGGCGGTGGTGCGGCGGCGCTGATTCCCTTTGCCGCGGCGGCGCTCGGCTTCGAGTACCGCATCGCGAAGGACGCCGAGGTAATCGCGCCGCTCGGGGTCGCGCTGGCGCTCGTGCGCGACGTCGTCGAACGGACGATCGTCGATCCGGCGCCGGCCGACCTCGTGCGCATCCGCCGCGAAGCGATCGATGCGGCGATTCGGGCCGGCGCCGCGCCGGACGGCGTCGAGGTCGTCGTCGAAGTCGACCGCGCGCGCAATCGCGTGCGGGCGACGGCTTCCGGCGCGAGCGTGCTCGACGAAGGCGCGCGCTCCGTTGCGGCGGCGAGCGAGGACGAGCGCAGCGCGGCGGCGCGGCGCGCACTGCGCGCCGATGCGAGCGCGGTCGCCGTTGCGGCGCGCACGCCGGGCTTCCTCGTGATCGGCGGCAATGCCGCGCTGGCGATCGTCGACGAGCGTGCGGTGGTGCGGCTGATCGTTCCGCGCGCGAACGCGATCGCGACGACCGCCGGGCAATTGGCACCTGCGATCCGCGCGGCGATCGAGGAGTTTACGAACTACGGCGACGTCGGCAAAGTGCTGCCCGATCTCTGGCTGCTGGCGGGTGCCCGCATCGTCGAACTGACCGGCTTGACCGAAGTGGAGGGCGCGCTCGCTCTCGCCGCCGACGACGTCGCCGGCTTGCCGGACGACACGCTCCTCGCGCTGGTTGTGGTGGCGAAGCGCGCCTGAACGCCGCTACTGTTTGGTCGCGATGTACAGCCCGTGCGGGAAGAGGTCGCTGCGTTCGCTGCGCGGCTTGAGTCCGGCCGCTCCGAACGCGGCCCGGTATTGGTCGTCGCTGAAGAGTTGCTGGACGTGGGTTTCGCTGAAGCCCGACATACCGGCCGGCTCGCCGACCAGATACTCGTAGCGCGTGACCGAGGTCGATCCGTAGCGCTCGGTGGCGCCGATGCGCGCGATCTTCAGTTGCGGCTGATCGACGAACGAGGCCTCGATCGTGTTGTCGCGCCACTCGTCGGGGCCGATCCAGGGTTCGATGATCGCCAGGCCGCCGGGATTGAGCGCGTTCGCGAAGCGCACGAACGTGCCGCGCAATTCGGCCTCATCGGCCAGGTAAGTGATCGAACCGAAGAGGCACATCACGACGTCGAACGGCCGGTCGACCGCGAGATCTTGCATGCGGCCGACGCGGAACGGGACGCCCGGCAAGCGTTCCTTGGCGATCTGGATCATCGTCGCGTCCGCGTCTTCGCCGGCCACTTCGAAGCTGTTGTGCATGAAGCGCAGGTGCGCGCCGGTGCCGCAGGCGACGTCGAGGATCCGGTGCGCGCCGGGATTCGCCACGCCGATCGCGGCGCGCAGCCAGGCGGCCTCGGCGGCGTAGTCCTTTCCGCGCGCGTTGATCGCCTCGTAGAACGCCTGCGATTTGTTGAACACGGAGGCGCCTTTCGGCGGTAGTCCCGCCACGGCCCTCGAAGCTTGGATGTGTGAATGATTACGACGTGCTGGTCGTCGGCGGCGGCAACGCCGGCTGCGCTGCGGCGCTGGCCGCGGCGCGCACCGGCGCGCGCACGCTGCTGGTCGAGCGCTACGGCTTCCTCGGCGGCACGGCGACGGCCGCGATGGTCGGTCCGTGGATGACGTTCCATTCCGGCGCCGACCGCATCGTCGGCGGGATCGCGCAGGAGATCGTCGAGCGGCTGATCGCCTTGGGCGGCTCGCCCGGTCACATCCCCGACGCCTCCGGTTACGTCCCGACGATCACGCCGTTCGATCCGGAGATCCACAAGGCGCTGCTGTTCGACCTGATGCGCGAGTCGAACGTCCATCTCTTGCTGCACGCGCTGGTC
>JBEKXE010000190.1:0-7708 GCA_049512335.1 Candidatus Lustribacter sp.
CGGGACCGTCTCGTACCCGTCGAATCCGAGCGCGAACGGAACGAGCGCGTTCGTCGGGTTCGTCTCGAGCGCGACGAGCGCGACATTCGCGATCATCGGAAGCGGCGGTAGCAACAATAACAACAACAACAATAACAACAATAACGGCGGCAATTGCCAGCCCTTCGGCACGCTGACGATCGCGAGCGGTGCGAACTCGTTCACCGGGACGTACACCAACAGCGGCAGCAGCAACGGCAGCTGCAGCGGAACCGGAACCTTCAGCGTAAGTCACTAGCAGCACGCGCGCCGGATCGGGGCGAAGACAAGAAAACCTCGATTGCTCGAGGTTTTCTGTTTTTTCAAATGGTGGGCACGAGAAGGATTGAACTTCTGACCCCCACAGTGTCAATGTGGTGCTCTCCCACTGAGCTACGCGCCCTCGAGGCACCGGACACGGATGTAGACGCTTGGGTTGCATCGTCCGTCTGAGTCCGGGACCCGGCGATATACGGTGCGGACCATAGGGTCATCCTTGTGCCACGGGCTCTAGAACCCGTCCTTACTCAACAATCCGGTGCTCGCGACCAGCGGCTGCGCTGCTTGCGATAGTGCAAACGCCATCAAGCCGGCCGCGGCTTGGGAAGGCCGCCGGTAGTCCGATTCGCACAGAATCTTCACCGACATGGGATAGCGATCGTCTGCGATCGACAACGGACTCGGCGCCGGCGCGAGGGCGATGGCGATCACTTTGGCCGGCGACGATCCGCTGAACGACGCGATCCCGATCGAACGTACGCCGCTCGGACTCGTCACCGAGCGGACGAGGTCCGCCGTTGACGGCGCTCGCTGGACCTGCCCACCCACGTTCGCTCGCTGCATGACCGTGTCGCCGAGGATCCGCGTTTCGTCCGAGCGGTCGTCCGTCAGCACGACCACGATCGGCCCGCGCCGGCCCCCGAGCTGTGACCAGTCGACGATGCGGCCCGTCATGACGTCCCGCAGTTGGCTCATCCCGATCCGGCTGACGGGATTCTGCGGATTCACGACCACGACAACGCCGTCGTGCGCGATCACCGCGTCTTTGGGTCCGGTGGTCGCCGCGATAAAGCGAACGTCGCATGCCGTATCGCCCGGCGGCACGACGTCGAAGTGGAAGGGCCAGCCGCCTCTCCGAGCGGCGTAGTCGCGAACGACCTCGCTCGCCACCCGGTCGGTCATCGTGGTGCTGCAGACCCGAACGCCCAAGAAGTTCATCGACCGGCTGACCGCTATTCCGGCCCCGCCCAATGCGAGGAAAGCCACGACGAGTAACGCCACGGCCGGTGAGGGTCGCGGCCGGCGGCTTCGCAGCCGGTCCCACAACGTGGAGCGCCCGGCGGAGCCGTAGCTGAGCCGCTCGCCGCAGTCGGGACAATACTCCCCCGCACCGGGATAGCATTCCACCGGTTCCGCGCTAGCGGCACGCGCGCAACTCGGATTCGTGCAGACACCCGTTGAATTCACGTCAAGCTCTACACGCTGCGCCGAAGCGCGTCGGCAATGCGCCGCTCGGCAACGCGTTTGGCAGCCAGGCTCGTCAGGCCGCCACTGCCCGCCGCGGTTGTGATCTGGGCCTGCATCTGCTGCAGCTCTTCGTCGACACGTTTCCGGGCGTTCCGGCGCTCGTCGAGCTGCCGCATTGCGTCGTCGAGCTCGGCGCGCGCAAGTTCCTCTGCATTGATCGCGTGCTGCACCGCCGGCGTGTCCGCCGGTAGCGTCGCCAACGCGGCTTGCAACGTCTTGCGCGCAACGTGCAGACGTTCTTCAAGTGCGGTGCATTCCGCTTGCGCCGCAGCGACGGCCTGCTTCGGCTTCGCATGGGTCTGTTCTGCGTTCTCGCGCGCGGCCGCCAACAGCGCGAACGCCTCACGACGGTGTTGAACGACTTCGGACGCCTCACGTTCAGCGCTCAACGCGGCCTTGGCGGATTCCGCCAGCGCGGTCAAGGCGGTTGACTCGTTTGCAAGCTGTTCTTCGAGCGCCCGCGCTTGGTCGAGCAAGGCTTCCGCCGCAGCTCGTTGTTCCGAGGCCCGCTTTTGCAACTCGCCGAGCGTGACCGCAACGTCCCGCTGGCCCTTCTTTGACCCGTTCATTTGCCGAATTCAGTTCGATAGCATAACGGCGGGGTCATGGAGATTCGTCGCTCTTGAAGCTGTGACGTTTAGCCCTATTCGATAGGACGTTTAGCATCGGGACATCGCGCGTTCGGAACGAAGCCTAACATATGATCCTGAGTCGTTCTTCTGAAAACGTCAAATCTTTGCGGGCGTGCTTGCGTCGCACGGTTACGTTAGGCATCATCGTTGCGTTGGCCAGTCTCGCACCGCCGGTAAGCGCGGCGGTGCCGACGATCGTGTTTGGTGCGGCTGTTTCCTTGACGGGATCGCTTTCGAATGAAGGCGGGTTGACCAAGGAAGGTTACGATTTTTGGATGGCTTATGTGAACGCGCACGGTGGGCTGCGCGTCGGGCGGCAGCGCTACCGCGTCGAGATCCGCTATTCGGACGACACGTCGAACCCGGCGGTCACTGCCGAACGCCTCGAGACGCTCATCGCACAAGAGCATATCGACTTCATCTTGGGGCCGTACGGTTCCGGACCGACGTTCACCGCCGCGGCGGTGGCCGAGCGACATGGGATCCCGATGGTCGACAGCGGCGGAGCAGCCGAGAACATCTTCAATCAAGGCTACGGCTACACGGTCAACGTCATGTCGCCGGCGCGCAAATACCTCGTCGGAATCATCGAATACGCGCTCAAGCGTAGCCCGCGGCCGAAGACCATTGCGATCAGCGCCGCCAGTGACGCCTTTTCGCTCGAAGTGCAACAAGGCGCGGTGCAGTCGGCCAACGATCACGGAATCCACGTCGTGTACGCCGATCGCTATACCGACGATCCGGCCTCGGTCGTCGCTGCCGCCGTCGCGATCAAAGCCGCCAATCCGGACATCGTGCTGAACGCCGGGCACCTGCAGGACGCGCTTCTGATGAATCGGGCGCTCAAAGACCAGCACGTGAACGCGAAGATCTACGGTTACACGAACGGTCCGGACGTTCCGGAGTTCCGCACGGCACTCGGTCACGATGCCGAAGACGTCATCGGTAGTGCGCAGTGGTCGGCTTCGGTCACGTATTCCGGCGCGCCCGGGTTTTACCGCACCGCGGGCGAGTACGCCGCAGCGTTCAAGGCGAGCATGGGGCACGCGCCGGACTACCACAACGCCGAGGCGAGCGCGGCCTGCTTGGCGTTCCAATATGCGCTCGAGCGGGCCGGCACCACCGACCGGGTCGCCGTGCGCGACGCCCTTGCGCGCTTGGACGTCGTCACCTTTTTCGGGTTGCTGAAGTTCGACTCTCGGGGGGTGAACGTCTTCAAGCCGATGGTGGTCAATCAAATCCAGCACGACAAGCTCGTCACGATCTACCCCTACCGCCTCGCCAACGCGAGCCCGGTGTACCCGGCCCCGGCCTGGGTCTACTGAGCGAGGGCCTTGGGCGGACGGCGAACAACTGGTCTGCATGAACCGGAAACAGGCGTCGGCGCTGCTCGTGGGGGGTGCATTTCTCGGCGCGGTGCGCTCGCCAAGCCGCGCGCAGGCGCCGGCGACGTTGCGTATCGGCGTCTCGCCGATCGAACCCTCGGCGGAAATCTATTATGCGAAGGACATGGGGTTCTTCGCGAAAGCCGGACTCGACGTCGACATCCAATCGATGCAAGGCAGCAGTCTGATCGTCTCCGCCATCGTCGGCGGGACGCTCGACATCGGCTTCGACACGTTGGACGTGTTGGCGGCGCAGCATCTCAAGGGAATTCCCCTCGTCGTCATCGCCCCGACGCACGACTATTTGTCCCCGATAACCACCCGTACACAAGCGCTCGTCGTGCCGGCGA
Source organism: Candidatus Lustribacter sp. (assembly GCA_049512335.1). Classification (GTDB taxonomy): domain Bacteria; phylum Vulcanimicrobiota; class Vulcanimicrobiia; order Vulcanimicrobiales; family Vulcanimicrobiaceae; genus Lustribacter. The sequence continues at coordinate 3,913 of JBEKXE010000190.1, forward strand.
ATTCGCCGTTACAGCAAGCCAAGGACCTCAACGGCAAGACGATCGCCGTCTCCACGCTGCACAGCCTCGCCGATCTCGGCGCCCGCGTGTGGATCGATCAGAACGGCGGCGATTCGTCGACCGTCAAATTCATCGAGGTGCCGTTTCCGGCGATCCCCGCCGCGCTCGACGCCGGCCGCATCGATGCCGCCTGGGTCGTGGAACCGTTCATCACCGTCGCCGCCAAGACCAATCGCGTCCTGTTCTACGGCTTCGACGGCATCGCCAAACACTTCGTCGTCGGCGCCTGGGTCGCGACGCGGCAATGGGCCAACGACCACCCGGATCTCGTGAGCCGCTTTGCCGCCGTCATACACGACACCGCGGTGTGGGCGAATAAGAACCCGAAGCAGAGCGGCGACATCCTCGCCAAGTACGTCAAGATCGATCCGGCCGTCATCGCCACGATGGCGCGCAATCACTATGCCGAGCAGCTCAGCCCCGCGCTGATGCAGCCCCTGATCGACGCGGCCGCAAAATACAACGGGTTCAAAACGTTTCCGGCCGCCGATCTCCTCTACAAACCGGCCTGATAGCGGGTCCGAACGTCAGCGGCTGAGGACGGCTTCGCGCTCCTTGAAGTACTCCTCGGTCGCCCGGTGCAGCTTCAAGCCGCGGACCAGTTGCGGCCGGAAGCCCGAGTACGAGAAACCGTGCTCGTTGTCGAGGATCGTTTCGTCCTCGAGCGCTTTGAGGACGGCGCGGACCAGATCGTCCGGCACGTCGGCCTTCCCGTAGATGTAATGGTGGCGCCAGCCGACCGCCGGCATGTCGTTGTCGACGCCGTTGAAGAGCCGCGCGGGCAGCGTGATCTTCGTGCCATACCACTCCTCGTTCACCGCATCGAGCGCCGCCTCGTCGAAGGTGAGGAAGCGCAGGTCGAGCAGCGTGGTCAGGTCGCGGCCCCATTGCGAGTTGCCGTTGACGTAGAGGAAGAAGCCGTTGGCCTCGCCGCGCTTCGCCAGGTCTTTGGTCACGCTGACCATCTCGTCGCGGCCCGTTTCACGGATCAGCCGCGCCCGGTCCTCAGGCGTCTTTTGCAGCGTCGGCCGGAGATCCGCGCCGCCCCAACTGATGATGCTCTCGCGTGTGATGCCGTGCGCTTTGAGGATGTATTCGATGTACACGCCGACGAGGTTGCGCGGCGCCGGCAAGACGACTTTCCAGGGCACCTTTTTCTCGGCGATTTCCTTGAGCGTCTTGATGCCGGTCGAACGATCGATTGCGGCCGCCAGCCACACCGGCAGATTCAGCGCGGCGATCACGCGCAGATCGGGAATCTGCTTGTCGGCAAAAACCGGATGCGCCTTGCGCAGCGCCCAATCGACGAACTGCGGCATCGTGATGCCGATTTCGTTCGTGCCGTCGGAGACGGAGAGCACGTTGTTGTAATCGCTCGGCTTCTCGTCGAGCGCCAGGTCGAAACCCAGCGGGGCGATCGCTTTCTTGAGCATGACTCCGCCCGCATACCAGTACGACCCGACGCCGCTTGCAGCAAATTTCACGGTTCTCGCCACGGTTACTATCCTCTCTAAGCGACCCGACGAATTCTCGTAGCCCGAGTCGAGCCCTCTCTGGGTGCGACCGTTAACAGTGACCGGGCGCGCACATGAACCGGCTCTTTATGGGTACGTTCGAAATGACCCCGGAAAGTAGAGAAATGTCATGAACGCTGTACTGAACGCCGCTCGAGCCGGCCTCGCGCTGATGGCCATGAGCGTTGCCTTCTCAGCCGCGGTCGCAGCTGCAGACGAGCAGATCTCGCAGATGCCGCAAATGACGCTTCTGAGCACCGACACGACCGATGTCTACCGGTTCGCGGCGATCGAAGTCGATCATCAGATCTATCACGTCACCCAAGGCGACATGCTCGACGGCGTGTACATCCGGCACATCGGTGCCGGAAAGGTGACGCTCTCGAGCGATCAGACCTTGGTCGCCGGCCAGCCGTTGCGTCCCCAAGCCGTTCCCTGTGCCCCGGACGGCCAGGTTGCCCGCGCGGACGATCGTTAACCGCTAGGGCGTCATCCAACGGGCCCCTCGGTGGCGTACGAGGGGCATGAAACTCCGCATCGTCTCCTTCCTCGCGGCAGCTCTGCTCGCAGCGCTGCCGATGGCCGCGCCGGCGGATGCGCCGGCTGCGCCGACCGTCCACATCAAGAACTTCATGTTCGTTCCCGCGTCGATCACCGTGGCGCCGGGCACGACCGTCACGTTCGTCAACGACGACGAAGAGCCGCACACGGTCACCTCCAGCGACAAGTCGTTCGACTCCGAAGGCCTCGACACCAACCAGAAGTTCACCCATACGTTCGCCAAAGCCGGCACGTACATGTACTTCTGCGAAGTGCATCCGTACATGCACGGCACCGTCGTCGTGAAGGCGTCGCAATGAAGCGCGCGTCATTTCTCGAGCACGTCGGTTGGACCGGCGGCGGCATCGCGTTTGCCATGACCGCGTCGGGTACGTTCGCGGCGGCGGCTCCCGGTAGCGATTTCACCTTCGTCCAGATCAGCGACAGCCACATCGGGTTCACGCTGCCCGCGAACCCCGACGTGCTGGGTACCCTCAACGCGACGGTCGACCGCATCAACGCGCTGCCGCAGCAGCCGGCCTTCGTGATGCACACCGGCGACGTCACGCACCTCTCCAAACCCGAACAGTTCGATGCCGCCAAAAGCGTGTTGGGCCGCCTGCGGGCCCCGTTGTTCGTCATCCCGGGCGAACACGACGCGATCGGCACCGAGGGCGCGCAGCGTTTCGCCGCCGCGTTCCCCAACGCCGACGCGCCGGACGGCTGGTGGTCGTTGGACCGCAACGGCGTGCACTTCGTCTCGCTCGTCAACGTCTTCAACTACGAGACGATGGGCGTGCTCGGGAACAAACAGCTCGACTGGCTGGCCAAAGACCTCGCGGCGCAAAAGCCCGACACCCCGATCGTCGTGTTCGGCCACGTGCCGCTCTACGCGCTCTATCCGGCCTGGGGGTGGACGACCTCGGACGGCGCGAAAGCCATCGCGATGCTGAAGCGCTTTTCGGCCGTGACCGTGCTGAACGGCCACGTCCATCAGATCATCACGCAGCGCGACGGCAACATCTCGTTCGCCACGGCCGACGCGACCGCATATCCGCAGCCGGCACCCGGCACGGCCCCGGCCCCCGGGCCACTGACCGTCCCGGCGCCGGAGCTGCTGAGTCATCTCGGGTACCGCAACGTGTCGTTCTCCGGAATGCACGCGGCGGTCAGCGATCGGTCATTGCAAGCCGGGTGAACGACGACCGGGAGCTCGACGCGGCGTTCGCGGCCCACGCCGACGGTGCGCTCGAAGAAGCGTACCGCCGGCACGCCGCAGCGCTGCAAGCTGCGGCGCGGCACGTGCTGGGCACGGCCGGCGACGCGCGCGATTGCGTGCACGACGCACTGATCCGGGTGTGGTCGAAGGAAGGCGCGTACCGGCCCGAACGCGGGGCGTTGCGTGCCTTCCTCATGGTCTGCGTGCGCAACGAGGCGCTCTCGCGCAAACGCAGTGCCGGCCGGCACCTGGCCAGCGAACAACGCGCCGCCACGGCGACACCGGCGTTCGGTATCGACGTGGCGGAGCGGGTGGCCGTCCGCGGTGTGCTCGCCACGCTGCCGCGCGAACAGCGTGACGTCATCGAGCTCGCCTATTGGGGCGACTACACGCAAGCGGAGATCGCGACCCGGCTCGGCATTCCGCTGGGCACGATCAAGAGCCGCGCCGCACTCGGGTTGCG
>JBEKXE010000191.1:0-7539 GCA_049512335.1 Candidatus Lustribacter sp.
GTCGAACGACTTGAACCGCACCGTTTCGGCCGACGCCATCCCGCCGAGTCCGCGGAACTGCGACGACTGCGTCGACGAATCGAGCGTCACGTCGGCGCGCGCGGCGAACAGCGGGGTGAACACCGAACGGTTCGCGCCGGTGTCCAGAACGACGCGCCCGGTCGCTGCGTCGGCCCGCGCGCGCACGACCGGCGTGCGGTCGTCGAGCGCGAGCGGAATCGCCGTCGCGTCGGTGGGCGGCTTGAACGCCACCGGTGAGATCGCGTTGGCGATCCCGTGATCGAAGTCGACGTGCACGACCGCGTCGAGGAAGAAGTCGAAGCCCAATAACCCCGTGATGTGCGTGCGGTCGTCGAGCCGGAACGGGATCGAAACGACGCGTGCGACGACCGAGCGCAGGCGCAGGCCGCCGACCGACATCAACGGCACGACGCTCGTCGTTTCGGTGAAGGTGCCGACCGTCTCGCCGATGCGCGTGCCGTACGTTTCGAGATGCGCGTCGTCGGCGATCGATGGGTCGATCACGATGCCGGCGGCACCCGAGTCGAGCAAGAAATCGTAGTCCTTCAGGCCGATGTGCACCTTCACCACGCACAGGCCGTCGACGATGCGCATCGGCAGGTGCAAGGTCGTGACGCCGGCCGGAAACTCGACCAGCGTGCGCCGGTTCGCCGGAATGTCGACGTCGTGCGGATCGGGGGTGAGGTCGAGCGTGCGCGAGAGCAGCGTGAGATCGCGTTCGTTCCCGAACGAATCGACCGTGCGCACGTGCGAGGGCTCGGGGATCCCGTCGAAGGTGCGGTAGTCGTCGTAGGCCACCGTGTAGCGGCGGCCTTTCTCGATGTAGTCGCGCCGCAGGACGTCGGCCGTGCGCTTGTCGAGGAACCACCACTCGTGCCGGCCGCCGGGCGGATCGAGCTCTACCACGTACGCGTTGAGCGGCACCGATTCGCCGATCAGTCGCACGTCGTGCGGATCGAGGTCGACGAGCCAAGCGCTATCGCTGCGCGCGTCGCGGTTCTCGTGCACGCCGTTGTACGTGTAGGTGATGCCGTTGCGCGTCTGCTGCCAGCGCGTGCCGTTGTGCACGCCGGATTCCGAGACGAACGGCCCCAGCAGCGTGATGTCGCGCTCGTCGCGGCCCAAGCGGAAGACGTGAAACGTGCCGCTCATCTTGTCTTGCGTCAGCCGCCACTCTTCGATGATCGTGGACGCGCGCGTCCGCTCCCGATCGTGCGTCTTGAGGTAGAGCGCGCGCACCGTGACGAGCGAGGTGCTCGTGGGGATCAGTCCGGCGGGAGGGTCGTCGACGGCTGCCGAGGCGCGACCGCTCATCAGGGCCGCCAGGGCGAGCACGCAAACGAAGGTGCGTATCACCCTATGACAACGAAAACGGCGCGCGCGCGGTTCGTCAGAGCGCTCCCGCCGGGCCCATCGCTTCGAGGCGCTTCTTCAGGTCGGCGAGGAAGCCGCTGGCGATCGCGCCGTCGACGACGCGGTGATCGAGCGAGAGGCAGACGTTCATCATCGAGCGGATCGCGATCGCGTCGTTGCGGACGACCGGTCGCTTGACGACGGCCTCCATCGTGGCGATGCCGGCTTGTCCCGGTACGAGAATCGGTGCGGACAGAATCGAACCGGCCGCACCGTTGTTGTTGACGGTGAACGTCCCGCCGCTGAGATCGTCCACGCCGAGCTTGCCGCGGCGGGCCTTGTCGATCAGCGCGCCGGCGGCCAGCGCGATGCCGCGGATCGAGCGTTCCTCGGCGTTGCGGACGACCGGCACGACGAGGCTCTCGTCGGTCGCGGTCGCGATGCCCAGATTGACGCTCGCGTGCACCTCGATCCCGTTCTCGTGGAACGACGCGTTCATCAGCGGAAAGGCGCGCAGCGATTTCGTCACCGCGAACATGAAGAACGGCAGCAGCGTCAGCTTCAGTCCGTGCTCGCGCTCGAAGGCGTCTTTCTCGGCCATGCGCCAGGCCCACAAGTCGGTGACGTCGACCTCGACCATCGTCCAGGCATGCGGCGCCGCGTGCTTCGATTCGACCATGCGCCGGGCGATCAGCCGCCGCGCCGGCGAGAGCGGGATCAGGCCTTGCACCGGGGGGGGCGGCTCGTTCCTCGACGGGCGCTCAACTTCGTTCGCGCCCCTCGGAATGACAGCTGCCGGTGGTGAGATTGGTGCCGTGCGGGTCGTCGTCGCGGTGGCGGCGGCGATGACGTCGGCGGCGGTGACGCGGCCGTTCGCGCCGGTGCCGTGGACGGTGGCGACGTCGACGGCGTGCTCGCGCGCCAGGCGGCGCACGGCGGGTGAGACGCGCATCCCGTTGACCGCGGCGCCGTTCGACCGCTGCGTCGTCGCCGGGACCGGGAGCACGGCGGTTTCCGCGCGCGGCGCCGCCTGTTGCAACGGCGTCGGACCGCCTTTGTCGGTGGGGATCGCGGGTGACGGCGCGGCCGCAGGTGCGCCGACTTCGTCGATGACCGCGATCGGCGCTCCGGTCGGAACGGTCTCTCCTTCGGCGACGATCAGCTCGCGAATCGTGCCCGCGACGGGCGAGGGCACGTCGGCGTTGACCTTGTCGGTCGACACCTCGACGAACGGCTCGTATTTGTCGACGTTCTCGCCGGGCCGCTTGAGCCAGCGCGCGACCGTCCCTTCGGTCACGGTCTCGCCCAACTGCGGCATCCGAATCGTCGTGCTCAAAACGCCACCAGCTCCGCCATCGCCGCACGCATGCGTTCGGTGGAGATCATGAACGCGTCCTCGAGCGGCTGCGCGTAACCCATCGCCGGCACGTCGGGACCGCACAGGCGGCGGATCGGCGCGTCGAGATCGAACAGCGCCTCCTCCGCGACCATCGCGCTGATCTCCGCGCCGATGCCGCCGAACTTGTTGTCTTCGTGGATGATCAACAGCTTGCGCGTCTTGCGCACGCTGGTCAGAATCGCGGTCTTGTCCATGGGCCGGATCGAACGCAGGTCGATCACTTCGACCGAAATGCCCTCGCCCTCGAGCTGCGCCGCCGCGTCGAGCGCTTGGTGCAGGTTGTAGCCGTACGACACGACCGTCGCCTGGGTGCCGGTTTTCTTGACGTCGGCCTTGCCGATCGGGATCGTGAAATGGCCGGCCGGAACCTCGCCCTTGACCGAGCGATACGTCTTCTTGTGTTCGAGGAAGAGCACCGGATCGGGATCCTCGATCGCGGCGGTCAACAAGCCCTTGATGTCGCGCGGCGTCGACGGCGCGACGATCTTCAGCCCCGGCACGTGATAGAACAGGGCCTCGATCGAGATCGAGTGCGAGAGCGCGCCGTGCACGCCGCCGCCATACGGCGTGCGAATCACCAGCGGACAGCTGTAGTCGCCGTTGGAGCGGTAACGCGTCTTGGCCGCCTCGCCGACGATCTGGTTGAACGCCGGATAGATGAAGTCGGCGAACTGGATCTCGGCCACCGGCCGCAACCCTTGCATCGCCATGCCGACCGCGACGCCGACGATCGACGCTTCCGCCAGCGGCATGTCGACGACGCGCTTGGCCCCGAACTCTTCGAGAAATCCCTTGGTGATCAAAAAGACGTTACCGCGCGCGCCCACGTCCTCGCCCATCACGAGCACGCGTTCATCGGCAACCATCGCTTCATGCAGGGCAAGCCGCACCGCCTCGACGTTGGAAAGGCGCTCCGCCCCAGGCTCCGCGCCCCCCACGCCTAGGGCGTGGGGCCCCCCTTCCGAGCTCGCATCGAACCCTGGAACCGGGTCCCGATTGTCCTGCGCTCGCTCCGGCACCATGCTCGCTTCGGGCACCGTCTTCGCTTCGCTCACTCCAGCCAAGGCTCGTAGGCGGCGCCGGCGTAGACGTGCGTCGTCATGTCGTCGACGGACGGATACGGCAGCGCTTCGGCCTCGTCGGTCGCATCGTTGGCCGCTTTGAGCACGTCGGCTTTCATCGCCGCGAGGCCGTCGTCGTCGATGACGCCGGCTTCGAGCAACACGCGCTCGAATTTCGGCACCGGATCGTCGGCGCGCTGTTTGGCGAGCTCATCGCGATCGCGGTAGGTACGATCGTCGTCGTCGGTCGAGTGCGCGAGAAAGCGATAGCATTTCGCTTCGACCAGCGTCGGGCCGCCGCCGTTGCGCGCGCGCTCCATGGCGACCTTCATCGCGCGATACGACGCGATCGGATCGGTGCCGTCGCAGATCAGCCCGGGAATGCCGTAGCCCGCGGCTTTGTCCGCGACGTCGGTGATCGCCATTTGCGATGACTGCGGCGTCGAGATGGCCCAGCCGTTGTTCTGCACCAAGAACACGATCGGCAGCTTGTGGATCGCCGAGAAGTTGATCGCCTCGTGCCACTCGCCTTCGCTGGTCGCGCCTTCGCCGGTCGAGCACAGCACGGCTCGCCCGCGGCCCCCGTGATAGGTCAACGCGTACGCGACGCCGGCGGCGTGGCTGCAGTGCGCGGCGATAATCGACGAGATCGAGAGCACGCCGCGGTCGCGGGCCGTGTAGTGGTTGGGAAACTGACGGCCGCCCGAGAGGTCGGCCTCGCGCGCGAACATGTTGGTCAACAAGTCGAGCGGCGTGATCCCGACCCCGAGCACCAGGCCCAGGTCGCGATAGTAGGGGACGAGCACGTCGCTGCCGCGCACGAAGGCCATGGCGGCACCGGCCTGCAGCGCTTCGTGGCCCTCGCTTCCGAGGGCGAACGGAATCTTGCCCTGACGGTTCAGCTGGAAGCCGCGGTTGTCGAGCTGGCGCTGGAGTAACATGTTCCAGAGCATCGCGACGAGTTGTTCGTCCGTGAGTCCGCCGCGATCGAGCGCCGCTCGAGCCGTGACCGTTTTTGCCATCGCGCACCTATTTGCCGAAAGAGCCGCCGATACTCTGCCCGAACGGGGTACCCATGCCGGCACCGGAAACGATCCCTCACGCCGAGATGGTCCGCGCGCGGCGCCGTTTGCACGCGAGCCCGGAACTGTCGATGGTCGAGTTCGACACGGCGCGCTTCGTCGCCGAGACGCTCGGCACATACGGGCTCGACGAGATCCGCACGCAGGTCGGCAAGACGGGCGTGCTGGGGACCCTGGTGGGCGGGCAGCCGGGTCCGGTGACGCTGCTGCGCGCCGACATGGACGCGCTTCCGATCCGCGAGCTGAACGCCGTCGACTACGTCTCCACGCGCGAGGGCGTGATGCACGCGTGCGGCCACGACGGTCACGTCGCGGTCCTGCTCGCCGCCGCCAAAACGCTGGCCGAGCGGCGCAGCGAGGTCCCCGGGACGCTCGTGTTCTGCTTCCAGCCGGGCGAAGAAGGCGCGGCCGGCAACCGCTTCATGATCGAGGACGGCGCGCTCGAGAACCCGCACGTCGACCGTACGTTCGCGCTCCACCTCTACAGTGGGCTGGACGTCGGCCGGATCGGCGTCCGCGACGGCCCGTTCTTTGCCTCGGCGGACGAGTTCATCCTGACGATTCGCGGCCGTGGCGGCCACGGTGCGATGCCGCAAAACTCGGTCGACCCGATCGTCGCCGGCGCCCACGTCGTGACGATGCTCCAGACGATCGTCAGCCGCGAAATCGCCCCCAAGGATCCGGCGGTGTTCACGGTCGGCCAGTTCACCAGCGGCACGACCTTCAACGTCATCCCGGACGAAGCGCTCCTGAAGGGCACGGTCCGGACCTTCGATGCCGAGGTCCGGGCGAGCATGCCCGAGCGCCTGCGGCGGATCGCCGGCGGCCTGGCCGCGGCGCTGCGGGTCGAGATCGAGGTCGAGTACCGCTGGTCCTACCCGCCGACCGTGAACGCGGCCGCGCCCAACGAGGTCGTCCGCGCGCTGGGCCGGCAACTGCTGGGGGCGGAAAACGTGATCGAGCACGATATCGTCATGTGGGCCGAGGACATGTCGTTCATGCAGGAGCTCCGCCCGGGCGCGTACTTCATCGTCGGATCGCGAGGGAGCGAGGCAAGCGGTTATCCGCACCACAATGCCCGCTTCGACATCGACGAGCGCTCGCTGGATGTGGCGTACCGGATGATGGTTGGCCTGGGAATGAGTTCCTAGCCGGGGCCCCTGCGAAGAAATCGCGCTCCATTTCGACCTTTGCATAGTGACGCAGAGCCCTTCCATGGCCTACAGTAGAGGTTCGATGTCGAACCTCGCGCGCGAGCCGGAGCACGACGCCTGCGGCGTCGGCTTCCTGGCCGATCTTTCTCATTTGGCGTCCCACGACGTTATTCGCATGTCACTGGAAGCAGCGGCGGCGATGGCGCATCGTGGCGCGCGCGCGGCCGACGGCCGCACCGGTGACGGCGCCGGCCTGTTGGTCGAGACGCCGCGCGCGCTCTACATGCGCGAGCTGACCTCAGATCACGTGCGCATTCCGGAACGCCACGTCGGTGCGGTGTGCCTGTTCTTGCCGCGCGATTTCGACGAAGCTGCCAACGCGCGCGCCAAGGTCGAGGCCGCCGTGCGCCTCGCCGACGTCGCGCCGCTGCGCTGGCGCGTTCCGCTGGTCAACGCCGACGTGCTCGGCGAGTATGCGCGCCGCACCGCGCCGCCGTACGAACAGCTGCTGGTCGACATGGGTCCGGGCAACGTGCGCGAACGCATGCGCGTCGTGCGCCAGCTCGTGTGGCGCACCGTGCGCGACATCCCCGGCGCCGTGCTGGTCAGCGCGTCGGCGACCAAGGTCGTCTACAAGGCGCTGCTCTCCTCGGCCGAGCTCGGCGATTACTTCGCCGATCTGCGCAATCCGAATTTCGTCTCGCGCTTCGGCGTCTTCCACCAGCGCTTCAGCACCAACACCTCGCCGCAATGGCGGCTCGTGCAGCCGTTCAACTACATCGCGCACAACGGCGAGATCAATACGATCACCGGCAACCGCGCCTGGATGCAGGCGCGCGGCGTGCCGGTGCGGTCGTGGGCCAGCGACTCGCTGAACTTCAATACCGCGGTCGACGCGATGCTCGGCGCCGGTTACCGCATCGACGAAGCCGTCGACATGATGCTCTCGCCGTCGGTTGAACCGTCGGACGACCGGCTGCGCGCGTACTACGATGCGCACATCCCGACCGTCGAGCCGTGGGACGGCCCGGCCGCGATCATCTTCGCCGACGGCGACACGGTCGGCGCGGCGCTCGACCGCAGCGGCTTCCGGCCGCTGCGCTGGTGCCGCACGGCGTCGGGCAAGGTGCTCGCCGCCTCGGAAACCGGCGTCGTCGATTTCGGCGACGACGAGATCGTGCAGCGCGGCCGGCTCGGCCCGGGCGATCGGCTCGTCGTGCGCTTCGCCTCGCACCAGCTCATCACGCCGGAAGCGTTCCGCGACGAGCGGCGCCATCGCGCCGACTTCCGCCCGATCGTGAAGTCGTGGGAGTTCGCGTTGCCGGAGCCGGTGGCGACCGGCCTGGGCAACGATCCGTCGGTCGAGCGCGATCTGGTGCGCTTCGGCTACACCAAGGACGAGCTCAAGGACGTCGTGTCCGTCATCGCGTCGGGCGCCGGCGAACCGGTGCTCTCGATGGGCGACGATG
>JBEKXE010000192.1:0-7493 GCA_049512335.1 Candidatus Lustribacter sp.
CGTCGCTCCGGCCGCGATCGCTTGCGCGGCGACGCCGTCGACGTCATCGACCTCGAAGCCGAAATGATGCAAGCCCTCCGGGGAGCCATCACTCTCAGGATGGTCGGCCGGCAGCACGGCCAGATTGATGTACCCGTCGGAAAGATAGACGGCGCCGTTGGGCGTGTCGCGCCGCATGACTTCGTGCATCCCGAAGGTTTTCACGTAGAATTCGGCTTGGGCGTGCGTGTCGCGCGCGAACAACGCGATATGGCGAATGCGAGCCATGACGTGTCTCCTTACGATCCGAGCAGGAGCTTTTTACATCGACTTCAAGATTTCCACCCGGAGGGCTCGCCAATGATGCTCTGCGCCCACGACACGCCGCGACCGAATCGCTTCACATTTCTGCGGAATGCTGCGGCTGCGACTGCGGTTGCCGCCGTACCGCGAGCGCTGGGCGCTCAACCGGCCCAAGGCAACATCGACGTGCACCAGCACATCGTGCCGCCGTTCTACATCGACGCCGCGCGTGCCGCCGACCGCCTGCCCGACGTCGGTGAAACGCCGAACGTCCTCGGCTGGACGCCCGAGCTATCGCTCAAACGCATGCACGATCTCGGCATCCAGAAAGCGTATACATCGATCTCGACACCCGGCGTATCGCTGGGAGCTGCGAGCGGCTGGGGAGCGCTGGCGCGCCGTTGCAATGAATATGCCGCCGACCTCGCACGCTCGCACCCGGCACGCTTCGGATCGTTCGCGTCCCTCCCGTTGCCCGACGTTCAGTCGAGCCTCGTCGAACTCGCCTACGCGATGGACGTCCTGCATGCGGACGGTGTCGTTCTGTTGAGCGTGTACGGTGACAAGTGGGTTGGAGACGCCTCGTTCTTTCCGATCTTTGAAGAGCTCAATCGGCGCAAGGCCATCGTCTTCGTCCATCCTTCGGTCGGAAATTGCTGCCGGAACCTCATCCCGAACGTCGGTTTCTCGCTGATCGAGTACCCGATCGACACGACGCGCGCGATCGTGAGCCTGCTGATCGGCGGCGGCTTCTCGCGCTTTCCCGACATTCGTTTCATCTTCGCGCACGGTGGCGGCACGATGCCGATGTTGGCCGACCGCGTCGTGCGGCAGACGTTGGCCCGGCGCGATCTGACGTTTTCCGAACCGCCCGCGGCGCTGCTGAAGCGCCAGTACTACGACGTCGCGCTTTCGGTCAGCCGGCCGACGCTGTCGGCGATTCTGGCATACGCCGATCCGTCGCACGTGCTCTTCGGCAGCGATTTCCCGTTCGTCGAGATGGGCTATACGACGCAGGGCTTACGGCAAGCCGGGCTCGCGCCCGACCGGCTCGCCGCGATCCAGCGCGGCAACGCGCTGGCCCTGTTGCCGGCTCAGGCGCCGGGAGGCTTTTCCCGGTAATAACCCAGCGCTTCAATGAGCGGCCGGTCGTGCATCGAGAACAGATAGGCGTCCGTGCCACCGGCAGCGTGATGAAATTGCTGCCACGTGGGCACCGCAAACACGTCGCCGGGCTTCCAATCGACGGCGGTGGAGCCGATCGTCGTGCGCCCCTCACCGGAGTGCACCACGAAGACGTGGCTCGTCGTCGCCTGGCGCACGGGCGAAACCGTGCCGGCTGCGATCCGCTCCGCTGCGGCGCCGATCGTTCGCGAAATCGGCGCGCCGCTGGTCCGCTGGAAATACTCGAGCCTCGCGTACGGTCCGGGCTCCGCGTCGAGGCGCGCCTGCATCTCCACCCACGGGTAGCGCAAGTTCGAATCCACGCCGTACTCGACGCTGGGGAAGCGCGGCTCTTTCCAATCCTCGAAAAACTGAATCCGCAGGTAGGTCATGAGCGGCACGTCGAGCCCGTCGACCCACAACATCGGCCCGGTGCCTTCCTTTCCGTGATCGTGGAACGTCCACGAAGGCGTCAAGATCAGATCGCCGGGTTCCATCCATACTTTCTCGCCGTTGACGGCCGTGAACGCGTTGCTGCCTTCGACGATGAAACGCAGCGCGAACGGCGTGTGGCGATGCGCCGGCGCGCACTCGCCGGGTAAGATCAGCTGATAGGCCGCGGCGATGGTCTCCGTCGTGCACGGCGGTTCGGTGCCCGGATTGATCATCATGAAGACGCGGCGGTCGGCCTCTTCGGCCGATATGAGCTCGCCGGCGCGCATCAGCAACGATCGGATCTGCGTGAAGTCCCAGCGATACGGCACCGACCGCGGATTCGGCGACGCGACCCGCGCGTGCGCCGCTTTCCACAGCGGAAATGCATGAACCGCGGCTGCGTCCTTGATGACGTCGTCGATGGATGCCTTGGTCTCGATCATGCCCTCGTCCTCACGTGGTGACCCTACACGACGGGTCTGACCGGCTCGCCGTATTCGGTGATCATGGCGCCGCGCGCGTAGTCGGCGATGTTCACGCCGGTCCAGTCCCCCGGGCGCCAGGCCGGATATTTGAAGCGCAGGCCGCCGTCGACCGGAATGTCCACCCCGGTGAGGAACGCCGCTTCGTCCGATGCCAAGAACACCGCTGCCCACGCGAGATCCGCGGCGCGCGGGAAGCGTTCGAGCGGGATCATCTTCAGATAATCGTCGCGCGAATAGAACGAACGGCGATCGGGCCGCGGCGCCGGGCGCTCGCCGATCTCCTCGCTCATCGCGGTCCAAAGCTGGTGCTCCATGGCGCACGGCGTGATCGTGTTGACCCGAATGCCGTCGTGCGCGAGGTCCATCGCGGCCGAGCGCGCGAGATTCAATAGCGCGGCCTTCGAGGCGGTATATGCCGCCCCGGACGCTTCGCCGAAGTGCGCCGCCGTCGAGAGGATATGGATGATGCTGCCTCTCGTCTGCTTGGCGATCATGCAGCGCGCGACGTGCTTCGTAACGAGCATTCCGGCGGTCGGGAACGACGGCATCGCTGCGTTCCAGTCCGCCAGATCCATCTCCGTGATCGGCGACCAATGGACGGTGCCGGCCATGTTGACGGCGATATCGACCTTGCCGTAGCGTCCGGCCACCTCGCTCACGACGCGTTCGACGTCGTCCTCGTGCAGCGCGTCGCCGGTCACCGCCATCGCATTGCAGTCGTGAGCGCGCAGAAACGCTACCGTCGCCTCCGCCGCCGCCCTGTCGCGATCGCACACTGCGACCGCCGCCCCTTCGCGCCCGAGAAAGAATGCGACCGTACCGCCGATGTTCGGCCCGGCACCGAACACCAAGGCCGACTTCCCTTCGAGACGCATATTGGGCAACTTGTATCTCGAATTCGAGCTTTCTGTCAAGCGCCGGGACTTGACACAACCCGCAGCGTCGACTAGCATCCGAATATATCTCGATTTCGAGATATATTCGCACGTTCTCGCGCGCATGGAGAAACGTTCGATGACCACTGACGGCCAGCAGGCCAAGCGCGGGGCGCGCTTGCGCCAACTCACGCAGACGTCGCCGGATACGCCGATGGGCCACCTGCTCCGCCGCTTCTGGCAGCCGGTTGCGGTCGCCCGCGAGCTCGCTCCCGGCGCTGCCGTTCAGATCCGAATTCTTTCGGAAGACCTCACCCTCTACCGCGGTGCTGACGGAGCGCCGCACCTCGTGGGTGCGTACTGCGCCCACCGCCGCACGCTGCTGTCGACGGGCTGGATCGAAGGCGATTCGATCCGTTGCATGTACCACGGCTGGCGCTTCGACGCGTCCGGAAACTGCGTCGAGCGTCCGGCCGAGCGCGACACGGGGCCGTGCGGCATTCGCATCCCCGGATATCCGGTGCGCGAATACGCCGGCTTGATCTTCGCTTACTTTGGTCCGGGCGCGCCGCCGGATTTCGACCTGCCGTGCAAGGACGCCTATACCGGCGCCGATCGCATCGTTTACGCGCGTCACGAGCTGTGGAACTGCAACTGGCTCCAGATGACCGAGAACTCGATGGACGCCGTTCACGTGAGCTTCGTTCACCAAAAGGGGCGCAGCGGGAACTTCATCGCGGTCGTCTCCGAGGCACTGCCCGAACTCGAATACATCGAGACGGAGGCCGGCATTCGGCAAATCGCCACGCGCGGCTCCGGCAACGTTCGCATCAGCGATTGGACGTTTCCCAACAACAACCACATCAGCGTTCCCGGCCTGCGCGACGGTGACGCCTGGATCGACGTCGGGCACTGGAACGTCCCCGTCGATGACGAGCATACCTACCGCATGAACATCTGGTCGACGCCCTCGCAAGGCCCGAAGACCGATGCCCGCGTCCGCGCATATTTCGAGCGCGCGGCGGACTACAATCCGGCCGACCATCACGACGAACTGATGCGACGGGGCGTCTACCCGGACGATCCGCTGTTCGATCTCACGAGCGCCCAGGATTACGTCGCGCAGCGCGGCCAAGGCGTCATCACGGACCGCGAAGAGGAAGTGCTGGGCCGCTCCGATGCCGGCATTGCGCTGCTTCGCCGCATCTATCTGCGCGAACTCGATGCACTCGAGAACGGCACGCCGAAAGCCTGGCACAAGCTCGCCGAGGCGGCCGTGCTGCCCGTACAGCGCGCGGCCTCATGAGCCGCGTCCCGCTCACCCTCGCTTGCGGCGATTACGAAATCATGCGCGCCCTCAAAGAAGGGCAGGTCCAACCCGACGGCATCGATCTGACGGTTCTCACGGCGATGGACTCCTCGCCCCGTCATTGGCGCTTCTTCCAGAACCGCGATTATGACATGGCCGAGTGTTCGAGTTCGGTCTACTTCGCAGCCCGCGACCAGGGGTTGCCCTTCCGGGCCATCCCGGTGTTCCCGCACCGCCGCTTTCGTCACGGTTTCGCCTTCATCAACACCGCGGCAGGGATCACCAAACCAACCGATTTGATCGGCCGGCGCGTCGGCTCGAAGGCCTTCATCTTTACCGCGACGCTGTGGCTGCGCGGCATCCTCGAGCACGAATACGGCGTCCCGCACAAGTCGATGGAATGGTTCACCGAACTCGACGAAGACGTCCCCTTCACGCCGCCGCCGGACTTGCGCATCAGCCGCATACCTCACGAGAAGTCGATCGAGACGATGCTGGCCGAAGGCGAGCTCGACGCTCTCATCCACCCGGATCTGATCAAACCGCTGCTCGCGGGCGACCCGCGCGTCGGCCGCCTCTTCCCGGACTACAAAAGCGAAGAAATCGCCTATTACAAAAAGACGGGCATCTTCCCGATCATGCACCTCGTCGGCATCAAAGCCGAGGTCGTCGAAAAATACCCGTGGGTGCCGATCAACATGTTCCACGCCTTCCAAGAATCGAAGGCGATCGCCATGACACGCATGGAGAACCCGCGCATCGTACCGCTGGCATTCTACCGCGAAACGTGGGAAGAGCAGGAGCAATTGATGGGAACGGACCCGTGGCAATACGGCCTGACGGATCAAAACGTCAAGACGCTCGAAACGCTGGTCTCGTATTCGCACGAGCAAGGGTTCATCTCGCGCCGCATCCCGCTCGACGAACTCTTCATCAACGTCGGACAAGGCCGTAAGCGGGAAGAGTATCGCATCTAACGCGGCAGGAACGTCGCCGGACGCACACGCATTCTCGCCCATGAGCGTTTCAGACCGGCCCCTCATTCGCGTCGAGAACAACAGCGGCGTCGTGACGCTGACCATCGACCGCCCCGAAAAACGCAATGCCATGAACCCGGAGATGCACCGGCAAATGCACCGGACGTTGAGCGACTTACGTTTCGATCCATCCGTGCGCGTGCTCGTCATTACGGGCTCAGGCGAGAGCTTTTGCGCCGGCCAGGATCTCAAGGAATACTTCTACGACCTCGACGAGCAATCAGCGGCGGTCGAGCGGGACAAGATTCGAGCGATCTCCAACGAGTGGCGCAATTACCTCTTGCGCCTTCTGCCGGTGCCGACGATCGCCGCGGTCAATGGTTGGTGTTTCGGCGGGGGCTTCTCCATCGTGTGTTCGTGCGATATCGCGATCGCCGCCGAGGAAGCGACCTTCGGGCTCTCCGAGATCAATTTCCGCGGCATTCCGGGCGGGATGGTCACCAAGAACATCACGGAGATGCTCCGGCCCCGCGAAGGGCTGTACTATGCGCTGACGGGGAAGTCGTTCAGCGGGAAGCGCGCGGCGGAGATCGGCCTCGTCACCATGGCGGTCCCGAAGGAACGGCTCATGGCGGAGGTCTACGAACACGCGCAGTTGCTGGCGGAGAAAGACCCGATCGCATTGCGCGAGACCAAGGAAACCTTCAAGGTCAGCATGCAGATGAATTACGAGGAAGCATATTCGTACGCCACGGCCAAAGGGTACGAGACGAACTTCTTCCAGGGACGCGGCGGGATGCACGAAGGGATCGGGTCGTTCATGCAGGGCAAATTCAAACCGGGTCTCGGCCACGTCAAAGAGTAGCACGCTTCCGAACGGCGTGGCGGCGTTGCTGCACCCGCGCAACGTCGCCCTCGTCGGCGCGAGCCCGCGGCCCGGCATGGCCACGACGGTGCTCGAGGCACTGCAACGGGCCGGCTATCCGCATCCGGTCTATCCGGTAAATCCCCGCTACGGCGACGTCGCCGGGTTGCCGTGCTACCCGTCCTTGAGCGCGTTGCCGGAACGGCCCGATCACGTCGTCGTCGCGGTACCGGCACCGAACGTCGTCGAGGTCCTGCGTGAAGCCGTGGCCGCCGGCGCCGGCAGCGCAACGATCATGTCGAGCGGTTTCGAAGGCAACGAGCCGGAGGTTGCCGCTCGCCGCGATGAATTACAATCGCTGCTCCGGGAGAGCGGCCTGGCCGTGTCGGGACCGAACTGCATGGGGAATTTCAGCGCCCCGGCACGTTTCATGACGATGGCCGAAGAACGCGTGCCGATCGTCGACCGGGGCACCGTGGCGGTTGCCGGTCAGAGCGGCGGTATCGTCATGGCGATCTACCGCTCGTTGTGGGACCGTGGAATCGCCACCGAGTATGCGCTCACGACGGGCGACGAGATCGGCCTCTGCAGCGCAGACTACATCGAGTACTTCGCAACGTGCGACGGCGTCAACGTCATCGTGTACTACGCGGAAGGCCTGGCCGAGCCGGAACGCTTCGCGGCGGCGTGCCGGTCGGCGACAGGGGCCGGAAAACGCGTCGTCATCTACAAGGTCGGCCGCTCCGAGGGCGGCCGCGAAGCGGCGCTCCTGCACACCGGATCGCTGCCCGGCCCGCTCGACGCCTTCGATGCGTTGATCGCAACGACCGGGGCGGTACGTGTCGATACGCTCGACGAAGCCGTCGAAGCGGCGGAGTTTCTCGCGCATGCCGCGGCGCCGCGGGGCAAGCGCATCGGCGTCATCGTTTTCTCGGGCGGGCTGAAAGCGATGGTGGCCGACTGCGCCGAGCGTATCGGCGCCGAATTGGCGACGCTCGCGGAGGGCACGCTCGCAACCCTTAGCCGTCAGGTGGGTACCGGTGGGTCGATCGGCAACCCGCTCGATTTCGGACCGCCAATCGGGGGATGGCTGGAAAGGTA
>JBEKXE010000193.1:0-7468 GCA_049512335.1 Candidatus Lustribacter sp.
CGGTATCGGCAGCACCGTCGTCATTCAAGGTCCGGGCGGCCAAGGCTTGGCCTGCACGATCGCCGCGAAAGAGGCCGGCGCCGCGCAGATCATCGTCACCGGCCGCGCGCGCGATGCCGAGCGGCTCGCGCTGGCGCGCGAATTCGGCGCCCATCACACGATCGACGTCGACGCGGTCGACGACGTCGTCGCCCACGTCAGCGAACTGACCGGCGGCCGCATGGCCGACACCGTGATCAACGTGACCGCGTACTTCCCCGGCGCACTGCAACAGGCCGCCCAACTGGCCACGATCGGCGGCACGATCGTCGTCGCCGGCGAGGCCCACGGATTGGCGGCGAATTTCGAGCCCGATCTGCTCTTTCTCAAAGAGCTGACCGTGCGCGGCGTGCGCGGCCGGACGTCGCGTGAGATCAAGAAAGGCATCGCGCTGCTGGAATCGGGGCGCTACCCGCTGCACAAGCTCGCGACGCACACCTTTACGCTGGACCGCACGGAGGAAGCGATTCAGACCGTCGGCGGTCAGGGCGATCCGGCGGCGATTCACGTTTCGGTGCTGCCTCGCACGACCGCCTGACGCCGCCCGCAATGGATGTGGAAGCGGCGCTCGCGTACGCCGAGCGGCACACGCTGCACGCGCTCCTGATCGTCGTCGACGGCAGCACGGTGTTCGAGCGCTACGCCGGCGGCTACGATGCCGAGAAGCCGCACGCGCTCTACAGCGGCACGAAGAGCTTCTGGGGCGTCACGGCCGCGGCGGCGCACGACGACGGCCTGCTCGACCTCGACGAGCCGGTCGCGCAAACGATCGCGGAGTGGAAGGCCGATCCGCGCCATGCAGCCGTGACGTTGCGCGAACTGTTGGCGCTGACCAGCGGCATCGGCTTCGGCGGCCTAGGCTCGGCGGTGCCGACCTACGACCGCGCGCTGGCCGTGCCGATCAAAGACGAGCCGGGCGAGCGCTTCACCTACGGCGGCATCCCGCTGCAAGTGTTCGGCGCGGTGCTGGCGCGCAAGCTCGCCGCGCGTAATCAATCACCGCACGACTACCTGCGCAAGCGTCTGCTCGACCCGATCGGGATGCACGTCGCGTCGTGGCGGTTGCTCGCCGACGGAACGCAGCCGCTGCCGACCGGCGCGTTCGTAACGGCGCGCGAGTGGGCGAAATACGGCCGCTTCGTCGTCGACGGCGCGCGCTGGAGCGGCAAGCCGCTGGTGCGCGAAACCTCCCTCGCAGCGTGCTTCATGGGGTCGAGCGCGAACCCGCGCTACGGCCTCGGCTGGTGGCTGCGCCCGATCGAAACACCGCCCGGCATCGTGCACGCCAGCGGTTCCGGCGGCCAGGCGATGTACCTCATCCCCTCGGAGCGCACGGTCGTCGTCAAGTTCGGCCAGTCCGCGTCGTACAAACACGACGCGTTCCTCAAACGTCTGTTCTCCTAACTGCGAGCTTCGAACACGTGCGGTCTCCGAGAGGGTAACGCTCACCTTCCCAGTAAGGCCAAGCCGACCTCGTCCGTACTCGGAGCTTTTTTTGCTACCCCTCAATACCGCGGATAAGCGCCGGCGCAACGCGATGTACAACGGCAACGCGCTGAAACTCGGATTGTTCGCCGCAAACTGTTCGTCGGGCAATGCAGCCACCAAAGTACCGGAACGCTGGGACGCGTCCTGGGAACACAACGTCGCGCTCGCGCGTTTAGCCGACGCGGCGGGCATCGACTTTTTCTTGCCGATCGCGCGCTGGAAAGGCTATCCTGGCGAATCCAACTTCCAGGGTTCATCGTTCGAAACGATCACTTGGGCCTGCGGCCTGCTTGCCGCCACCGAACGGCTCACGGTTTTCGGCACGGTCCACGCACCGCTCGTCAATCCCGTGTTTGCCGCAAAGCAAATGGTCACGGCCGATCACATCGGGCGCGGCCGTTTTGGACTCAACATCGTCTGCGGTTGGAACGAAGACGAATTCGCAATGTTCGGCGAGGCGCCGCTCGCCCACGACGAGCGCTACGAGCTCGGCGTTGAGTGGATCTCGGTGATCTCACAGCTCTGGGAACGCAACGAGCCTTTCAACTTCGACGGCAAGTATTTCAAGCTGCGCGGCCTGCGCGGCGACCCCAAACCCTATAACGGCACGCGTCCGCTGATCATGAACGCCGGCTCGTCACCAGCCGGTCAAGACTTCGCGCTCCATCAGGCCGACTTTCTCTTCCGCGGCTTGCGCTCGATCGAAGAGGGTGCGCGGGACGTCACAACGGCGCGCTCGACTGCCGCAGCGATCGGCCGCGAAGTGGGTTGTTTCAGCGCCGCACACGTGCTCTGCCGTCCGACGATGCGCGAAGCCGAAGAATACCTGCATTACTACGCCGAGGAGAACGGCGACTGGACGGCCGTCGACCACATCGTCGACATGGGCGGCCGTAATTCGGCGTCGCTCGATCCGGAGGTCTACCGGCGCCTGCGCATTCGTTTCGCAGCCGGACACGGCGGCTATCCGCTGGTCGGCACGCCCGACCATATCGCCGGCGAGATGGCCAAAATTTCGCACGCGGGCTTCACCGGGCTCGCCCTATCGTTCGTAGATTATCTTAACGAATTTCCGTATTTCCGCAATGAAGTGTTGCCGCGCCTCGAGCGCTTAGGAGTCCGAGAATCACATGAAACGTCGTGAGTATCTGGCCGGCGTCGCCGCGTCGACGGCCGTCTTCTTCCCCGCCGTCATCCGGGCCCAAACGAAAACCGTGCGCATCGCTTCGGCCTATAACGACGCGTACGCGCTGTCGTATTTCGCCCGTGACGGCGGCTTTTTTAAACAGGCCGGGATCGACGTCGACATTCAGCTCTTCCCGAATACCCAGACCTCCCTGCAAGCGATGGTCGGCGGTTCGCTGGACGTCGCCGTCGCCGATGCGGTACAAATCGGTAATGCCGTCAACAGCGGCGTCGAAGTTGGTTTCTTCGCACCCTCGGCGGTCTATACGAGCGCCATGCCGACGACGTACATATGCGTCGCCAAAGATGGTCCGGTCAAAACGACCAAGGACCTGGAGGGCCGCACGATCGGCGTCGTGGCGTTACACTCGCTGATGACGGTGGGCCTCGAGCAGTACCTTACGGACAACGGCGCCGACCCTGCTAAGGTGAAGCAGGTCGAAATGAACTTCCCGGTCATGGAAGCGGCGGTCACACGCGGCACCGTCGACGCCGTCATCCTCGCCGAGCCGTTCCTCAGTGCTGCGACCGAAACGCGCGTCTTAGGCGATCCGCTCGGCGCGATTTCGAAAAGCTTTTTGCTCAGCGGGCAGATCGCCATGGGCAAGTGGATCGCGGACAACCGCGAGGTGGCGGGCAAACTCGCAAAAGCGTACGCCGCTACTGCCGCGTGGGCCAACAGCCATCACGATGAGACGGCGACGTTTCTCTCGACTTACTCGAACGTCCCAGCAGCAAAGATCCGCATCTTGCGCCGGGCGACGTTCGGCACCTCCCTCACAGCCGCCCAAGTGCAACCGGTGCTCGACATGGCGTTCAAGTACGGTTCGCTGCAAAAAGCCGTACGCGCCCAAAACACGCTCATCACCGTGTAGAGTGGTGATCGCGGATCAGATGTTATCCCAGTAGGCCCAGCTGACGCCGATCGGTGAGGCGTAGATCGGGATGTAGTCGACGACCGTTCCGGGTTTGCCGTCGGCGACCGCGGCGGCAACGATCCAGTTGCGCGTCTCGCCGGTGCCGCCGCCGACGCCGAGCAGAATGCCCGTTCCGCCGCTGGCGAGCTTCACGCTCTTCGCATCGGCCGGATCGTACGGCAGCTGCACGGTATCGAAGTACGCGGCCGTCTTGCGCGCGTCGCCGCTCTTGATCCCGGCCAGGATCTGCTGGTCGAAGTCCTCATCGATCCAGGAGTTCGGATAGTTCGGCAGATGCCACAAACCGCCCGAGCCGATCACCGCGACGTTGAGGTCGAGCGGAATGCGTTCGATCGCGGCGCGCACGGCGCGGCCCAGCTCGTAGCAGCGTTTCCCGGTCGGCTGCGGCCCGTAGTAACAGTTCACCGAAAACGGCACCATCGGCAGACGGTAGTCCGGATCGAGATAGTACAGCGGGCGCATGAAGGCGTGGCCCATCCCTTCGTCGGGATCGGGGAGCTCGTTGCTGAATGCGAGATCGAAGCCGTCCGCCATCAGCTCGCGCAGCAGCGCGTGCGAAAAGTCGGTGTTGCTCTTGACCGTGACCCAGTTGTCCGGCGTCTTCTCGCGCTCTTTGCGTCCCGGCGCGACCGGCAACCCGATCAAACGCGAGATCTTGTAGCCCGAATACGACTCGCCGGTGTAGAGCGAGAACGCCGGGAAGTTCTTGAAGTCGAACTGCTCGAGCTGGTCGTCGCCGAACACCAGCAGCACGTCGGGCTTGGCCGCTTTCAGACGCTCGCGAAGCACGTCGAACGCGGCGTGGATCCGGGCCTCTTTGCGCGCGTTCTCCTCGACCGGATCGACCTTCGTTTCGGGCGAGAGGCCGCCGCGCGAGAGCCGCGTTTTGCGGCCGGGCTCCCATTCCTCGTACGGCGCGTACAAGAACGGCGAGTGCGATGTGGCGATGACGGTGCAGACGCGAGCCAAGGTAGATTCCTCCGTAACGGATTCCCCTTAGAGGCGGAGGGCGCCGAACTCCTGGCGCATCAGCGCCGCCGGCGGGCCGGGTCGCGAAACGCGCAGGTGGGGATGTGATCGTTCACCACGCCGACGGCCTGCATGAACGCGTAGACGATCGTGGGGCCGACGAAGCGCAGGCCGCGTTTGCGCAAATCCCGGCTGAGCGCTTCGGCCCGCTTCTTCGGCGCTTGGCCGGCGGCGAAACTCCAGACGTAGGTGTCGAACGAGCCGAATTCTTTGGCGATCGCCAGCATCGCTTTGGCGTTCGAGACGACGGATTCGATCTTACCGTGATGCCGGATCACGCCCGGATCCGCGAGGATCTTCTCGAGCCGGGCAGGCGTGAAGCGGGCGACGCGTGCGAGATCGAAGCCGGCGAAGACCCGACGATACCGCTCGCGCTTGCGCAGCACGGTTTCCCAGCTGAGCCCGGCTTGCGCGCCTTCGAGCGTGATGAACTCGAACAGCACCGTGTCGTCGTGGACGGGGATGCCCCACTCTTCGTCGTGATACTGCTCCATGAGCGGCGACGAGATCGCCCACGGGCAACGAACCGGCGCCCTCAGTTACGCGTCACTCAACTGACGGAATTCCACATCGCTGAGATGCAGCGCGGCCGCGGCGAGATTCTGGTCGAGGTGTTCGAGCGAACCGGTGCCGGGGATCGGCAGCATCACGCGCGAGCGCTGCAGCAGCCACGCCAGCGCGATCTGCAGCGGCGTTGCCCGGTGCTCGCGCGCCAGCCGCTCGAGCGTCTGCGCCTTCAGCGGCGACGGTCCGCCGACCGGTGCCCACGGCAGAAACGCGAGGCCGTCGCGCTCGCACGCATCCAGCACGTCTTCGGACGAGCGGTCCTCGTAGTTGTAGCGGTTCTGCACCGAGACGACCGGCACGATCGAGCGCGCGAGCGCGAGCTGTTCGACGCTGACGTTCGAAACGCCGATGTGGCGGATCCAACCGGCCGCTTGCATCTCGGCCAGCGCGCCGATCGATTCGGCATACGGCACCTTCGGATCCGGACGGTGGAATTGGTAGAGGTCGATGCGGTCGAGCCGCAACCGCCGCAAGCTCCCTGAGAGCGCGGCGCGCAGATGCTCGGGCCGGCCGTCGGCTTCCCACGCGTCGGGCCCCGGCCGCACCAATCCGCCTTTCGTCGCGATGACGAGCCCGGCCGGATACGGCGCCAGCGCCTCGGCGATCAGCTCCTCGCTCACGCCGGGCCCGTACGAGTCGGCGGTGTCGATGAAATTCACGCCGTGTGCGACGGCGTGACGTAACACCTCGAGCGCCGCGGCACGATCGCGCGGCGGACCCCAGATGCCTTTGCCCACGACGCGCATCGCGCCGAAGCCCATGCGGTTGACGGTGAGGTCGCCGCCGATCGTCAGCGTACCGGCCGCTGCTGCAGTCACCATGCTTCTTCTCCGAACGTGCCGCTACCAGCGGCGGGCAGCGTACTCGCGGTCGAGCATGCCGTAGTGGGCGAGGTCCTCGAACGAACCGTCCGGTGCACGGAAGCCCTCGCGATAGGCGCCTTCCAGCACCAACCCGTGCCGTTCGTATAACGCGCGCGCACGCGCATTGGCTGCGGTGACGTACAAGAACGTCTTGTGCGCGGACCGCTCCTCGGGCGTTCGACCGAACCGGGCACGGCGCGTCATCGGCGGTGACGGGGCGTTCGGTGAAGAAGGGCTGGGCGTGCATCCGCTACTGCTCGCCGCCGCGCTTGCCGTCACCGTGCAATCGGGGACGCCGCAAACCGCCCGCGCGTGGGTCGCGGCGCGCGCGGACCGCTACGAAACCCACTTCGACGGCGCGCTGGTCGTAAAGGCCGCGACGGGCGTCGCCAAGGTGCGCTTTCGCTGCATCACGCGCGGTTGCGAGTTCCCGCCGTCCGATCAGCCCGACAACGTCGTGCGCGTCGATGCCGCCGCGTACGACGTGGTGCCGAAGAAAGGGCTGGCCTCGATCAAGCTCATCGTGTGGACCGTTACGCCCGAGAACGTCGTCGTCGTCGCGCAACCAGCCGGCCGGCCCGGCCCGCAAGTACGCTTCTTGCTCGACGAGCGCTAGGCGCGCGAGCCCTTGGCGAGCGGGAAGCCCGGCGCCAGCAGACCGCTCACGTCGAAGCCCTTGGTGATGATCCCGTACTTCAAGGCGAAGTCGAGCGGTGCCTGAAGGTCGGCGAGCGTCACCGACTCGGCCGAAATCGAGCGGATGGCATGGGCCACCTGCGCCGGTTCTTGACCCGTGAAGGATGCGACCAGGTCGACGGTCTCCGCCTGATGTGCGTTCGTATAATGCGCGGCTTCGGTCATCGCCGCGACGAAGCCGCTCACGATCGCCGGGTTCTTGGTGATGTAGTCCTCGTTGGCAACCCAGCACGACAACAGAAAGTGCGGCGCGATCGCATCGAGCGGCTTGCCGAAGACGCGGAATTTTCCGGTGTCGAGTGCGACGGTCACGAACGGCGTCTTGAAGACGGCGGCATCGATGCGGCCGGTGTCGAGCGCACTGAGCTGTTCGGTCGGCTTCAGCTCGACCGGGCGCACCGAATTGCCGTCGCCGCCGTGCTGCGTGACCCAGGCCTGGGTCGCCACCGAGTAGACGTCCTTGATCGCATCGACGCCAAGGATCTTGCCGTTGAGATCGCGGGCCGTCTTGAGCGGCGAGTCCTTCTTCACCAGCAGCAGCGAGTCGGCGTGATCGCTCGAGTAGTAGGACGCCGGTGCGATCATGCGCAGGGGTAATCCGCGCCCGTAGGCCGCGAACACCGGGAACAGGCTGCCCGAACCGGCGTCGGCGGCGCCGCCGAC
>JBEKXE010000194.1:0-7199 GCA_049512335.1 Candidatus Lustribacter sp.
ACGATTGCACGAATGCACCTCGCTTCTTCATTTATAGAGAGACCGATATAGAGAGACCGACTGCATTTAGGTTATCAATCTTTAAGGGAAATCTTAAGGTTATCTTTATCACAAAATTTTAACCTACAAGCGCTGACAAACTGCTGCTGAGCAGTCATTGCTTTGGAGGTTCCGGTTGCGTATCTCTCTTACGAGCGCGGCTCTTTTTCTTATGTGCCTGCTCGCGTTCTCGCCACTGACGGCGTTCGCCCAAACCAAGGTCGCGGCCGCGGATACGCGGGTCGCATCGCTCGGCGTGAGCGTCGTTGCCGATCCGAACGCGGGGGTCTCGAGTCTGACCCGAGACCAAGTCGGGAGCATCTTCTCCGGCTCGGTCACGAACTGGAGCCAGCTCGGCGGCGCCAGTCTCCCGATCACCGTCATCACGCGCGGCGACTCGGCCGTGCAAACGGCCTTCGACAAAGTATACCTCGCGGGCTCGAACCCCACGTCCGGCACCGTGCTTGCCGGCACCGCCGACGCCCTGGCGAAAGTGGCAAGCACGCCCGGCGCCGTGACGTTCGCCTACGATGAGGACGCCGCAACTGCTGCCGGCGTCGACATCATTACGGTGAGCGACATCCGCAAGACGGACGTCACCGGGCTCATCGATCTCGGAACGGTCGGTACCACGACGGCGAACGGGACGTACCAGACCATCGGCGGCGTCTCGTCGGTGGTCTCACCCATCGCCGCCACCGCCCCGACCCAGATGGACACCGACTCGATGGAAACGCACTCGCTGATCACGCGCGATTTCATCGATGAGAACTCCTCGCCGCTCTCGGAATATACGCGGATCGCGACGATCGCTCCGAGCGTATCGAACACCGGAGCGGTGAACGGACCCGGCCTCTCGGAGCAGAAGCTCGTCATCCGCGGCATGGGCAGCGACTTCACGAACGTCACCTTCGACGGCATTCCGGAATCGGATACGAACGATCCGTCCTATCACTCGACCTCGTTCTTCCCGGAGCTGATCGTCGGCGGCGTCGATCTCGTTCGCGGCCCGGGTTATGCCAGCGACATGGGCTACGCGACTTTCGGCGGATCGGAAAACGTGTATTCGCTCGCCGCCTCGGAGAAGCCGTCGCTGACGACGGCCTTTTCTGCCGGTACGTGGAACACGTATATCGGCAGCGCCACCTATCAGAGCGGACGCCAAGCCTGGCTCGGGAACGGCAAGCTGGTCGCCACCTTCCAGGATCTCGGCTCGCAGGGCTATCTCACCGGCAACAACATCTGGAGCCGCAACTATTCGTTCAAGTACGAAGTGCCGTTCGGCCAACGCACGCTCTTCGACGCGTTCGCATCTTGGAACGACCAGGCGTTCAATGCCGCGGACGCCGGTCCCGGTGCCACCCTCTACGAGCTCACGACCTACGGTCAGAACTATAGCTTGAACAACAACCCGGCCAGCGGTGAGTGCCAATGCTATAACTTCCAGATCAAAACGACCGACATCGGGTACTTGCGCCTGCGCTCCGATCTCGGCTGGGGCTTCCACCTCGACAACAAGCTCTATACCTACCGTTACGACAACGAAACGACCGCGGCCGACTCGGTCGGCGTGACCTCGACGATGGCCGCCGCCGGAACGTATCCGTCGCAGGGCACGATCACGTGCACGATCGGCAGCAATGCGTGCACGGCTCCTCTCGTGCCCGGATCGCTCGCGGCCAACAACCTCAAGTACAATCCGACCGACATCGGCGGCTATCTGAAGCGCAACAAGTACATCGCCGCCGGCGACATTCTCGAAGTCACCAAGAACCTCACGAGCAACGACTTCATTCGCGCCGGGGTCTGGCTCGAACACTCGGACACCGATCGCCATCAGTACTCCATCGACATGACGAATGGGTTGTATAACTACGTCGACGGGTCGGGCTGCCTGTACGGCACCGCCGATGAGGGCGGCGCGATCAGCGGCTCCGGAGCTCCCACGGTCGTCGCCCCGAACTGTGCTGCGTCCGCAACATCTCTGCCGGCAGGGTTGAAGCAGTTACCGGGGCCGAGCAACGGCCTGCTTTACAACGGCGTGCCGATCGGCGCGGTCAAGTTCGATCAGCAGTCGCAGATTCTCAACGCGCAGCCGTTCGTCGAAGCGCAGTTCGTGATCCCCGGCAGCGGCACCACGATCTACCCCGGCTTCAAGGAACTCGTCATCCAGCGATACGACATCGCTGCAATTCAGAACACGTCGCGCACGCCGGACGTCACCGACAAGATCCTGTACACGAGCCAGCTACCCTTTCTCTCGATCAATCAGCCGATCACGACCAATGCCGCCGCCAACGCCTATAGCTCGTTTTACTTTCAATACGCTCGCGGCTATGAGATTCCCAACCTCACGACGTTCTACGTCAACAACCCGCTGCAGAACGCGACCACCCCGAACGAGACCTCAACGTATCAAGCCGGCTTCATCGGCAGATCGAACGACCTGATCTGGGACGTCGATTACTACACGATCAATTTCTCGGATCTCCAGAGTCTCCTCAGCGTCGATGCAAATGGGAATCCGAATTCTGCCGGCCCGTACTCTGCCTACTTTGACGTTGGCGGCGCCAAGTATCAGGGCATTGAAACGGAGGCGACCTTCAGTCTGGGTGGCGGAGCCGCCCTATACGCGAACTACTCGACCGACGAAGCCAAGGAGTTGACCTACAATTCGCAGGTCGCGAACGTGCCGCTGTGGACCGGCGCGCTGGGCGTGCTCTACAAATCTCCGCACTTCGACACTTCGCTGATCTACAAGCTCGTGGGTCAACAATACCTCAATGCCTATACCCCGGCTAATGCAGCGAATTACAACGACCCGAACCAGCAGGTCCCGGCCTACGGCCTGCTCGACTTCGATTTCACCTGGAAAGCCGGGCACGAACTCCTTCAGCTGAACGTGTACAACCTCACCAACTCACAACCGATCTTGACGGCGGTCCAAACGTCATTGACGTCGTCGGGCTTGATGACGCACATCGCTCCGTCGAGCTTCCTGCTGACGCTCAAACACAAGATCTAAACGTCACCGTAGCGATCCGGCCGGCGAGTGGGTAGGCGTACCCGCTGGCCGGCCGTCTTCTTTCCCGGCGGCGGAGGATTCCGCAAATTGGTGGGATACCGGAAGAAACGTTCCAGCTCGTTGCTGCCGGAGGTCACGGATGCGGGTACCCAAGGGCTTCTTTTTGCTGGTTGTTGCGGCGGTGGTCGCGACGCTCGTCACCGTCTCGGTCGGCAGGCTGACCGCGCAGTCGCCGGCCGTCAAGGTCGGTCCCGCCGAGATCGGCGGGGTGGTCACCAGCACGCGCGGCCCGGAAGCCGGCGTGTGGGTGATCGCCCACACCGGCGATTTGCCCACGGGCTTCTCCAAGATCGTCGTTACCGATGATAAAGGCCGCTACCTGATTCCGGATCTGCCGGCCGATGCGACCTACACCGTGTGGTCGCGCGGCTACGGCCTCGTCGACGGACCGAAAGTCCAGACGACGCGCGGCCATCTCGTGAACCTGCGCGCCGTCCTCGCACCGAGCCCGCACGCCGCCGCACAATACTATCCGGCCGAATACTGGTACTCGCTGCTCAAGATTCCCGATGCGAGCGACTTCCCGGGCACGGGACCGCAAGGCAACGGCATCGGCACCGAGATCAAAAACCAGCAGATGTGGATCGACCAGGTCAAGACCGACGGCTGCGAGACCTGTCACCAGCTCGGCAACAAGTACACGCGCACGCTGCCGACCGCGTTCGGCACGTTCCCGACCCACGCCGCGGTGTGGCAACGCCGCATCCAATCCGGCCAGGCCGGTCCGATCATGGTCGCGACGGGAGCTCGCCTCGGGCCGCGTCTCTTCGAAAATTTCGCCGATTGGACCGATCGCATCGCCAAGGGCGAGCTCCCGGCGTCGCAACCGCCGCGGCCGCAGGGCATCGAACGCAATATCGTCGTCACCGAATGGGACTGGTCGTCCCCGACCACCTACATGCACGACGAGATCTCG
This sequence comes from Candidatus Lustribacter sp., assembly GCA_049512335.1. Taxonomy (GTDB): domain Bacteria; phylum Vulcanimicrobiota; class Vulcanimicrobiia; order Vulcanimicrobiales; family Vulcanimicrobiaceae; genus Lustribacter. Next base: position 4,041 of record JBEKXE010000194.1, read on the forward strand.
ACCGACAAACGCAATCCGACGCTCAACGCGTACGGCAAGATCTACGGTTCGTCGGAAGAGAGCAGCGACTTCATCCCGGTCCTCGATCCGGTGCACAATTCGACGAGCTGGATTCGATCGCAATGGCTCGATCCGAACACGCCGTCGTACGACTTCTTGGGCGCCGAGCGGCCGTTGATGCCGTCGGCGTTCTGGGGCGACCAGCGCATCTGGTTGAGCCACACGATCATCCACAACCCGATGCTCGACGAGAACGGCCGGCTCTGGGTCACGGCGCGCATCCGGCCCGACGACGATCCGGCATATTGTAAGGCCGGTTCGTCGATGGAATCGGCGCAAGTCTTCCCGCAGACGACGTCGGGCCGCCAATCGGAAGTGTACGATCCGAAGACCGGCGAGTTCAAGCTCGCGAATCTCTGCTTCGGCACGCACCATCTCTATCTGAGCCTCGACGGTAAGGACACGATGTGGTACACCGGCAGCCGCGACGTTGCGGGCTGGCTCGATACCAAAGCGTTCCTGAAGACCGGGGACGCCGCGACCTCGCAGGGCTGGACGCCGTTCATCGTCGACACGGTCGGCACCGGAAAACGCACCGCAACCTGGACCGAACCCGGCGCGCCGCTCGATCCAACCAAAGACGCGCGCATCCACGGCAACTTCTACGGCGCGGGCATCAGTGCGGTCGACGGCTCCGTGTGGGGCTCGGTCGTGAGTTATCCGGGCGAGATCCTGCACGTTATTCCGGGCTCCGATCCGCCGCACACGGCGCTGACCGAAGTCTTCGAACTTCCGGCGACCGACCCGCGAGCGCCGGTGCACGGCTTCTCGCCGCGCGGCATGGACATCGACTCGCACGGCGTCGTGTGGACGCCGCTCGCGAGCGGACAACTCGCCAGCTTCGACCGCCGCAAATGCAAAGGGCCCCTCAACGGGCCGAACGCGGTGACCGGCCGGCAATGCCCGGAAGGCTGGACGCTCTATACCTTACCTGGACCGCAGTTCAAGGGTCTGAAAGATGCCGGCAGCGCCGAGGCGCCGTACTTCACCTGGGTCGACCGGTTCAACACCGTCGGCCTCGGCAAAGACGTGCCGTACGCCACGGCCAACCTCGGTGAAGGCGTGTACGCGCTGGTGAACGGCAAGTTCGTCACCTTCCGCGTCCCGTATCCGCTGGGCTTCTTCGCCAAGAACGTCGACGGCCGCATCGACAACCCGAAGATCGGCTGGAAAGGCCGCGAGATGTGGACGACGTACGGCTCGCGCGCGCCGTTCCACATGGAAACCGGGAAAGGCACGCACCCGATCGTCGTGCGCTTCCAGATCCGGCCCGACCCGCTGGCGGACTAGTCCAGACCGCCGCCGCGCGCGGTGGCGGTCAAAGCGGCCAAGCGAATTCTCATCGCCGCTTAGTGTTGTGCTCGTGGCCATCAGCTACGCTGGTCACAGGATTGCCTCAGACGTCTCCAAGTTCGATCGCAGCGGCGTATCCTATGCTGACCGGCACTTGGCCAAGCGTGGGGTTGCTGCTCCTTGTTTGGAACGGTGGCGACGCGCGATTACGTTCTCTATCCGGTCACCCGATCATAAAGAGTGACGCCCCATGGCATTATCCAGGTAGATCAGGAGCGAAAGACACCCACCATGAAACTTGCCCGAATCGTAGCCGCGCTGGCCGGCGTTGCGGCCCTCGCCGCGCCGCTGGCCGCCTTCGCCCAACCAACGCCGCCCGCCCCGCCGGCGCCCTCGTACGCCCGTCCGGCGGTGAACGGTGAAGAGACGATTCACGGCCGGATCGCTTCCTTCGACGGGAAGTATCACGTGCAGGTGCGCGACGACCGCGGCTTCGTCGACAACATCGAGCTCCATCAGGGCACGATCATCAACCCGACGGGCCTGCAATTGCAGCCGGGCATGACGGTAACGATCACGGGCTACAATCGCGGACCCGTGTTCGCGGCCAATGAGATCGACACGCCGTACATGTCGTACGGACCAGTGCCGTGGTATCCCCCGTACTCGGTTGGGATCGGCTTCGGACCGGTGTACTTCCATCACTGGTAAGAGACTTGCGCCCGCAGCGGCAGCATTGATCGTCACCGCATCCCTGCTCGCGGCGTGCAGCGGCGGGGGCGGCGGAGGCTCCACCACCCCGGTAACGCCCGTCTCGACGCCCACGCCTACGGCGCAGTCAACCGCCATGGCAAATGCGGCAGCCTTCACGTGCCCGACGAGCGATCAAACGTTGAGCGTCGCAAGTGCGAACGCGGGCGCCGGCAGCGAGGCCGTGCGCCGTGTGTCGGGCCTGCACGTGAATCGCGGTCCAGCAAACACGGCAACCGGATTGCTTGCGGTAACCTATAGCGCCGCAACCGTCGCCGGCAGCCGCGCGACCGCGGCCACCGCGCGCGAACAAGCATCCGGGGCAACGCTGGTCCACCAACTCACCTTTGCGCGCACGGGCCTCGTCACGCACATCTTGTCGGTCCCGGTTGCCCAGATGACGACGATCGCTGCGTCCCTGCGTTCGCAGTCGGGCGTGGAAAGCGTCGCGCCGACCGGGCTGCGGCGGTACTCGACCGCGGTCACGAGCGGATATTTCCCGAACGACCCGTACTTCGACGGCTTCACGCAGCAGGAGAACATCAACGCCGGAAATCCGGCGCCTTCGACGCAAGTCGGGCCGTACTATGAAAGCAGCCTCGTGCCCGGCCAGTGGGACATGCACGCGATCAAGCTCGAAGACGCGTTCGCGTACAGCCAGTCTCCTAACGGTTCGGGTATCGTGAAAAGCGGTGCGCTCGGTTCGTCCAGCGTGAAGATCGCGATCATCGATACCGGCGAGGATCCGAATCATCCGGATCTGGGCTCGAAGATCGAGTACCAGAAGTGCTTCATCACGAACGAAGCCGGCACGGCACAATCCACGAGCAGCTTCGAAACCGACCCGACCGGTCACGGCACCGACGTCGCCGGCATCGCCGCCGCGGCCACGAACAACAACTTCGGCTTTACGGGGACCGGCGGCAACGTCATGATCTATGCATACCGCGTCTTCCCGACCCCGGACGACAACTGCGCCAGCGACGGTTCGAACGATCCGCAGTGCAGTTCGAGCACCGTCGACATCGCCGATGCGATCGATGATGCGGTGACGCA
>JBEKXE010000195.1:0-7180 GCA_049512335.1 Candidatus Lustribacter sp.
TTCGGATCGCAGATGATCACGGCTTTGGTGCGCGCGTTCACCGCGGCCAGCATCGCGTCGAGATCGTGCACGCCGTCGCGCAGCGGCACGCGCACCGGCTTCGCGCCGGTCACGATCGCGTCGGCCGGAAACAGCGAGAACGTCGGATCGGCCATGACGACCTCATCGCCCGCACCGGCGAACGTGAGGAAGAACATCAGCAGAATGTCGTTGCTGCCGTGGCCCAGGATCGTGTTCTCCGTGCGCAGACCGTACGGTTCCGAGAGGCGCGCGCGCAAGACCGGATGGTCGTCGTCGGCGTAGAGATGCGCGTCGTTCGTGACGGCCGCGATCGCGGCCAGTGCCTTGGGCGAGGAGCCGCGCGGGTTCTCGTTCGACGACAGCTTGATCACGCGGTCGAGCGCGAAGCGGCGCTTGGCCTGATCGGTCGTCGTTCCGGCGCTATACGGTTCGAGCAGCCGCACCGGCGGCCGTGCGAGTGAGACGTAGTCCATGGCGATGCGCTAAACTTCGCGCCCCGGCCCGAGGGTGCCCGTCAGCGCAAAAAGCGCGACCCCGGTTCGTCCAGCGGGGCGCCGGCCGCACACTGCGGGCAGCTTTCCGGCTCGTACGATTCCATGGGCAGGTCGAGCAGCGCGAACAACGGCACGCCGACGTCGACGACGCTGCGCGCGACGACGACCGCCGCCGCGGCCGGGACGCCGCCCTCGGCGAGCACGACGTCGATCACCTCGCGCACCGAGAGCCCGGTCGTGATTACGTCTTCCACCACCAGCACGCGCTCGCCGGGTGCCACGCCGAAGCCGCGGCGGAAGCGCGGCACGCCGCCTTCCTTCTCGACGAAGATCGCTCGCGTGCCGAGCTGGCGGGCCGCCTCGTAGCCGAGGACGATGCCGCCGACCGCGGCCGACACGACGCACGTCACGCCGAGCGCCGGCATCTTGGCCAACAGCGCCGCCACGACGCGTTCGAGAAATGCCGGATCTTCGAGGAAGCGAAACTTCTGTACGAAGCGGTTGGAGTGCCGTCCGGACGATAGACGGAAATGCCCCTCGAGCAGTGCGCCGCGCACGCGCAATTCGTCGAGCAGCGTTTCGGGGGTCAGTGCCGTCATCTCAGGTCAGCTCCGCAAGAATGGCCCGCGCGGCCGCAGCGGGATCGTTGTCATCGACGATCGGCCGTCCGACGACGATGTAGTCGGCGCCGGCCTCGCGCGCGTCGCGCGGCGTGGCCACCCGGCGCTGATCGCCGTGCGCGCTGCCGCCCGGACGAATTCCCGGGCACAGCGCGACGAACTCCGGACCGAACGTGGCTTTGAGCTCCCGGACTTCGTCGACCGCGCAGACGACGCCGGCGCACCGGGCAGCACGCGCCAATCCCGCCAGGCGCGCCGCGTTCTCGGCCGGACCGCCGCTCAATCCGAGCGCCGCAAGATCGTTCGGGCCGTGGCTCGTCAAGATCGTGATCGCCAGCACAGCCGGCGGCGCGATGCCGAGCTCGGCCGCGCGCTCGGCTGCAGCCTCGACCGCGGCCGCCAGCATCTCCGCGCCGCCCAGGGCGTGCACGGTCAACAGAGCGATTCCGGGCCGAATCAAGCCCCGGACGCCGGCGTGAACCGTCCGTGGAATATCGTGCAGTTTCACGTCCAGCATATACGCCGCCGAGCGTGATTCGAGCAGTGCGAGCAGCTCCGGACCATAGCCGTAGAGCGCCTCGTAGCCGACTTTGAAGGTGACGTCGACGCCCGACAACGCCTCGATCAAGGCCCGGGCTCTGACAAAGGTCGGAACGTCGACCGCGACCACCAGCCGCGTTTTCACCCGGTCACACTTGGCGACCAAACCGCGCCCTCCCGCACGTATCTTTACGGATAAATTCCGATGAGAGGTGAACTGAGGTGAGATTCCGACCGTTATAGGTAATAGGGTCAGAACATTCGCGGCAAAGAGGCCGCGAGAAGGGGAGCACCGAGATGGCCGGGATTCAGGTCTTTAAGACGCTAGCCGACGCGCTCAGAGCGGGCTACAGCGTTTACGACCGCACCGAAGACGGATATCTCGTCCGCACGCGCACCGCGAGCGGTTGGGCGATGGCGATCGTTACCTGCCGCTAGCGGCGCAACGAGCAGCCGGGAACATCGAGAAGGAGCGAGCGCTACGGCACTCGCTCCTTCTTCATTTCCCGCTCTTGTCGGCTTATTGGCGGTCGGGCGGCGGAACGGGGCGCGCGAGCTCTTCGTAACGCGGACCGGGTTGGCCCGATTGCGGCGCGCCGTAGGAACGCCGGCCCGGCGGCGGTACGCCCGGCGGCCCCATCGGCGGCGTCCCCATCATGAACACGGCTCCCGACATCAGCGCGATGATGATCTGCGCGATGCCGACGAACATCGGGATCAATCCGCCGAGCAGCCACGGCCCGGGCCGGATCGTCGCCGGTGAGAACGGCCCGTCGCCGCCGTGATAGCCGATGAACGAGAGGCCGATCAAGATCGCAAACCCGACCATCGTGGTGACGATGCCGCGGCGCATCGTGCACTGCGCCGAGTTCGGATCCTCGTAGCCGGCGTAATTCGACGGAGCACCGGGAACGCCGGCCGTCCACGGCGGCGGCACGCTCGCGCCGGCGAAGCGGTCGCGGCGACCCCAACTGCGGCCGTCGGGCGGCGGCACTATGCCCATGCGCAGCATCTCCATGCGTTCGCGGTGCTTCATCATGCGCCCGAGGATCCAACCGATCACCGGCAGTCCGAAGAGACAGATGATGCCGAGAACCGGAATGAGATTGTCGTCCATTCGCTAGCCTTCCTGACTGAGGTAGATACTACCGTTGCCGGCATGAACGTCAAGCCGTCCGCTGCCGGCGCCGACGCGAACCGTTTGCGCCGACGTTGCATCGTCGTCGTCGTCATCCTCGTCGTCGCCGCCGCTCTTCACGTATTTCGCGGGGGTCGCGGCAAAACCCGAAACGTCGATGTGGCCGTTGTCGGCGGCGGCGGTGACCGTCGTATCGGCGCCGGAGGCGAAGCGCAGCGACACCCGGCCGTTGGCGCTCGCCACGCGGCCGTCACGCAGCTGCAAGTCGGTGCCTTCCACGCGGCCGTTGCTGCTGGTCGCGTCGATCTTGCGCGCGCTCACGTGCGTCAGCGTGACGCGGCCGTTGTCGGCCGTGACGTGCAGATCCGGACACTCGGCATCGGCGATGTCGATCGTGCCGCCGTCGGCGCTCGCGTTGAGCGTGCCTTGGAAGTCGCGCACGCGGATCCCGTCCTCGCTGCGGAAGTGCGCGCCGCTGACGATCGTGGCATCCGCCCGCAGCCCGGTCACGGTGACGTTACCGGCGTTGACGATGCCGACCGTGGTCGCCGCCGGCACGGAGATGTGGATGACGCGGCTGTCGCCCATGAACGACCAGAAGTCGGTCTGGTCCGAAACGATGTGCACGGTCTGGCCGTCGGAGCGCGCGGTGATCGACGCCGTCGACCCGACGTGGCGCCGCGCGTCGGAGACGGAGACGTCGATCCGCGCGACCGGATGCGTGTCGATCGTGACGTCGGCCATGCCGACGTCGATCGCCAGCGAGGGGTGCGCCCCGGTCGCGAACGACTGGGGCGCGAACGCCGTCACGCCGGCCGCGCCGGGCGGCCCGCCGAAGGCCGGCGTGGGCAGCGAGGGGCCGCCCCCGACCGCCACGGCCATGCCGTAGAGCAGGGCCACTTCGATGCCGATGAGGACGGCGATGACCGTTGCGCGTGGAACCATGCCCCATGTACGGCCGAGGCCGGGCGGTGTTTCGCGCAGCGAAACTTGGGCTGCCCTCTGACGTACATGCGCGCAGATGGGAGTCGCACTGTTGGCCGAGCCGCCGGCGGAGACCGTCCTTCGTCAAGCTCAGGATGCCGTCGCCCCCTCGGACGACGAGTTGATCGCGCTCGCCCTGAGCGGCCGCGGCGACGCCTTCGGCACGCTCGTCGAGCGCTACGAGCGAGCGGTCTACCATCTCGCCTACCGCACCCTGCGCGAAATCGAAGAGGCCAAGGACGCCGCGCAGGAGGCCTGGATCAAGGCCTACCGGGCGCTGGCGTCGTTCCGGCCGGGGGCCAAGTTCGCGACCTGGATCTTCACGATCTGCTATCGCGTGTGCTGCGACCGGCTGGCCAAACGCAAACGCTACAGCGGCGAGGAGCCGCCCGATTTCGCCGATCCGACCGACGGCCCGGAACGGGCCTTCGAAAACGCCGAAGAGGCCGCCCGGCTGCGGGCCGCTATCGAGGCGCTGCCGGAGAAATACCGGGTCGTGATCACCCTTTTCCATCTCCAGGGCAAGCAGTACGAGGAGATCGCCGCCGTGCTGGGACTGCCGCTGGGAACCGTGAAGACGCATCTATTTCGGGCCAAAGACCTGTTACGGGCCGCACTGGGGCCAACGGCCCAACGGAGAACCACATGACCGACGACGAACTGGACCGCGCGCTGTTCGCGCTGCCGCTGGAGCAGCCGCCGCCGGATCTGCACGGCAAGATCCTGGCCGCCACCGTGCTGCGTCCCGTCCCGACGTTCCGGCAATGGGAGCTCTGGGCGCTCGGCGCCGCGCTCGTGCTGATCGGCTGGCTCACGGTGTGGGCCGTCTCCACGACCCCCGAAGCGGGCTCGCGCTTCGGCTACGCGATCGTCGTCACCGTGCGCGCGCTGGGCCTCTTCTCGCGCTCGACCTACGTCTGGCTCGCGGTCGGGCTGTCGTCGGTGTGGTGGATTTCTAGCCTTCCCTTCATGGCAACCCCGCGCTCGACCGTGTATAACCGGTAGGTGAGCCAGCCGAGCCGGCAACCGTGAGCACGACGACCGCGACCGACCGCACTTACAAGATCCTCATCGTCGAGGACGACGCGCAGATCTTGCGCGTGCTCGAGCTCGAGCTCAAGCACGAGGGCTACGAGGTCGAGACGGCGCGCGACGGCTTGTCGGGCCTCGAACGAGCGCTCAAGGAGCCCGACCTGGTCGTGCTCGACCTGATGCTGCCCAAGCTCGACGGCATGGAAGTCTGCGCGCGCATCCGCGCGAAGAGCAACGTCCCGATCATCATGCTGACCGCCAAGGACCGCATCCCCGATCGCGTCGCCGGGCTCGACCACGGCGCCGACGACTACCTGACCAAGCCGTTTTCGATCGAGGAGCTCCTGGCCCGCATTCGCGCCCGGCTGCGCGACCGCCAACCGCACGACAACGTGATCGGCGCCAAGGATCTCACCATGGATCGCGACCGCCATGAGGTGCAGCGCGCCGGCAAAGACATTCAGCTCACGGCCAAAGAGTACGCCCTGCTCGAGTACCTGCTGCTACACCGCAACAAAGTGCACACGCGCGACGAGCTCTTCAACGGCGTGTGGGGCAGCGATTTTCTCGGCGACTCCAACTTGATCGACGTCTACATCCGCTACCTGCGCGGAAAGATCGACGACGGCTTCGAAGACAAACTGATCCAAACCGTTCGCGGCGTCGGTTACGCACTCAAAGATTAACGTATCGCTTCGGACGCGCATCGCCGCGTCCTATGCAATCTTGATCGTCGTCATCATCGCGATCGGTGCGTTCGCGATCGGTTTGGCATTCCGTTCGCTGCTGATCGAACAGGCCAAGGCCGGCTTGACCGCAACGTCGGACGAGATCGCGCGCGTCGCCGAAGCCAGCAACGCGCTGGGCTTCTACGATCCCGCGACGGCCCTCGATTCGCTGGCGAACAAAGAACAGCTCGACCAATGGGCGTCGGTGACGCAGTACATCCAGATCGACACGCCCGAGGGCTATCCGATCGGCAAGAGCTCGAACATGGGCGACCTGCGTTTGGGCGCGCTCCCGCCCGGCGAGACCGAGCGCTTCACCTTCGCGCGCGATACCGACGGCACGCCGCTGCTCGTGCTCGACCGCAAATTCAGCCGGAACGGCAAACCGATCGTGATCGCGCACATCGCGCAACGCCTGGATATCGTCGATCGCGAGACGCGCCGCGCGCAGACGATCCTCATCTACGCCGCGATCGTCGCCTGCATCGCGGTCGTGCTGGCCTCGCTGTTCATCGCGCGCACCCTGGTCGATCCGATCGCGCGGCTGACCGCCGCGATGGATGAGATCGGTTCGGAACAGCTCGACCGGCGTTTGCACTGGAAACGCAGCGACGAGATCGGCCGGCTGGCCGCGACGTTCGACGCGATGCTCGACCGCCTGCAGGGCGCGTTCGCCCGCGAGCGCCAGTTCATCTCCGACGCCTCGCACGAGTTGAAGACGCCGTTGACCGTGATCAACGCCAACGCGCAGCTGATCCGGCGCTGGGGTAGCAAAGATCCACGCATCCAGACCGACAGCCTCAACGCGATCATCGAGGAGACGAGCCGGCTGGCCGAGATGGTCGGCGGGATGCTCACGCTCTCGAAAGCCGCCTCCGGCGATCAGATCCCCAAAGAGCCGCTGGCGCTCGAGCCGGTCGTCGCCGACGTCGTCGCCAACCTGACCGAGCGGGCCGCCAAGAAGGGCCTCGTGCTGCGCGCGGAATTCAACGCCGGCGGCCACATGATCTTGGGCGACGCGCCGTTGATCCGCCAGCTGCTGATGAACCTGGTCGACAACGCGCTCAAGTTCACCGAGAGCGGCGAGATCGTCGTCAGCGTCTCGCGCGAGCCGGGAACGCTGAAAGTCGAGGTACGCGACACCGGTATCGGCATCGACGCCGAAACCGCCGACCGGCTCTTCGATCGATTCTTCCGCGGCGACGCCTCGCACTCGCGGACCGTGGAAGGGACCGGCCTCGGCCTCGCGATCGTGCGCAGCATCGCGCGGGTGCACGGCGGGACGGTCACGGCCGCCGCCGGGCCGGACGGCGGCTCGGTCTTCACGGTCACCCTGCCGGAGCTCGAGATCCCGCCGGGCGACCCGCTCCTCACCGAAAATCAATGACCGCGGTCACGCCCGGGCGCTATGATCGCTCGGTGGCCGCCGTCCGCGACGCCCTGCGGCGCGCAGCCGCCGGCTTCGTCCTCCTCCTCGGGTCCCTTCATCCGCTCGCGGCGTCCGCGGCGTCCGGATCGTTCAACATGGGCGACCAGAACGTCGTTCAGGTGCTGGCCGGCGCGCGCTCGCAGGTCACGATCAAGGCCTGGGACCGGCCGAACGTGCAGTTCGACACCGACGAC
>JBEKXE010000196.1:0-6998 GCA_049512335.1 Candidatus Lustribacter sp.
CGGTCCGCAGCCGACCAGGCTCGTCGCGCTCAGCGTGGCGACGAACAGCCGCCGTTTCATACGCCTACCCCGTCATGTTCCTTCAGCCGGTACCAGCCGGTAATCATCGACTTGATGTTGTTCCAGGCGCCGGTCGAGAACACCAGCACCATGTGCGTGCAGAAGTAGCCGATCAGCAACACCATCAGCGTGAAGTGCCACGTCCGGGCGAATTGCCGGCCGCCCAGCAGCCACGTCAACGGCCCCGCGATCGCATCGACCCCCGGCGAAAGCGCCAGGCCTGTCAAAATGATCAGCGGTAGGAAGACGAACAGCACGACGGTGTAGGCCGCCTTCTGCAACGGGTTGTAGGTTCCGTGCGGCGGCGGATCTTTGCGCAGTCGCAAATAGTAGAGCTGCATCGGCAAAAGCTTGGGAATGTCTGAAGGCCGCAAGATCAGCTCGCGCAAGTCCTTGCGCACCGCTCCGACCACGATGTAGACGACGATCGAGAGCACGAGCACCCAGCCGAAGAAGAAATGCCAGACGCGGCCGGCCGCCAGGTCTTGCGAGCCGGGCAGCGTGACCGCGGCGGGAAACGCGCGCTCGGCTTGGCCGCCCGCACCGTCGTCGGTGTACCCGAAAACGTGCGTCGTGATGAACGTGTGCCCGAAGATCGTCGTCGTGCCGACCGTCGAGCCGTCCGCAGCCTGCCGCGCGTCGAACGAGAGGACGCGCCGCGCCGAATCGCTCTTGTCGCTGGCGTCGAGCTGGGGGGACGCGTTGAAGATCTGCAGCCCGCTCATCACGAGCACGAGCAGTGCGAGCGCCCAGAGCCAGTGCGTGACCCGCGCGGTAACCGAGTGCCGGTATACCCGCTGGCCGGCGACGGGTGGCTCTGTCATGCTGGAGATGATACCACGCGCGGGAACACCTCAGGGTAAGGGGCCTTACGGCGCGCCGTGGAAGCCGCCGCGGTGATCGACAATTTGGTGCGGGTCGAACGGAACGGCACGCGGGTACGCGTGACGATGAACCGGCCCGACGTCCGCAATGCCTTCAATGCCGAGCTGATCGCCGCGCTGCACGACGTTTTCGTCGCTCTGAGCAGCGACGACGGGGTTCGCTCGATCGTGCTTGCCGGCGAGGGCAAAACCTTCAGCGGCGGTGCCGACATCGCATGGATGCGCGCCGCGCTCGACCTGCCGGAAGCCGAAAACGTGCGCGACGCGGAGGCCATGGCCGCCATGCTGATCGCGATCGACCGCTGCCCGAAGCCCGTCATCGCGCGCGTGCAGGGCGCGGCGCTCGGCGGCGGCTGCGGTTTGATCGCCGCAGCCGATATCGTCGTCGCGGCGAGCGATGCGGTCTTCGGCTTCACCGAGGTGAAGCTCGGCATCATACCGGCGGTGATCTCGCCCTTCGTTCTCCCGAAGATCGGCGCATCGGCGGCCCGCGCGCTGTTCGTCACCGGCGAGCGTTTCGATGCCGCCCGCGCGCAACAGATCGGCCTCGTGCACTACGTCGTTCCAGCCGACAAGCTCGACGATCGCATCGACCTCATTCTCGACGAGTTTCGTACGGCCGCTCCCAGCGCGATTGCCGCAGCCAAAGCGCTCGTGCGTGACGTCATCGCGGCAACGCCCGACGAAGCTACCGCCCTCACTGCGCGCGCTATCGCCAAGCAGCGCGTTTCACCGCAAGGTCAAGAAGGCTTGCGCGCGTTTCTCGAACGCCGGGCGGCGGGCTGGCACGATCGGTGATCCGGCGGCTGCTCGTCGCCAATCGCGGTGAGATCGCGATCCGTATCGCGCGCGGCGCGCGCGAGCTGGGCATCGCGCCGGTCGGCGTGTACTCCGATGCCGACGCGAACGCGCTCTTTCGCGAGGCGCTCGACGCGAGCGTGCGGATCGGGCCCGGACCGGCCGCGGAGTCGTACCTCGACGGCGCGGCGATCGTCGCCGCCGCGCGCACGCTCGGCGCCGACACGCTGCATCCGGGCTACGGCTTTCTCTCCGAACGCGCACCGTTCGCGCAAGCGGTGCTCGACGCCGGCCTGATCTTCGTCGGCCCGACTCCGGCGGCCATCGCCGCGATAGGTTCGAAAAGCGAAGCCAAACGGCGCGTGCGCGCGGCCGGCGTGCCGGTGGTCGGCGGCTACGACGGCGACGACCAAGACGACGCCGTGCTGCGGCGTGAAGCCGCGGCGCTCGGCACGCCGCTGGTGATCAAGGCCGTTGCCGGCGGCGGCGGCCGCGGCATGCGCGTGGTCGACGATCTCGCGTCGTTCGATGACGCGCTCGCATCGGCGCGGCGCGAAGCGCGCGCGGCGTTCGGCGACGACGCCGTGCTGCTCGAACGCTACCTGCACCACCCGCGGCACATCGAGTTCCAAATCCTCGCCGACGCGCACGGCGGGATCGTGCACCTCGGCGAACGTGACTGCTCGATCCAGCGCCGGCACCAGAAAGTCGTTGAGGAAGCACCCTCGCCCGCGCTCGACCCCGCGCTGCGCGCGCGCATGGGCGAAGCCGCGGTCACCGCGGCGCGCAGCGTCGGTTACACCAACGCCGGCACGGTCGAGTTTCTGCTCGCCGAGGACGGCACGTTTGCCTTTCTCGAGATGAATGCGCGGCTGCAGGTCGAGCATCCGGTGACGGAGCTCGTGTACGGCGTCGATCTCGTGCACGAGCAGTTGCGCATCGCGAACGGCGAACCGCTGCGCTTCGCGCAAGACGCCGTCGCGCCGCGCGGCTGGGCGATCGAGGTGCGGCTCAACGCGGAAGATCCCGCGCGCGACTTCGCACCGCAAGCCGGAACCATCGCGACGTTCGAGGTGCTGCGCGCTCCCGGCGTGCGGCTCGACGCGGGCGTGCGCGCGGGCAGCGAGGTGCCGGTCTTCTACGATTCGCTCTTGGCCAAGATCATCGTCGGCGCCGAAGACCGGCCCAGCGCGATCGCGCGCCTGCGGGCGACGCTCGATGCGACCCGCATCTCCGGCATCGCGACGAACCTGCCGTTGTTGCGCGCGATCGCCGCCGACGACGCGTTTGCCGCCGGCGAGGCGACGACGAGCTACCTCGACGAGCGCGGCGCAACGCTGGCCGCGCACGCCGCGCGCCGTTCGGCCGGCGCGTTGCTCGCGGCCGCCGGTGCGCTGCTGCGTTCCGGCTACGGCTGGCGGCCGGGCGGCATCGGCATCCCGCTCGTCCTCGAGCACGAGGGCGAGCGCGTGCAGCTCATCGCCGATCGCACGGCCGGCGGTTGGCACGTGCGCGGCGACCTCGAGGGCGACGTCCCGCACGACGGGCCGTCCGCGCCCCTCGACGGCAGCGGTGTGAGCGTCGTCCCACCGCCGGACGCGAACGCCGGCGCCGCGACTGCGGCGTACGGCAGCGGAAGTGTGAGCGCGCCGATGCCGGGGAAGATCGTCTCGGTAGCCGTGCAGGCAGGCAACAGCGTAAGCCTGCACGACCTGCTCGTCGTACTGGAGGCGATGAAGATGGAACACCGCATCGAGGCGCCGATCACCGGGACGGTCAGCGCGGTGCATGTGGCGCCGGGCGATCTCGTCCCGGCGGGAGCAGCGCTGGTCACGATCGGCCCTGAATGAAGATCGTGCTGCTGCCGGGCTGGCACGAAAAATCCGACGTCATGCGCACGTTCATCGACGGGCGCAACGGCATCGACGGTCTGGCGGGGCTGAACGAAACGTCCGGCACCTGGATCCCGACCGACAACCCGAAGAAGCTGCGCTGGAAGCTCAACCGCCGGCCGTGGACCATCCCCGAGGGCCACCGCACTTGCTCGACTCCGCGACCCTCGAGCACAATTTGCCCGAAGTGATCATCGCCGACTCGATGGCGAACCATCTGAACCTCGGAGCGGTCTTTGATATCGTCACCTTAGCCGGCAAAGGCTTTCGGGCCAACGACCGGATCTGGCATCGGGAAGTCGAGCTGATCGCACGCTTCCTCCGCGGAGAAACCATTACGTGACCAATCCCTACGACTCGTTCCCCAAACGCGTGACGATCTGCGAGGTCGGTCCGCGCGACGGGCTGCAAAACGAAACGCAGACCGTCGCTGCGGCCGACAAAGTCCGCTACATCGAAATGCTGGTCGATGCCGGCGTGCCGGCGATCGAAGCGACGTCGTTCGTCAGCCCGGCCGCGGTGCCGCAGTTGGCCGATGCCGACGTGGTGTTTCCGGCGATTCACAAGCGCGACGGCGTGCGCTACATCGCGCTCGTGCCCAACCAGCGCGGGCTCGACCGGGCGATAGCCGCCGGCGTGCGCGAGATCGCGGTCTTCACCGCCGCCTCGGATTCGTTCGCGCAGCGCAACATCCGGATGTCGATCGCCGACTCGATCGCCACGTTCCGGATCGTGATCGCGCGCGCGCACGCCGACGGCATCCGGGTGCGCGCATCGGTCTCGACCGCGTTCGGCTGTCCGTTCGAAGGCATCGTGCCTCCGGAAGCGGTGGTGCGCGTCGCGCAGGCGCTGCTCGAAGCCGGCGCCGACACGCTCTCGATCGCCGACACGATCGGGGTCGCGACGCCCAACCAAGTGATCGACGTGATCGGCGCGCTGCGGGCAGCCGGAATCGGGCTCGAGCAGCTCAGCTTGCACTTTCACGATACGCGCGGCACCGCACTCGCGAACATGATGGCCGGTTTGCAAACCGGCGTGGACGAATACGACTCGTCGGCCGGCGGGCTCGGCGGCTGCCCCTTCGCGCCGGGCGCGACCGGGAACGTCGCGACCGAAGACGTGGTCTACCTCTTGAACGGCATGGGCATCGAAACGGGGATCGACCTCGCGCGCCTGCGCGACGCGTCGCGCTTCATCGACGGGGTGCTGCACGGCCGCGTCGTCTCGCGCGCGTACCGGGCGCTCGAAGCCGCCGCGACGCGGAGTGCCTAGCAGCCTGCGCGGTTGCCGGCTCGCCCTGCTCGCGCCGATCGCGTGGCCGGCGCCGCCGCCGGGCTACGGACCGTGGGAACAAGTTTCGTATAACATCGCCGACGGCATGCGCCGCCGCGGGCTCGACCTCACGCTGTTCGCTGCCGGCGACTCGCAGTTTGCCGGACGGCTCGCCAGCGTCGTTCCCGTCGGCACGAGCGAAGACCCGACGCTCGACGGAAACGTGTATGGCGCGCTGCACGTCGGCCGCCTGTTCGAACGCGCGAGCGACTTCGACCTGATCCACAACAACTTCGACTGGCGGCCGCTGACGTACGCGCTCGCGACGCCGGCGCCGCCGATGCTCACGACGATCCACGGCTTCTCATCGCCGCCGATTCTGGCCGCGTACTACGCCGGCGCGGCGCGCAGCTTCTACTGCTCGATCAGCGAAGCCGACCGCGATCCCGGCCTCGACTACCTCGCCACCACCTATAACGGCATCGACCCCGGTGCGTTCACCTTCGTCGACCGCGCCGGCGACTATCTGCTCTTCTTCGCGCGCTTCCATCCCGAAAAAGGCGCGCATCTGGCGATCGAGATCGCGCGCCGCGCGGGCGTGCGGCTGAAGATGGCCGGCATCCCGCACGACGAGGCGTACTTTCGCGAGCTGATCGAGCCGCGCATCGACGGCGATGCGGTGCAGTTCCTCGGCCACGTGCGCGGCGCGCAGCGCGACGAACTGCTCGGCGGTGCGCTGGCCCTCGTGCACATGACCACGCGTCCCGAACGCTTCGGCCTCACGCTGATCGAAGCGATGGCCACCGGCACGCCGGTGCTCGGCGCAGCGATGGGCTCGGTGCCCGAGATCGTCGTTGACGGCGTCACCGGCTTCACGTGCGCGAGCGTCGACGACGCCGTCGCCCGCGTTCCCCAACTTGCAGCCTTATCGCGCACCGCGTGCCGCGAGCGCGTCGTCACCACGTTCTCAACCGAACGCATGGTCGACCGCTACGTCGACGCCTACACCACCGCGCTGGAGTTGCGAACCCCGCCGCCACCCACACCCGAACGCCTAGCCGCGCGCAACCACGATTGGTGGGATCGCCCGATGGCCTACACCGACAACCCACCCCACGCCACTACCCAAACCTACGACCTACACATCCGTCCGCCCTCAGCGTAGCGCCCCCGCACAACAGCAGCGCGTCCCCCCGCACAACAGCAGCGCGTCCCCCCGCTGTCATCCCGAGATACCGTTTTCGGCGTCAAGTCTTCTGGGCGACAAATATCGGGTTGAACGGCTTGCCGGACTTGAGTACGCCGTAGGCAATGACGAGCAGCTTGCGCATCATCGCGCCGATCACGACCATGGTGGCCTTTCCTGCCGCTCGTAATCGCCGGCCGAAGGCCTGTAAGGTTGGGTTGTAGCGCTCGCCGACAATCGCGGGGAAGTAGAGCGCCTTGCGAAGTCGGGCATTTCCGGTTTTGCAAAGCCGCGGCTTTCCCCTAACCGAAGAACCTGACTGACGAATGAGTGGCGACAAGCCAGCGTAAGCCGCGACCGCTTGAGCGCTGCGGAACTCCTCGATCGCCGGCATTTCTGAAAGAATTGCGGTTGCGCTCGTGTCCCCGATTCCCGGGATGGAGGTTAGCAAGTCATGTTTGATCTTAAGACCCGGATGCCGATCGATGTGGTCCCGGATCGCGCGTTCTAAGTCATCGATTTGAATATCGAGCTGAACAATGAGTGCTTGCGTCGATTGCCGGACACGCTCCGGTAAACCTGGCGTTTGCTCTCGGGTCACATGCTGTGTGCGACTTTCCTTGAGGAACTCGAGATGGCGATAAAGGCCTTGTAATTCCTCGATTTCCGGCGCGAGCGGTTTCCAAAGCTGAAACTGTTGAGTTGCAGCAAATCTCGCAATTAACCCCGCATCAACAGCATCGGTCTTCGTGCGCAGGAGTTCACTTTCGGCAAAGGCTTTGATGCGCCTCGGATTGATCACGGCTACCGCGTGGCCATCATTGAATAAGTATTTCGCGAGAGCGTACCAATAAGAACCCGTTGCTTCCATGCAGGCGGTAACTTTGTCGACCTTCCGATTGCGCA
>JBEKXE010000197.1:0-6955 GCA_049512335.1 Candidatus Lustribacter sp.
TGACCGCGCCGCAGCGCAACGGTGCCGTCTGGTGGCGTCCCAGCGCGACGTTCTCGGCGATCGACCAGCCCAGCACGAGCGCTTCGTTGCGGCGGTCTTGCGGGATGACGCGCAGCCCCGCGGCGAGCCGGTCGGCCGGCGTCACCGCGGCGGTGAGCGGCTTGCCGTCCAGCTCGATCGTGCCGGAATACGCGATCACGCCTGCCAGCGCGTCGGCGAGCGCGGTCTGCCCGTTGCCTTCCACGCCCGCCACGCCGACGATCTCGCCCGCGCGCACCTCGAACGTGCCGTCGACCAGCTCGCCGCCGTCGCTGCCGGCCACGAGATTGCGCACCGTGAGGCGCGGCGCCGGCGTGGTCGGCGCGCGCTCGGCCAGCGGCGGCAAGTCGCCGCCGACCATCGCGCGCGCGATCTCGTCGGTCGAGGTAGCCTTCGTCTCGTAGTGCGCGACGACGCGGCCGGTACGCATCACGGTCACCCGCGAGCTGTAGTCGATCACCTCTTGCAGCTTGTGCGTGACGATCAGCACCGCCGCGCCGGCTTTGGCGAGCGCGGTGATCGTGCGGAAGAACGACGCGATCTCGGTCGGCGCGAGCGCGGCCGTCGGCTCGTCGAGCAGCAGCACGCCGGGACTGCGTTCCAGCTCGCGCAGCAGCTCGACGCGCTGCTGCACGCCGATCGGCAAGTTCTCGACGATCGCATTCGGATCGACCTCGAGCCCGTGCTCGGCCGCCAGCGCGCGCACGCGTTCGCGCGCCGCGGTGCGATCGATGCGCCAGCCGCGTTTCGGCTCGCGTCCGAGCAGCACGTTCTCCCACACGTTCAGCCGGTCGACGAGCTGGAAGTGCTGGTGCACGAGCCCGACCACCGCGTGCGCTTCGACCGTACCCTCGTCGGGAATCACCGCGCCGAACGCAATCGCCGCCAGCGTCGATTTGCCGGCGCCGTTCTCGCCGACCAGCGCGTGGATTTCGCCCGCGTACAGGTCGAGGTCGACGCCGTCGACGGCCTGCACCGTGCCGAACCGCTTGCGGATCCCGCGTAGCGAGAGAACCGGCTCGCTCACAGTTTCACCGGTTTCCACGTCGCGAGCTCTTCGCGCGTCGTCGGCGGCACGATCCGGCCGGTGATGATCGCGCTGCGCAACACGTCGATTTCGTGAAACTGCGCGGGCGTGAGCGCGCTGCGCGTGTACTTGAAGTCGGTCAGGCCGATCGCACCCTGCTTGAGTCCGAGCTCGATGTGCCCGTGCGGCACCTTGCCGGTGGCCGCGATGCGCGAGACCGTCAGCACGCCGACGTCGACGCGCTTGACCATGCTGGTGAGGATCTTGCCGGGCGCCAGCGCGTCCTGGTCGACGTCGACACCGATCGCGTACGTGCCGGGATGCGTCTTGATCTGATCGATCGCGCCGAGTCCGGCTTTGCCGGCGGCGACGTAGATCACGTCGGCGTTCTGCGAGAGCAAGACGCCGGCGATTTCCTTGCCGGCGGCCGGGTCGTCGAACGAGCCGACGTACTTCACCAAGACGTCGATCGCGGGATCGATCTGCCGCGCGCCCACGGTGTAGCCGGCCTCGAACTTGCGCAGCAGCGGGATGTCGATGCCGCCCACGAACGCGATCGTCTTCGTTTTCGAGGCGTAGGCGGCGGCGACGCCGGCCAGAAACGAGCCTTCCTGCTCGCGAAAAGTGATCGAGGCGACATTGGGCTCGGCGACCACCGCGTCGATGATGGCGAAGTTGCGCGACGGGAAGCGGCTGGCGACCTCGTCGACGTCTTGGGCCATCAGGAAGCCGACCGCGAAGATCTCGTCGTACTCCTTGTTGGCCAGCACCGTCAAATTCGGCTGGTAATCGGCAGCCGAGCGCGACTGCAGCACCGCGATGTCGGCGTGCAGGTCGCGCTTCGCATCGAGCAAGCCGCGGTAGGCGCCGTCGTTGAACGACTGGTCGCCGAGGCCGCCGGTGTCGGTGACCATCGCCAGCCGGACGTTCCCGCCTTGAGCGATCCCTTTGGGGTGGCTGCAAGCGGCTGCAGCGACGCCGAAAAGCGCCGTGCCACCGAGCACGAGCGCGCGGCGCGAAATCACCCTGCCCCTCTACGCGCTTCGTGCGGGTTGGCCTTTCGTCGCCCGCGAAGCGCAAACGGGATGAATGTCACCGACTTAGCGCGCGGCGCGCCGCCCCGTTGGAGCGACGCGGTCGAGGGCGTCGTCTGGCTTCCGCGTTTGGCCATGAAAGCGCGCGCCCACGATGCCGGAACGTTGGGCTATTACCTGTTCGGGCAGAGTCCGGTCGACGACGAGTTCCTCAAGACCGCCGGCGTCAGCTACGCCGAGTTCCTCGCGATCGTGCGCCGCTCGGCGGACGACGCGGCGGTGCTGGCGGCGCTCGGCGAGGCGTCGCCCGGTGCGATCGAGCGTTTGCGGCTGTGGTCGCTCGAGATGCCGGTCCGGCGCAGAATCTTCATGCGCATGCTCGATCTCGACGACGGCTACCAGCGCCCGGCCTGGCTGAATCTGCCGGCCGCCGTGGCCGGCGCCGCCGTCAAGCCGCTGATCGCGCTGGCGCGCAAAGTGCGGCCGCTGAAAGGATGACCGACCCCGAAGTCGTGCGGCGTCTGCGCCGCCGCTTACCGTCGCGCGCGGAGCGCCGGGTCACGTTCGGCCTCAAGGTGCTGGCGCTGATCGCGGTCGCGATCTACCTGCTCCTCGGCGTGCTGAACTTCTTCGCGTCGGTGCGCGTGACCGGACTCTTGGTCACCGGCGCGCTGTTTCTGGCCTACCTGATCTATCCGCTGGTGCGGCGGCTGAACGTGTATTTGCCGGTGCTGTATTCGATCATCATCGTCTACGCGTTCATTGCGCTCATCGGCGCGTTCGCGATCACGCTGGTCGCGCCGGCGATCGGTACCGACGCGAATAACTTCGCCAAGTCCGTTCCGGGGTTGATCAACCAGTTCGACCACGAGATGCTCGCGCCGGACAACCGGTTCGTCGCAAGCATTCCGCTCGACGACCGAATGTATCTCGCCAACCTGCCCTCGCAGTTCACCGCGCTGGCGCAAAGATACGGTCTGGACACGCTGCAAAAGGGCATCCCGGTGCTGCTCTCCGCCGCATCGCTCGGCGCGGCGCTCGTGATCATCCCGATCTTGGCTGCCTACATGCTGATCGACGCGAGCAACGTGCGGCGCCAGATCCTCGGCCTCTTTCCGCTGCGGCGCCACCCCAAGGTCAACACGATCATCGACGAGCTCGACAAGGTGATCGGCGGCTTCATTCGCGGGCAGCTGATCGACGGCGCGATCGTCGGCATCATGATCTTCATCATGCTCACCGCGACGCACGTGCCGTACGCGCTGCTGATCGGCATCGCGGCCGGAATGCTCAACTTCATCCCGTACGCCGGCGCCGTGATCGGCTTCATCCCCTCGGTGATCCTGGCGCTGGCGTACAACGGGCCCGGCAACGCGCTGCTCGTGGCGCTGCTGTTCGCCGTGATCCAGCAGATCGACGGCAACTTCGTCGCGCCGCGCGTGCTCAAGGAAAACGTCGGGCTCTCCCCGCTGTACATCATCATTTCGATCCTCGTGGGCAGCGAGCTGTTCGGCCTCGCGGGAACGTTCCTCGCCGTCCCCGTCGCCGCGATGATCCGCGTGTTGCGCGAACAACTGCTGCCGCAACCCGCGCCCGCGAGCGAGGTGCCGCCGGCGCTGACGAAGCTCCCGCGGCAAAAAGAGCCCGCGCCTTAGATGCAGCGCGCCGCGTTCGTCGCCGGGGCGCTCGCCGCCGGCAGCCTCCCCGCGCTGGCGCAATCGCCGGCGACGCTGACCGTCGGCACCGCCGTCGATTCGCCGACGCAACTGCCGCTCTACCTCTCGCTGACGCACACCTTTGCGGGCCAAGGGCTCAACGTCAGCATGCTGAGCTTCCGCGGCGATACGGAAGTGGCGCAGGCACTGGCCGGAAACTCGATCGACATCGCGCTGGCATCGTCGAGCGGCCTGCTCAATCTCGTCACCGCGAACGAGGGCGTGATCGGGTTCTACGGCGGCTTCAACCAGGCGGATTTTTCATGGCTTGCGCAACCGGCGATCAAATCGTGGCGCGACATGAAAGGCAAGTCGATCGGCATCTCGACTTTCGGCTCGCTGACCGACCTGATCACGCGCTACGTGCTGCAGAAGAATCATCTCGTGCCGGACAAGGACGTGCAAATCATTCAGGGCGGCGGCAGCCCGAGCGCGTATCAGGCGCTGAAGTCGGGCCGGCTCGACGCGGCGATCCTGGGCGAGCCGTTCAAGTGGCAGGCTCAGGACACCGGCTTCACGCTGCTCGGAACGCAGGCGTCGGACGTGTTCCCGATCTGGCCGAAGCACTTCTACATGACGAAGGCCGCGCTGATCGCGCAGAAGCCGCAAGTGATCACCGCGTACTTGCGCGCGCACGTGCTGGCGTTGCGGTTGGCGAAGGCGAACAAAGCGCTGGCCGTGCAGACGCTGGTCGACCGCCTCAAGTACGAGCCGAAGTACGCTGCGCGCGCCTACGATGAAGCGATGCCGGATTTCGACGAGCGCGGCCGCGTGCCGGAGCGAGCGATGCCGATCTTCTGGCAGCTCTCGATCGCGCAAGGCATCGTGAAGGCGCCGTTGCCGGAGCGCGACCTGATCGACAGCCATTACATCGACACGTTCGCGGCTTGGGCGCCGCGCGGGTAAGCAGCTCGTCATGACCCACGCGCGAATCGACGTGATCGGCGTGCCGATGGATTTGGGCGCCGGCCGCCGCGGCGTCGACATGGGCCCGTCGGCCGTGCGCTACGCGGGCTTGCAGGCCGCGATCGAACGGCTCGGCATCGCTACCGTCGATCGCGGGAACATCCCGGTGCGCGTACCCGAGTCGGCGTCGCCGGCGGAAGCGAACGCGAAATATCTGCCGATCATCAACGAAGCGTGCGCGCGGCTGGCCGAGCTCGTCGAGGAGGTCGTGCGCGCCGGCCACGTGCCGCTGGTGCTCGGCGGCGATCATTCGATCGCGATGGGCACGCTCGCCGGCGTGACGCGCGCCCGCGGCCGCGCGCCCGGCGTGCTCTGGATCGACGCGCACGGCGACATCAATACGCCGATCAGCTCGCCCTCGGGCAACGTCCACGGCATGCCGGTGCACTTCGCGCTCGAAGCCCACAACGTGACCCCCGACCGGATTGTCTACATCGGACTGCGCGACGTCGACGAAGGCGAGAAACGAACGATCCGCGAGCTGGGCGTGAAAGCGTTCACGATGTCCGACATCGACCGCCTCGGCATGGCCGTCGTGATCAACGAAGCGCTGGCGCTCGCGTGCGACGGGCCGGGTTCGCTGCACGTGAGCTTCGACATGGACGGCATCGACCCGACCGAAGCGCCGGGCGTCGGCACGCCGGTGCGCGGCGGCCTCTCCTACCGCGAAGCGCACCTGCTGATGGAGGCCGTCGCCGCCTCCGGCACCCTCGGCTCGCTCGAGATAACCGAGATCAACCCGATCCTCGACAACGAAAACCAAACCGCGGTCCTGGCGGTGGAGCTGGTGCTCAGCGCGCTGGGAAAGACGACGTTATGACGTTCGACCGGGACCGGTTCGAGGAGCGCCGCCGGGTTTTCGAGGATGCCGGCCGCGTGACGTGTCCGGCGTGCGGTTACCCGACGATCAGCGAGCGCACGGCCTACGAGATCTGCTCGCTGTGTGCGTGGGAAGACGACGGTCAGGACGACAACGCGCATCGCCCGGAGGGCTACCACGACTACTTCGCGCCCGACGACGTCGCCGGCGGCCCCAACCACGACTACTCGCTGACCGAAGCCCGCGAAAACTTCGCCACCAACCTGACGTCGTACCGGCCGGCCGACATCGACTTCGAGAGCGAACGCTCGTCGACCGCGATCCGTCGCGAGATCGTCAAAGCCTACGACCGCGCGGTGGACGGTCTGATCGACGTCGATCGCGCGGAAGAAGACGCGCAGTACTTTTTCGCCCGCCTTTACGGGATCAGCGAGTGACGATGCTGCGCTCGGCGTTCGTACTCACGCCGCTCGCGTTGGCGGTTGCCATGCGCACGCCGGCGGCCGCGCAAACGGCTCTGCTGAACCTGCGCGTGGGATGTAACGCCAGCGACACGTACGGTTCGGGTTATTTCGCCCTCGACAAGGGCTTCTTCACGCAAGCCGGGTTGAACGTCGACTTGGAGACCGTGACCAACGGGGCTGCGATCGCGGCCGGCGTGTCATCCGGCGCGCTCGACGTCGGCATCGCCTCGCCGGGAGTACTGGCCAACGCGTCGCTGCACGGGCTCCCGTTCGTCATGATCGCGGGCGCGGGCCTGACGACGCCGGCGGCACGCTCGATCCACCTGTGCGTCGCGCGCAACTCGCCGATTCGAACCGCCAAGGATCTCGAAGGCAAGACCATCGGCGTGAACGGCCTCGGCATCTTCGATTACCTGTTGGATGCGTGGTTCGCGCAGAGCGGCGCCGACGTGACGAAGGTGCGGCTGGTGGAGGTGAACTTCTCCGAGATGGCCGCGGCGCTCGAGCGCGGTACCGTCGACGCCGCCGCGATGACGGAGTTCGCGCTGACGGTCGCGCGCAAGCCCTACGATCCGCGCGTGGTCTACAATCTCGAAGCGGCGGTTGCGCCGCGCTACCTCAACTCGGCCTGGTTCACGACGCGCGATTTCGCGCAGAAGAACCCCGACCTCGTCCGGCGCTTCAGCACCGCGATCTATGCAGCCCAAAAGTGGGCCAACGCGCACCAGTCCGATTCGGCCGTGATCCTGGCCAAATATTCGAAGATCGACGTCGACGTCATTCGCTCGATGACGCGCGTGCCGTGGGCCGATGCGTTGCGGATATCCGAGATCCAACCGATCCTGGACGTCGCCGCAAAGTACGGAGCGCTGGCCCGTCCGGTGTCCGCC
>JBEKXE010000198.1:0-6934 GCA_049512335.1 Candidatus Lustribacter sp.
GATCCAACAGCGCTTAGGGCAGCTCGTCCGTGCCGGGGAAATGTTTCACCGTTCCCACGAGGTCGGCGAGACGCTGGCGAATGTCGCGCGCATGGCCGTCGAGTCGTTTGCCGACCTCTGTCTCTTTGATCTGATCGACGAGGAGTCCGAACGCCTCTACGTCAGCTCGGGCGCGCACCGGGATCCCTCATTGAACACCCTGCTAAAGCGAGTCGGTACGTCCATTCTGTATGACACCGACTATGGCGTTCATCCGGCGGTCCGCGTCACGCAATCCGGCGAACCGTTCATGGTCCCCGTCTTCGATGATGAGGCCATCCGCCGGCACGCCGCATCGGCGAAGCACGCCGCCTTTATGCGGCAAATGGGGTACCGGTCCAAAATCGTCGTTCCGGTAATCGCGCACGATCATATCTTCGGGGCCCTCACGTTCGTCCGCTCGTTTAACGAAGTCGCTTTCGATGACGAGGACTTGAGCGCGGCGCAAGAGCTCGGACGGCGCGCCGGCCTCGCCGTCGCCAACGCCAAGCAATATCATCGCGAGCAACATGTTGCCGCTACGCTGCAACGGGCGTTCCTCTTGCAAGAGTTTCCCCGCCGGGAAAGCCTTGCATTCAATGCGCTTTACCGTCCGGCCAAGGGCGACGCGGAACTCGGCGGCGATTGGTACGATGCGTTTACCGTTTCGAATGGCTCGATCATCATCACGATCGGGGATGTGGCCGGCAAAGGCATCGACGCCGCACGCTTGATGGTCCAATTGCGGCAATCGATTCGCATCGCCGCCATCGTCAGCACGGATCCCGCAGAAATTCTCGAGCTCGCAAACGCCGCACTTTTTCTGGACCGTACCAACGACTTCGCCACGGCCTTCGTAGCGACGATTTCCCCCGACGCCTCGCGGATCGTGTACGCCTCGGCGGGTCACCCGCCGGCGATTCTCCGCTGGGATACCGGCGGGTTGCAGAAGCTCGAGACACCGTCGCTGCCTTTGGGCGTTGACGAAAAGACGACGTTCACCACGTCGACGCTCGCTATCGATCGCGCTGGGATCCTCGTGCTCTACACGGATGGCCTCACCGAATCGACGCGCGACGCGATCGCCGGCGAGCAATTGCTCTGCGACGTCCTTTCCAGCGATGCGGCGATCTACGCCGCAAATCCGGCCCGCTACGTCGAGCGAACCGTCGCGAGAGACCGCGCGCAAGACGACGTGGCCATTATGACGATACGGTTTGGTCAAGGGAAAACGCTATGGCGCTTTGACGTTGACAACCCGGCAGCCGCCTACGCACTCAAGAGCGAACTCATTGATGAGCTCAACGGATTGTCGGAAATGACTCGGGAGCAAGAAGACGACTGCGAGCTGATCTTCAGCGAGCTGATCGGGAATGCCGTTCGGCACGCTCCGGGTGGTTTGAGCATCAGCGTGTCAAACGAGCGCGGTCGCCTCGAGTTACACGTCATCGACGACGGCCCGGGATTCAGCGGTGACCCATCTCTTCCCGACGACGTCTGGTCGGAGTCAGGCCGCGGACTGTTTCTCATCAACGAGCTCGCCGAAACGCTCTCGATCGAACGCCTGCCGGGTTACGGATCGTACGTACGCGTAGGCTTGCCGTCGCACTGATCAGGCATGCGCGTCATCGCCCTGGAAGAACACGTAGCTTTCCGCCAATTTTCCGGCGAGATCGATCCGGCACTTTCGCGGCGGCGAGGCATGATGCCCGGCCTCGGCGCCGGCTCGCGCGTCGATGAGCTCGACGATATCGAGAATCGGCTGCGTTCGATGGATGAGGCCGGTATCGACGTCCAGGTTCTGTCCATCGTCGGCGCGGGTGCGGATCTGCTACCGCCCGACTCGGGGCCCGACTTTGCTCGCCGCTACAACGACGAGTTGGCCGCGGTCGTGTCCAAACAGCCGAACCGCTTTTCGGGATTCGCTCATCTTCCACTGACGGCACCCGAAGCCGCCGCCGACGAACTCGAGCGCACCGTACGCGAACACAAGTTCTGCGGAGCGTTGATCAACGGCCATACCAACGAGAAGTTCCTCGACGACCCAACGTTCGATCCCGTTCTCGCACGGGCGGAAGCCCTGGGCGTGCCGCTCTACATTCACCCGGGGATTCCCCCGGAGAGCGTCCGGCGCGCCTACTACGACGGCTTCGATCCGGCCGTGTCGTATACGTTCTCGAACGCGGGGTGGGGTTGGCACGCCGAGACGGCGGTGCACATCCTGCGGCTGGTGCTCTCGGGCGCGCTCGACCGCCACCCGAAGCTGCAGCTCATCGTCGGTCACATGGGCGAAGGGTTGCCGGCGATGCTGGCCCGCTGCGATCATGCCTTCAGGAACAGCCCGACGCGCTTGCAGCGAACGGTGAGCCAGACGATTCTCGATCACGTCGCGATCACGATCGCCGGTTTCTTTAGCTTTCCGCCATTCATCGGCACGCTGCTCACCTTCGGCGCAGACCGGATTCTGTTCTCGGTGGACTACCCGTTCGCGTCGAACCGGGTCGCGCGCGATTTTCTCGACTGGCTACCGGTGAGCCCCGACGACAAGGAAAAGATCGCGCACGGCAACGCCGAGCGGTTACTGAAGCTCTAGGTCAGTGCGTACTCGCTGAAGGCGTCGGCCGCAACGAGTGGTTTACTCAAGGCGTGGTAGGCCACGCCCGCGTCGATGACCGGTTGGAGCAGCGCGGGAGTCGTTTGCTCGGCGAAGATCGCGCGCCGCATGCTGCGCACGACGGCCGGATCGATGTTGAGCAGCTTCGCCGAGATCAGGGCCGTTTTGTCGTGATTGTGGTTGGCCCACGGTGCCGCCAGATGCAACGCTTGCGCGGAGCCCTTCGCTTCGGCGGCGTGGCCGTCGATCCAACTCTCGGTCGCCACGATGCAATCGGTCATCCACGACCGGCCGAGCGCCGCGTAGACATCACCGAGGATACGCCCCTGTTGCTGCAGCGTTGCGGTGAGCGCGGGCTCGGCAATCATCGCAGCATCTGCCCGATTAGACGCCAGGGCTGCCGGCATCTCGGCGAACGTCACTTCGACGTAGCGCACGGCCTTCGAATCACCGCCGTTCTTGTCGATCCACATCTGCACGGCGATGTGGGATGACCCGCCGAGTGGATTTACCGCGACGATCTTGCCACTGAGCTCCGCCGCGCTTCGCACCGCCGACGAAGCGGAGACCACGAGCGCCGTCGAGGCCTCGCCGGTCCGGTAGACGGCTTGCGCGGCAACGATTTTGAGCGGCAGTCCCTTGTCGCGCGCTTACAGGAACGACAGGCTGTTGGGGCCCGCAACGTCGATTGTGCCGCCGAGCATCGCAGCCATCGTCGCGGGGCCGTTGGGGATGTACTGGGTGTCCACCGCGATCCCGGCGCGCTCGAGCAAACCCAACGATTGCGCGACCTGGGTGAGAATCGAGGAGTCGGTCAAGCCCGATCCCATATGGATCGTGGCCGTTGCAGCGCCGGCACGCGCGGGAAAGAACCCGCCGGCCGCTGCTGCGCCGATGATCGCCAAAGCCCGCGTTCGATCCATCCATGGTCCCTACGCGCATCGGCGCGGTCTTGGAATTTGGAGCGGGCGGCGGGAATCGAACCCGCGACTCTTGCTTGGAAGTTATAAACCGGGCTTTGCCCCACAAGCGAAAGCCAGCTCCCATATGGGAAATCCGTTCACAGTTGTTCGCCATTGAATGCAATGTTCAGGGGATAGGCTTTCAATAGGCTTTCATGGCGGCGGCTCGGATACACGGCGGCTCGGGCGCTTTTCGTCGGTTGGCGCCGCCCGGCCGCGGGGATGCCGCCGCGCGCGCGTTCCGTGCCCGGTGGCGCGCCGAACGGCCCGGGTGGGTCAATTCCCTCAGCGAAGCGGCCAGCGCCCCAATAAATAAGCGTTAGAAGAATAAAGGACACATGGCCAGCAAACCCGGTCTGCGGCATGTCATCCGGCCCAGCAACTCGCTGATCGCTACGCCGACGATGTTTATGGGTGCCGGAATCTTCTCAGGTCGTGCTGCAGCCCAGACGATAGGCCTTGCGGACGCAAGAGTTGACCCGAAGTCCTACTCGTCCTGATAAGCAGGCAAGCCCCCACAGGGGCTGCGACGCGAAGAGGTCGCGCTACTCGCGAACGCGGTGCAACCTTGTCCACGCGGCTCGAAAAAGCCGTCCGGTCACAGTGCTTGCTCTTTGGGTTGACAAAATAAGGGTCCAATTGGTATAACCGCTGTCCCAGAGCCTGAGGAAAGGAGATGTGCGAATGTTCCCTCATACATCCCCACATCGGGCCGTCCCGCGAGGCAACATAGCCTCTGTCCATCGCCAACGGATCGTTGCTATCACGCAACGACGCGAATCGCCGCGTTTTGTCATTTGCGACGCATCGATGCAAGTGCTTTGTGCCTCCGGCCGCATCGAACAGGAGTTGCCCTTGAATGAGGTCCTGCGGTCGTTAGAGCCACGGTGCCGCGAGAGCAGAACGTCCAAAACCGTACTGTTTGAGGCATACGACGACGAAACAGTCGTGCGCATCGTCCCGCTCGTTGGCAGGCTCTTCGGCTGCGTCGCCATCTTCATCGACGCTTTTGGCCACCGCGGCTCAGTTTTTGAAGCTGCCAAGAGGTTCGGCCTAACCAAACGTGAGTCCGAGGTGCTTCAGTTGCTTCTTCGCGCGAAAACCAATGCGGACATGGCCCGTATTTTGGATATTGCGGAAAGCACGATCAGCGACCATGTAACAAGCATCATGCGGAAAACGAACACGTCGAAACGCATCGAGCTTATCGGCAAGGTCTTCAGCTTGGAACAAGATATTTTGGCCGAGCAGCTGATGAGCCAAAAAGGCGCGTAATGATTGCAAGCGAATCCGACGCGGTCAATGGTCTACTCCGAGCAATGGCTACGTTCGATGCCACAACGGAGCGACATCTCACGTCAACGGCGGCATTGGCCGAGCGCGTGGCGACCACGATGGCCCTCGACGCGATCACGGTGGAAAATTGCCGTGTCGGTGCGCTTTTGCACGACGTCGGCCTACTCGGCGTCGATCCAGTCGTGTTGCACTATCCCGCTATGTTGACCACGGCGGAATGGGAACTGATTGCGGCACATCCGCAGTCTGGGGCGCGTTTGCTCTTGGGCATTCCGTCACTTGCCCATATCGCGAATATCGTTCGAGCACATCACGAACGCATCGACGGAACGGGTTATCCCGATGCCCTTATTGGAAACGAGATTCCGCTCGAAGCTCGAATTATCGCAGTTGCTGATGCTTTTCATACTATGACCATGCCCCTACCATACCGCGATGCGTTTTCGACGACGTCCGCAGTGGCGGAACTCGTTGGCAACAGCGGCTCGCAATTCGATGAGGGCGTCGTAGCGGCGTTCGCGATGATGATCGGCGTGCGTCAACGTCACTTGCGTCAAGCATAGCGTCTTTCGACCCATATGCCCAGCGCACAATTCCATGAGAAGCCTTGCATTGGGCCAAGCGCCTTCAGGAAGAACCGCTGAAGGGCGCTCGGCACCGCCGCACACCTCGCGCCGGAGGAGAACCGCAGCCCCAGCGTGGCCACCTGGCCGCTGGAGAGGAGGCCTGCGAATTCAATGCGCGAGGAGTTCTTTCACGCCCCGTTCTCGCTAGCGCGGGCTCGCGCTCGGCGCCGGTGCTGCACGCTTCCAGCGTTTCAATTTGGCCAACCGCGATGAACAGCGAGCGGTTCGGGCCCACCTGCACGCGAAACGCTAGCGCCGTATCGAGGGTGCGCATCATCGCGTGCATGCACCGCGTGCCGTCTTCGGCGCTCACGAAATACTCGCGGCCGCTCGCCATTACGATGTGGAAGGCTTTGGAGTAGGCCTCTTTCATTCCATCCGCTCCGCTTGCATTTTGCCAATCGCCGCGGAGCGCGCATGCAGGTCGGGTAATGTCCTGCACCGCCGCCCACTCCAACTCGCCCACCATGCGCTTCAGGCCCGCGATCACTAAGGGCAGGTCGCGCTCCGGATCGGCGAACGGTTCACCGGCCATGAACCGCTGCGCCAACTCGCGTTCGTGCGCGGGCTTGTTGTTTTGGTGAAATTCGAGCGCTTTGCGCGCCTTCACAAGCATGCGCGGCACGCGCTCTCGCTCGCCCTCCGGCTCGCTCATTTCAGCAACGGTCACGGCTGCGCTCCGTTTCCCCGGCGTTGGGCAACGCTGGCACGTGCAAGGCTCGCAGGCGCACGCCGCGCGCGCCAGCGTTCAGCGCCAGCGGCACCTCGCCCACGCCGATGGCGGCCCGGTACACTCCGAGCGGCGCGCCGGAGTTCGCCGCCGGGAGGGTCGTCCTTTCGGGAACGTGGGTGAGCGCCGCGGCGCGGGTTCCGTGCGGCGGCTGGTGGTGGTGTGCGCGTGGCCCGCGGGTACGGCTTGCGGTGCGTTGCGCGCATAGCCGCTCGCGCCGAAGCCGCCGCCCGTGCTGCCGAACGCGAACGTGAAGTGGCTCGGGCTCGTGCGCAGTTGGGCGAGCGCGCCGCGAGGCGGGCGTCTCGATCCGCACGGTTTCCGATGCCATGGGGCACTCGCGGCCCAGCGTTACCCTGGACACCTACCAGCATAGCGATGCCGCCGCGCACCGCGATGCCGTCGAGCGCCTAAACGCCGTGCTCACCCGGAAGCCGCACAAGGCCCGCTCTCAGAAATAGGCTTTCAGATAGGCTTTCATGCCGTCATGCTAAGGGAGGCGAGTAAGCCAAAAAACCTAGTAATTGCCGTGGTCCGAGTGGAGCGGGCGGCGGGAATCGAACCCGCGACTCTTGCTTGGAAGGCAAGGGCATTACCATTATGCAACGCCCGCGCGCCGCTGGCGTAGGTTGGGCTCGGCGCGCCGGAACCCCTCGCGGGCGCGCGCGTTAGCACTTCTGGCACTCTA
>JBEKXE010000199.1:0-6824 GCA_049512335.1 Candidatus Lustribacter sp.
TCGTGCGGACGATCGCGGCGCTGCCCGGCGCCCGCGCTACCTTCGCCACGCCGCCGTTCACCGTCATCGTCGCCTACGACGCCGCGGCGATCGTATCCGCGGCCGTCTTGCGCCGCGGGCGCACCGCGCTCGGCACCGGCATCCTCTGCGCAGCGTGCGCCATCGTCGCGTTGCCGAATTTCGTGCACCTGCCGCACGGCTTGGAGATCACGCATCTCGACGTCGGCCAAGGCGACGGCGCGGTCATCCGGACGCCGCACGACCACATCATCTTGATCGACACCGGTGGCGAACTGGAACGCCCCGGCTTGACGTCAAACGCGGAAAAAGCCGGCGCCCGCATCGTCCTCGGCTATCTACTGCGTGCCGGCATCCACTCCATCGACTTAATGCTCCTAACGCATCCCCACGGCGATCACGTCGGCGGGTGTGCGCCGATCATCGACGCGATGCCGGTACGGATGCTGTTTGATTCGGGGCAAACGTACGACGGCCGCGCCTTCCGTGATTGCGTGCACGAAGCAGCGACGCACGGCGTGCAAATCGTGCGACCGCAGCGCGGCTATCGCTGGTCGGATGACGGAGTGACGCTCGACATCCTCGCCCCGTCGCTGCCCGTGCTGGCGGACACCGGTGACGACATCAACGAGAACAGCATCGTCGCAATGCTCCACTACAATGATTTCCGCGAACTCTTCATGGGCGACGCCGGAGAGTCAAGCGAAGCGCGCCTCCTCACCAGCGGCACCGACCTCCACGCCGACGTCCTAAAAGTCGGCCATCACGGCTCACAATACGCCTCGACTCCATCCTTCATCGCCGCCGTCCACCCGCAAACGGCCATCATCTCCGTCGGCCGTCACAATACATTCGGCCATCCCGGCCCGTCGACGCTCGCAACCCTGGAACGTGACGGCGCAACGATCTACCGCACCGACCGCTGCGGAGCCCTATCGCTATCTGCGGATTCGCGTCCCCTCCCTGTCATCCCGAGCATTGTCGAGGGACAGCCACCATGCTTCCGATTGCCATAGCACAGCCCAACATCGTCCCGAGCGAAGCCGAGGGACGATCCAGGCCGGCGGCTCGCCGCATGCTCTGAAGTACCCTCGCGAACACGGCGAGGACGAGCGCCGAGGGGCAGAAGAGCGAGAGGGCTTTGCGCGTGGCCTTCATCGAGATGCTCCTTTCATGAGGTCGCGCAAGCGGCGACCGTGTCTCGATGATGCCGTGCCGGCCCGGCTGGGGCCACGGCGTTTCGGGCGGTTAGCCCATACAGTTTGTCGCAGGCGGGCCGGCGTTACGGTTGCCACGGACGATACAGCGGTCGATAACTTACCGAGGCAAGCAGACTAGCCGAAGCGAAATTACGACCATGAGCATTCTCGTGCGGGCCGCCCTACCGGCGATCTTCGCCGTCGTCGTGTTCCTTGCCGGAGAGCCACTTGCCGCGCAGCCCGCGGCGGCCACGAAAGTGGTACTCAACAATACAAAACTGACTGCCGTCGTAGCGACCTACCCGCCCGGCGCAACGCTCCAGACGCACGGCGCCGGCCGCTTGATCTACGTGATCGCGGGCCCGTACCGGGCCACCTGGAAGATGGCAAACGGGCACACGATGCGCGTCGTTCACCAAACCGGTGATACGTACTGGTTCCCGGGGGGAACCATCCTCGTTACGAACGTCGGCCGAAACACGGTGCGCGTTTTGGCGGTGATCCCCAACCAATAGTCTCGCGTCTCCAATATGCGAAAGGTATTGGGCCGGACGATCGTTGCGGCATTCATCCTCTGGTCATGGCTGCCGGTCGTGACGATGGCCGCGTTTTTCGCATACCCGAATCAGACGTCCATCATCGGCGACGCCTTCATCAAGATCGATCGCACGAGCCGCGACGACTCGCGCGTGACGCAAGCGCACGACAGTGATTTCCGGATCGGAGACCGGTTTTCGGCCGCATCGCTGTCACTCGACGAGCTGCTGTTGCTCTATGGCTACGCGCCTGCCTCTCGCGGTGAGCGCCTGGCGCTGCACGTGGACCGCGGCCGGGATTCACGCACGATCGTGTTGCACGCGCGAGCAATCAACTGGTTTACGTACGAGCCGCCGCTCGCTACCGCACTTTGGGTCGTCACCAACGTGTTCAACGCGGTGACGATGACGATCGCCGGCATCCTCGCACTTTTGCGGCCCGGGATCCTCACAGGTTCGTTGTTCTTCGCGCTCTTCGGCATCTTGATCGGGGTCGTCGATCCGCGCCCGCTTCCGCTCCCCGGGCTGCTTTGTTTCTCGCTTTATACGGCGGGTTTCGGGTTTAAAGCCTATTGCCAATGGGCGAGCGTCCGCTGCGCGACGCGCTTCCCCCACGGTGACGCCGGGCCTCTCGCCGGCCCATTGCTTGGCGCGGCCGGCATCTTGGCGCTCTTGATCGGCGGCATCTCGATGGTGCGTAACGCGGCCGGCGTGCTCTATCCGATCGCCGCCGCTCCCGATACACTGATTTCAGATAACCCCGGGTCGCTGAACTTTCTCGCTTGGACCGTCGGTGGCACCCTTATCGCGCTGCTGGCCGTCGCGGCGATGCTGCTCCGTTACCGCGCCTCACCCGCGGAGGATCGTCTCAAGCTGCGGGCCATGCTGATCGCGATCGCGGTCTTCGCCGGTTACACGGCCGCCCAAAACGCATCTTACTTCTTCGTCCCGTTCCATAACGGAGCGACGATCTTCGATGAGCTTCTGGAGTTGTGCGGGCTGGTCGTCTTTTTGGTTCCCATCACCATCTTCGCGGCGATTCTCCGCCATCGTCTCTTGGGAATTCGCTTCGTCATCGACCGTGCGCTGGTCTACTCCGGGTTGGCGCTGATCCTCGTCGCGCCGCTACGGTTGGTCAACCTCGTGTTGTCCAATCGGTTTCCCCACACGCGCGTCACCGAGATGGCGGAAGTCGCCGTGGCGCTGGCGCTGGCCCTGTCCCTCGACCGGCTACGCGCGTGGATCGAACGGCTGCTACGGTGGACGTTGTTTCGCAAACGCGAGCAATCGCTCGAGACGCTCGCGGGGCTTACTCGCGCGGCCGCGACGGCGCCGGATCAAGCGACGTTGTCCGCCTTGCTGCAAGGGTGCGTCGACGCACTCGAACTGACCGGAGCTCGATGGACCGGCACCGCCGCGAATGACACGCCGGCCGACCCGGCGCTCGTCGTTGGAACGCTTTCGTTCGGCGGCCATCGCAGCGGCGCGGATATCGACTCGGAAGAGATCCGCGCACTGAAGACTTTCGCCGACGCATTCGAGCGGGCTGCAGAGCGCCTGGACGCGGATCGCTTGCGCTCGGAAGTGGCACTCCTCCGCGCGCGTCTCGAAGACGCGGTTCTCCAAGCGTGATGGTTCTGACCGGTGGGTTGGCGCGCTCCGCGCGCCCCGCGATTCTTGCCGCCTCGATCGCCCTCGTGATCCTCTTTATCGCACTCACCGCGATGCAAACCGCGCCATATGCCCCTCACGCTGCAACATTGGAACGAGCCGGAGCAACGATCTACCGCCCGACCGCTCAACCGACATCCGAAGGCTCGGTTGACGTAGGTCTTATGACCACATTATAATGTAGTCATGAAGACTACACGCGAGGCCGGCATCCGGGAGGCGAAGGCGCGGCTGAGCGAGCTGTTGCGTGACGTGCAGGCCGGCCGTGAATGGGTTATTACAGAACGCGGCAAGCCCGTAGCTCGACTAGTGCCCGCCTCGGCTCCGCGCGGCCCACTCGAGGACCGCCTAAGGCGCCTGGAAGAGGCCGGCGTCGTTGAGCGGCGTCCGATTTCTCAATACTCACTGCCCCCGCCGTTGCCGCTGACAGCTGAATTCGCGAGACGGATCCTAGACGAAGACCGCGGGGCGTGAGCGCAGCGCAACCCGGTGTCGTCTACTGGGACACCTCGGCGATCATCTCGGCATTATTTCACGATCGCCATTCCGACGCGGCCTCGGCCGCCGCTCGGGCGCCGGGAACGCACCTAATGTCATCACTCGGATGGGCGGAGGTACAGGCCGTCATTGCGCGCATCGAGCGCGAGCAGGCACTGTCACCGGTCCTCGTCAGCGCTGCGCGCGAAGCCGTTGAACGTGGCCCGTGGGTACGCCTCAGCGTTGATCCGGATCGGCAACAAATCGCGGCCCTCGCGCGCGCGTGGCCGCTGCGCGGCGCCGATCTTTGGCATCTCGCAGCTGCGAAGGCGCTACAAGCGGATTTGCCGGAGTTACGCCTTCTCTCTTTCGACACGAGACTCGCCGAGGCAGCGCGGGGCGAGGGATTTCGTTAAGCCCAGTCGTCATGTGAGTGAATTCCCTACTGCGATCACGTCGGCGGCTGCGCCCCGATCATCGACTCGACGCTCGCAACATTGGAGCGCGCCGGAGCAACGATCTACCGCACGGATCGCTGCGGCGCACTCAGCCTCAATATCGACGCCATGTCCGCAACGTCGATGCAGCCCTGTTCCCGTGACCGGCCGCGACTCTAACGTGCTTGGAGTGCTAAACACCGTGGTGAAACCTCTGAGCGTGAACGACGCGGTGCTGCTCGAGTAGGCTGATAGAGCCCCCAGCGGGATCCATCGGCCTCGCTAACGGATCGTGATCGACGTCCCGTTCGCATTGAAGGTCACGGTGGCCGAAACATCGCCACCGCTCGAGGACGCGCCTTGACTGAAATTGGCGAGCGTCGACTTCAGGACTTGCTTCTCTGCATTCCAATACTGGAAATTGTCGTTTTCCCAGATCGCGAACTTCCGCTTGTTCCCCCAGACCATGCGAACGCTCGTGCCCGCCGCATTTCGATAGCTCACGCTCTCGCTGCGATACCAGAATTCTTTGACGTGTATCGCTGTATCGAACGGAGCGCAATCACCCGGGTCGAGCGAAAGCCAGCCGCGCGTCATCCACAACCCGTTGTCCTGCGGGTAGGCGATGGCAACATAGACTTCTTGTGCGAATTTGTTACAGAAGATTATGGCGGCGTCTGCGGTCGCGGGCACGAGCAGCGACGCCACGACGGCGGTGCCGAGCATGATGTGTCTAATCATTATGGGCGTCTCTCCCTCTTACAGCGCTCGTACCCTTGGCCGAGCGCTTCTATGCCGAGGAATCCGAGCGGCGGCCAGTGAACGCCGCCGCCGCCGATCGTTGGCCAGCGGGGCTACGTTCAGCGTCCCGCTCGGATTGGCCGCATAGACCGTGACGCTGTTGCTCCCGTAGTTCGCGATGTAAATCTTCCCGCTGGCATCCAATACCCCGCCCGCGAACGGCATCTTCCAGATCTCGCCTCACTTGGCGATGCTGGCCGCCCCCTATGCCGGTTGCGCGCTCAGCTTGAACCCGGTCACGTAGTCGGCGATAGCGCGGAAACGTCCGGTTTTCACGGTACGCCGGAGAAGATCAGTTCTTTCGCCGGGAACGGTTTCTCGATCTCATGAGTTTCGGCGGCCGCATTGATGAGCGTCTGGAGCGATTCAACGTTGAACGCGGTTTGGATTTTGTTGAACGCCAGCCGTTGCAGCGTCGCGACCGGAATCTTCGAGTACTGCGCGATCATGGGGAACAAGTCTTGATAGTGCGCGTCGACGTACTGCGCTGCCTGCGACAGCACGCGGACGAAGCGAATGACCGCGGCGCGATGCGCAGTCGCCCACGGCAGCGATGCAAACCACGCACCCGTAAGGAGGTGATTGCCGACCGCCTCCAAGGGGTTCGCGAAAGCTCTGGCGCCGCCGGCCAGCGCCAAACTCAAGAACGGTTCATACAGCCCGTACGCGACGATGCGATTTGCCATCAACGCGGGCAGCGCCGCTTCGGGCGGCAGTTCGATCAACTTCACGCGCGCCGGGTCGGCCCCGTTCTTGCGCAGCCACACCGTCAGCGTGACCGTCCCCAGATCGTGCAGTGCGGTGACGCCGACGACTTGATCTTCGAAGTCTTTTGCACTTTTGACCGTTGAATCGGATTTGACGACCAGCTCCACGAACGGGTTGGCATTATCGGATTGCGTTCCCGGCGCGATGAGCGTGAGCGGAAAGCCCTTCGCGTGAGCGATGATCAGTTGCAGCGTGTTGGTGAAGCCGACCTGTGCTGCACCCCCGGTTACGGCGGTCACCGACGCCGCACCGCCCGATGCCGGCACGATGCTGACGTCAAGCCCGGCCGGTTCGAACCAATGTTGTTGGGCGGCATAATACAGCGGCGCCACACCGGTGGTGCCCGTCGGGGCGACCACGAACGGCACCGGCGTCGCCTGCTGCGCGGCAGCGAGCGCCGGCCTCAGTGCGAGCGGCGCGAGGAGCATCGCTCGGACGGCCTCGCCTCGACGGATTGTAACGCGTTGCACCACGGTCGAGCCTCCCTCCGCCAACACGTTACACCCGCCTTGTAACGGCCCTCTCAGCGCGGGCGCGCGCGGCGGGAAATTCGTTTGTCGAATCGTCGTCGCGAGCGAATGCACGTCGTTCCGCCCCAGGGAACTTTGTAGGGTTCCTAGGAAACGCCGACCAGGCCATCCTTGCACCCTGCCAAGAGAAATGGGACATGAAGAAATACGAGACAGTCTTAATTGAGAAGAGTGACGGTATCACGTTTGTGATTTTGAACCGTCCTGAGAAGCGCAACGCGATGAGCCCGCAGCTCCACCTCGAGATGCAGGACGCGTTGGCGGAACTTGCGGTCGACGAGGAAACGGATGTTCTCGTCATCACCGGCGCCGGTGACAAGTCGTTCTCTGCGGGCCAGGACCTGAAGCTTTACTTCCGCGACACCGAGAACGATGAGGCGGCTCGCG
>JBEKXE010000200.1:0-6759 GCA_049512335.1 Candidatus Lustribacter sp.
ACTCCACTGTTCGCGCCTTCGCGCTCACACTCGGTAGCACGGATCGTGGCGCATCCGACAACGGGATGACAGCGCGCACCTTACTTCAGGAAGGCGGGGCTCTTGAGGGCTTTGTGCAGGTAGGAGAGGTCGATCACGGTGTGCGGGTCCCAGGCGGCGTTCGTGATGATGCCTTGGTCTTTGAGCAGCTGGGCCGAATTTACGAAAGCCTGCACGTCGAGCTCGGCGTTGATCGGCGGGGTGTTGCCGCGGAACGGCCCGGCGACGTAGTAATCGTACGCATCGGTGGCAGCCTGGACGCTGATCGGGCCGCCCTTGGCCAAGAGATCGATCGTTTGAGCGCGGTTCTTCGTGTTGGCGATGTAGTTGCAGCCCTTGGCAAAGGCGGCCATGAAACGCACCGCGGTATCGGGGTTGTCGCGCAGCCACTTGCGCGTCGTGAGCACGCCGCCGTTCCCGTACAGCTTTTGGTCGGCGCCGAAGTGCGTCAGCGTGTGCATGCCGGTCAGGTCGGTGAAATCCGCCGGGTCGTTGATGTAGGCGGCCGACGCGAGGCCGCCGCTCACGGCCGAGAGCCGTCCGGTGCTGGCGCCACCGATATAGAGCGGCGTCCATTTGCCCTTACCGACGTAGCGATCGACGAGTGCGGTCCCGATCGCTTCGTTCGAGGTGTTGTGCGCCGGCAGCGCGATGATCTTGCCGGCCAATTGCGCGGGCGAGGTGATCGCGTTCGGCGCGATCAGCGACACCGGCGAGCCCTCGACGCCGCCGATGACCATGATCTGATCGGTTTGTCCGTTCGCATCCGGAATGAGCGAC
Organism: Candidatus Lustribacter sp.; assembly: GCA_049512335.1. Taxonomy (GTDB): domain Bacteria; phylum Vulcanimicrobiota; class Vulcanimicrobiia; order Vulcanimicrobiales; family Vulcanimicrobiaceae; genus Lustribacter. The sequence continues at coordinate 820 of JBEKXE010000200.1, forward strand.
GCCGTCCCGCCGGTCGCGATATCGGCTTGCCCGCTGATCAACGAGCTGACGATCGCCGGATCGCCGCTCAAGAAGATGGTGTTGCCGATGTGGATACCGGCATTTTCGAAGTAGTGTTGGGCTTGGGCCGCATAGACGCACCAGGACCCCAAGGTCGTCCCGTACATCGCGATGTTGACCGTCTTCAGATTCGGCGCCGATTGCGCATCGATCGACGCCGCCGGAGATCCGGCCAAAACGACCGACAGGAGCAGGCCCACGACAACGTTTCTCTTCATAGACGTCTTCCTCAGGCGAGAATCGCGCCGGCGGCGCCGGCGATGAGACACCACCACATCGGGCTGATATCGACGATGAGCGACAGGGCCGCAACACCGAGCGTGATGCCGAGCGCGCCCACGGTGTGGTCCGTCGCCATCGCGATCACGATGCCGCTGACGATCCATAATCCGCCGGTTGCCGGCCGGAACCCTCGCCGGATGCGCGCCACCCACTCGTTGTCGTGCTGGTGCAACAGCCGTCCGACGAAGAACGTCAGGGTCATCGGCAGCACGAGAAACGCCACGATCGACACGATCGCGCCGGGCCACGACGCCGCGCGGAAGCCGATCAACGGCACGATCAGGAAATTCGGGCCGGGCGTTGCTTGCGCGACCGCCAGCAACTCGGTAAACGAACGATCGGTCAGGAAGTGGTACTGCAGCACGAATTCTTGGCGCATCTGCGGCAAGAGCATGCTCGGTCCGCCGCCGACGGCGAAGAGCGAGAGCACCATGAAGTGCTCGAACAGCACCAGCAGCGTGTGCAGCTGATCCATCGTTCTACGCCGTGCTCTCGGCGCCGCGCAGATGCCAATCGAGCAGAATGCTCAGCACCACGAGGACGACCATCGCCACCGGCACGATGAAATGCAGGCCGATCACGAGCACGATCCCGAGTGCCCCGATCGCCACGCGCGCGCAGCGCCATGCGACTCGCAGGTCGGGCGCTTCGCTCCACAGCGCCGCCAGTACGCGCAATCCGTTCGAGATGAAGACGCCCGCCAGCGCGCCCGTAATCCCCACCTCCACGCCGGCAAAGTGCGGATTCGACGCAGCGAGCCGCGTCGCGATGCCGGAGAGCGCGACCGCGACGATCCCCGAGGGAATGACGAGCCCGGCGACCGCGGCGAGCGGCCCCAGCGGGCCGGCGAAACGGTCGCACATCATCGTCGCCACGTTCACGACGACCGACCCGGGCAGCGCCTGACCCAACCCGTAGAGTTCGGCCAGTTCGCTCTCGCTCAGCCAGTGCCGTTGCACGACGGTCACGTGCCGCATCGGACCGGCGGCGCCGCCGACGCTGGTCAACCCGACGATCGTGAACGCGACGATGATGTCCCACAGCGACGGTTTCGGGGCGTCGCTGTTCACGAGCGAACCAACGCGCGCAAACGCACTCGTCGGGCAGTTACCAAGGTGGACGCGCGAGACCTGCTCGAATCCGATGCGCATGGCCAGAATCGTCGGTTCGATCGCAGCGTCGCACACCCCGACCATCGGATTTGCGTACGATCAACACAAGCAGACCGAGCCGGCATGGGCGCCGATCTTCGAAGCGTTCGCGCCGGTGCAGCAGTGGCTGCTCGACCAGCGACCGGATGTCGTCTTCTACATCTTCAACGATCACGCGACGTCGTTTTTCTTCGATCATTACTCCGCGTTCGCGCTCGGCATCGGCACTTCGTATCCGCCGGCCGACGAAGGCGGCGGACCGCGCGCGCTACCGCCGCTCGCGGGGCACCCAAAATTGGCCGCTCACATCGGCACCGCGCTGGTCGCCGATGAATTCGACCTCTCCTTTTTCCAGGACAAGCCGCTCGATCACGGTGCGTTCTCACCGCTCTCCGTGCTGTGGCCGCACGAACCCAACTGGCCGGCCCCGATCGTGCCGTTACAAGTCGGCGTCATCCAGTTTCCGATTCCGTCGGCCAAGCGCTGTCTGAAGCTCGGCGCTGCGCTGCGCCGCGCGATCGAGAGCTATCCCGAGGATCTGCGCGTCGTCATCATCTCGACCGGCGGCCTCTCGCATCAGGTCCACGGCGAACGCGCCGGTTTCAACAACGTGGCCTGGGACGAACGTTTCCTCGAGCTGCTGGAAAAGGACCCCACCACACTCGGCGAGATGACTCACGCGCAACTGGCGACGCTGGGCGGCTTCGAAGGCGCCGAGGTGATCATGCATCTGGTCATGCGCGGCGCGATGTCGACCAACGTCCGCAAGATCCATCAAGGCTATTACCTGCCGTCGATGACCGGGATCGGAGTCGCCGTCTACGAGAACGAAGCCGTCGATCCGAGCGTCGACGTGTACGGCGAATACCGGGCGCACGTCGCGCATCAGCTCGACGGCGTCGAGAAGCTCACCGGCACCTATCCCTTCACGCTCGAGCGCAGCGTCACCGCGTACCGCATCAACAAATTTCTCCACGAGCTCACCGTCCCGGCGAACCGCGCCGCGTTTCTGGCCGACCCCGAGACCGCGTTCGCCGCCGCCGCCCTAACCGAACAAGAACGCGACCTGATCCGCCGCCGTGACTGGCAAGAAATGATCCACTACGGCGTCAGCTTCTTCATGCTCGAAAAGCTCGGCGCAGTCATCGGCGTCTCGAACCTGCACATCTACGCCGCGATGCGCGGCGAAACGCTCGAGGAATTCCAAAAGAGCCGCAACACCCAAATCGTCTACTCAACCAGCGGGACAGCCTCGCGTTAACGAGATAGCGCCCGCCTGACCCACTGTCATCCCGAGCATCGTCGAGGGACGCGCCACGATCGTGGCCACCAACGCGTTAGGCCAAGATAGCGGCGCACCCCTCGACCACGCTCGGGGTGACAGAGGGCGAAGCGTCAGCCTGGTGTGGAGGCTGAAGCACCCTCTTCCAAGGCAGCGACGGCTGCTTCCCAGGCCTCGAGGGCGCGCTCGCTTTCGCTTCGCACGCGCTCCAATTCCAGCTGCAGCGCGGTAACGGCCGCCGGGTCTTCGTACAGGTCGGACGCGGCGAATTGTGCCTCGAGACGTGCTTTCTCCGCGTCCAAATCGGCCACGCGTTGCTCGGCATCCGCCACCGCGCGTTTGCGCCGGCCGGCATCGAGCCGGGCCTCGTGCGCGGCGCGCTTCTCGTTCGGCGGATTCTTCGCCGCCGGCTGCGTCGCGCTCGGCGCCGGCGCCTGCACGCCGTGCTGGCGTTGCTCGTAGGTGTCGTAGTCCCCGTCGATCACGGTCGCCTGCCCGTCGCGAATCGCGATCACGCGCTGCGCCAACCGCTTGAGCAGATAGCGGTCGTGCGAGACGACGAACAGCGCGCCGCCGTACGCGGCCAAGACATCCTCGAGCGCTTCGCGGCTGGGAATGTCGAGATCGTTCGTCGGTTCGTCGAGAAACAGGCAGTCCGCGCGCTGCGCCATCAAACGCGCGAGCATGATGCGCCGCCGTTCGCCGCCGCTGAACGCCTCGACCGGCTTGTCGACCGCATCGCCGCCGAGATTCAGCCGCCCGAGCAGCGCGCGCGCTTCTTCTCCCGTCACGCCCATCTGCGCCACCGCATCGGCCGCCGACACGCCGGCCGGCAGATCGTCGACCGTGTTCTGCGAGTAAGCGGCGGTCGTGAGACCCACGCCGTAACGCACGTTGCCCCGATCGGGCGTCAGCTCACCCGCGATGATTCGCAACAGTGTCGTCTTGCCGGCACCGTTCGGGCCGACGATCGCGACGCGCTCCCCGCGTGCGAACTTCGCGTTCAGCCCCGAGAACAGCGGCTCCTTATAGGCTTTGGCGACGTTGATGAGCTCGACCGCAATCCCGGTCGTCGCCTTGCGCGCCGCCGTCAGCGCCACCGAGATCGAACGCCGCTCCTTGCGCGGCGCGTCCACCGCGTCGACGCGCGCGAGCGCTTTCTCCCGGCTGCGGACGTGCGAGTAGTTGTGCGACCCGTGCGTGCGCAGCTCGGCGATCACCGCGCGCTGGCGCTCGCGCTCCGACATCGCCGCCTCGTAGTCGCGCTGCTGTTGCGCGCGCCGTTCGGCGCGCTGCGCGACGAACTCGCTGTACGCGCGGCCCGGCGTCACGGCGTACTCCGTCAGCTCGCCGTCGGCCAGCTCCCAGACCGACGACGCCACGGTCTCGAGAAAGTAGCGGTCGTGCGATACGATCACGTACGTGCGCGTATCGCGAGCGACGAACGTTTCGAGCCAGCGCACGGTGTCGAGGTCGAGATGGTTGGTCGGCTCGTCGAGGATCAGCCAGTCCGGTTCCTCGAGCAGCGTGCGGGCGAGCAAGGCGCGCGTGCGCTGTCCGCCCGAGAATTCGGCCAGCGGCCGGCCCAAGTCGCTTTCCGCAAACGCGAAGCGGTTGAGCGTCGCGCGCATCTGCCACTCCTGCGCCCAGCCGCGCGTCAGCGCTTCCTCGAACGCCGCGCGCAACGTTGCCGGGCCGCTCTCCGCCGCATCCTGCGCGAGGTAGCCGAAGCGCGTCTCGCGCGCTCGTGCGATCGTGCCGGCATCGGGCCGATCGATCCCAGCGAGCATGCGCACGAGCGTCGACTTGCCGGCGCCGTTCGGCCCGACGAGCGCGATCTTCTCGCCGTCGCGAATCACGCCCGAGAGATCGCGGAAGACCTCCTTCGCGCCGAAATGCCGCTCGAGGCCGGTAAAGCGAAGTAGTTCCATCGGTGCGTCGATAAGTGTACGACGGAATGCTCAGGGTGCCCCGCATCGCGCCGCGCGAAGTCGTCTTCAGCGCGATGATGCTCGCGATCTTCATCGTCGCCGTGGAAGCGACAATCGTCGCAACGGCCCTGCCGACGATCGTCGCCGACCTTGGCGGACTGCGCTACTTCAGCTGGGTCTTCGGCTCGTATCTGCTCACCCAAGCGGTCACGATCCCGATCTACGGCCGGCTCGCCGACTTCTTCGGCCGCAAAGCCCTGCTGATCGTCGCGGTCGTCGTATTCCTCATCGGCTCGATCCTGTGCGGTTTCGCCCACAGCATGTTCGCGCTGATCGTGTTCCGCGCGCTGCAAGGGATCGGGGCGGGCGGCGTGCAGCCGGTGTCGACCACGATCGTCGGCGATCTCTATCAAGGCCGCGACCGCGCCCGCGTGCAGGGCTATCTGTCGACCGCCTGGGCTTTCGCGGCGGTGATCGGACCGCTGCTGGGGGCGTTTCTCATCGCGCACTTCGGCTGGCCGATCATCTTCTGGATCAACGTCCCGGTCGGGCTCGCCTGCATCGCGGTCGTTCTGCGCGCGTATCACGAGACGATCGCGCGCGTCGCGCATCGCATCGATTACCTCGGTTCGGCCCTGCTGACGCTCGGCATCGGAACGCTGATGTACGTGCTGGTCGACCTAGGCAACATGGCGCCGCTCACCGCGACCCTACTCGCACTCGGCGGTGTCGCCGTCCTCGCGCTGCTGCTGTGGCACGAAACGCGCGCGCCCGAACCGATGATGCCGCTCGTTCTGTATCGCATTCGCGTGATCGCGGTCGCCAATGCCGGCAACGTGTTCATCGGCGCCATGGTCATGGGCATCACGGCGTTCATGCCGACCTTCGTGCAGGGCGCGCTCGGCGCGCCGGCCGTTGCGGCGGGTTCGGTGCTCGGCGCCTTCTTCGTCGGCTGGACGTGCGGTTCGATCGGCGGAGCGCGCCTGCAACTGCGCCACAGTTACCGTACGATCGCGTGCCTGGGCGCGCTTCCGCTGCTCGGCGGCAGCACGCTGATCGCCATGCTCCACGCCGGTTCGAGCATTGCCAACGTATACGCCGGCCTGGCCTTTCTCGGCTTGGGCTTCGGCACGTTCAACAGCATCTTCGTCGTTTCGACCCAGGGAGCCGTCGCGTGGGAGATGCGCGGCGCCGCGACGTCGTCGCTGATCTTCATGCGCCAGATCGGCCAAGC
>JBEKXE010000201.1:0-6757 GCA_049512335.1 Candidatus Lustribacter sp.
CCCGAATCGTGGGAGCGGAATGCGTGTCGACGGCGATTTGGGTCGACGGCGTACTGTTGAAATTCGAGCCGGACGCGACGACGGCGAGCGACGGGCTCAAGATCTCGTAGCCGCCGTATTCGGCGTCGTATCCGCCCATCGCGGCGTAGACGTTGCCGCTGCCGTCGAGTTGCACTGCCCCGAAGCTGCCCGCGCCGGTGGTTTGCGTCGCGGCGTCGGGCGGGAGCGTGAACGGCGGCGAGGCCGGCCCCTGAAACCCGGCGATCGCCGTCGTCGTTCCGTTGGCGTTCGCAACGTAGAACTGGGCGCTGGTTCCGGCCGGAACATCGTTGGCCGCGACCCAGTCCGGATTCTGGGTGTTGTCGCTCGAATAGGTCATCGGCGAAGTCGCTCCCGGAGCGATGCCGTAGACGACCTCTTCCACCGTGTCCACGATGTAGAGGTTCGTCCCGTCGCACGCCAGCGAGGAGACCTCCGAGAAGCCGGGCATGCTGACGGTGCGCGTGGGTGACGTCGCGCCCGGGGCGAATCCGACGACGGCGTTCGGGAAGAATGTATAGAACGTACGGCCGACCTCGAACGGCAACGGCGCTTGGGCCCCCGTTTCCGTCGCCGACGTTTGACTGACCCCGATATGATTCTCCGAGTACGCCGTCGCCGCGCCGTAGGTGTAGGTGAGCGTCGCCGCCGACGTGCCGGAGGCCAAGGTTGCGCCGCTCAGCGCAATCGTGCCGGTGGAATCGTTCGTCGAAACGACGATCGGTGCGGAGTAGGTGCCGGTGATCACGTCGCCGTCGACGTCGTAGGCGGTCGCGCTGATCGTCGACTGTCCCGTCGCCGCGGAGCTCAGTCCGGGCGGCGCCGCCGAAAGCGTGGCACTGGCGACGACGCCGTTGAGCGTCACCGAGATGACGTTGCTGCCGTTGGCCGCGATGACTTGCGTCACGGAGGCGTTGGCATCGCTCTTGCCTTGCGCGTCGAGCGCGGCGAAGAGAAAATTCACCGATCCGCCGGCCGGTGCTTCGAACGAGCCGCTGCACGTCGGAGGCGTGCACGCAAAGACCTGCGGCGTCGTGCTGTTGACCGAGACCGAGATCGAGGTCGTGTACGGCGAGACGAAGAGCGTCGTGCGCGACTTGGCCGAGGCGACTTTCGGCAGCGTGATCGTGAAGCTCACCGGCGCGAAACCTTGCGGGCCGGCGGTGGGCGTCGTCACGGGCGCCGGGGAGGACGCGCCGGCGTGGGCGAGCGGCGGGCCGGCGCTGCCACCGCCGCCGCACGCGGCCAACGCAAGAACACAACCTGTTGCAACGACGAGCGCGCACATGCCGCGGCCAAGCAAGCGCATATCTCTGCAACTTCGTCGGATGCGAAGTTTTTCCCATGGCGTAGCAGGCGAGCGCACGAGCGCTGCAAAAAAATGCCGCGAGCCCACTGCTGAGGAACCCGCGCGGTTGAACGCCCGTCGACTCTTTGCAATCGCCAGTTGTGCTATGTTCGCGGGCTGCGGTGGCGGTTCGGGCGTCAGCACGGGCGCAAATCCGGCTGCCGCGAACGGCGCACCCGTCACCGCCTACTTCTCCTTCGTTGTCGGAGTGCCGGCAACGACCGCGAGCGTACGCCGCGCAACCTATATTTCACCATCGTCGGAGTCGGTCGAGATCGACGTCGCCTACGGCAGCGCCTCGACCGTCGGCGCCCAACTGAACCTCTCGCCGCTGCCGGCGGCATGCTCGGTGAGCGATGGCGTCACGACATGTGACCTCGCGGTTGTCGCGCAAGCCAGCGCTACCGATTTCATCATCACCTTTTACGACCAGCCGAACGAAGGGGGCAACGTTCTCTCGACGGCGACGGTTCCCGTGCCGATTGCCGTAAACGGCGTGGCCAATGTCACCGCAACCCTACTGCCCGTAGTCGCAAACGCGGATCTTGCCCCGGCCACGGCGCTGATCTCCGGCACCCCGCAAACGACGACGCTGGTATTCACCGCCCTCGACGCCGACGGGAATCCGATCACCGGATCGGTACCGTTCAGCGCACCGGTCCAGCTGACGCCGGCGAGTTCGGCGATCACGTTTACGCCGAGCACGATCACGAGCCCGGCCACGGTCGTCACGATCACCTACACCGGTGCGCCGATCACCACCAGCTCGGTCGTCGGGCATACCGGGACCAAGACGTTCACGACCCAGCTTGCGGTCCCGACGGCGAGTCTCATCTCACCGGCTGAGATCGGCGTCACCGTCGGCGAGCCGGGCGTGCCGATCGTCGTGTCGGCATCCGGCACGTCCGGTTCGGTTACGCTGGTGACGGCCTGCGTCGACGGCGCGCAGATCTCGCTCTCGCAAACGACGGCGCCGGTTGGAACGCCGACCTCGATAACGGTGCAGGCGCTCGTCGCGCCCAGCGGACAACCAACGCACGCCTGCACCATCACTGCAACGGCCGGTACGCAGACCGGCAGCACCTTCGTCGACGTCAACCAGAATACGGCGAACATCAATTCGCTCGAACGGCGCGCGCCGTGACGCGCCGCCGGCCCGTCGCCGTGGCACTCGCGTTGGTACTCGCCGTCGTGTGGCCGTTGGCGGCCTTCGCGAACAGCGCGATCGAACAGATCGTGCCCAAAGACCTCACGCCGCAACCCGGCGCGGTGACGACGTTTCAGATCGCCGTTACGTCGAGCGACAACAGCGTTTGGGATGCCGGATCGTATACGCTGACGCTGATCGCGGAGAACCCCAACGGGACGACGGTGGCCACCGCGCCGCCCTTCACGGCCGACCAACCCGCGACACCGCAACAAACGACGATGATCTTCGTCGAACTGACGCTGCCGCCGGGGTACGTCGGGCCGCTCAACGTGCACGCGCACCTCGATCATGGCAAGACGTCCGAGGATTCGGCTCCGGCCGGCATCCTTGTCGGGGGCGTGCCGGGCCAGGCGACCGTCGTTGCACCGGCATCGCCGCCGCCGGGTCAGGTCGTGCCGCCCGCACCGGTGGCGGTTGCCACGCCGCCGCCCGCGCCGCGGGCCCCCCCGGCGCAAAGTTACAGCGGCTCGCTGGCCCTCAACGCCGGTTTTGCAGCGCAGCAGACGCAAAGCGGCGTGCTGAACCTCAGCGGAAAGCTCCCCGACAACGAGAGCCTCACGGCCGCTGGAGGGCTCGCGAACACGCCCGGCAATCAGAAGCCGCTCGTCACCTTCCAGACGCCGTCGTGGCTGCTGCAGTTCGGCACGATTTCGCCCAGCTTCGAGCGCGATGCGTTTGCCGGACCGACCGGCACCGGGGTCGGCTTCAAGACGACCTGGGACAACTCGCTCTATAGCGTGCAAGGTGCCTCCATTTCGGGCAATCACGATACGACCAATCCCTACGAGATGGAGGCGCTCGCCTTCGGATTTCCACTCTGGGGCAGTCCGGCGACGGTCACCGGCGGCTACGAAGACATCTACGGTCCCGATCAGCCCGGACCGTTCTTCCTGCGCAACGGCGCCTTTCTCGGCTTCGGCGACGACGTCAAGTCGCCGCACTCGACGTTCACGTACAGCATCCACTACGGCGTGACATCCTATCACGACGACATCGCGGACGTCGACGATCTCGGCGACGTTTGGGACTTCGCCCTGGGCTTCATGCTGCGTAAGGCTCAGTTTGCATTCACCTACGATCGCGCATCGCCGTATTTCGCGAACGACAGCGCACCCGGCGTTACCGCCGACCGCGAAACCGAAACCGCGGCCATCACGGTTCCCCTCGGCGTGCTGCAGGTCACACTCAGCGCCAACGCCTATCGCGACGACTTGCCGGGCTCGTTGCTCCTCCAGACCACGCACTACTTCACGGAAAACGCCGGGATAACGTACCCGCTCAAAAACGGTGACGTCCTCTCGTTTCAGGCCGTAAACGGTGTCCAGCATCAAACCGGCGATCCGGTCGCGCCCTTTAGCGGGAATGACGGCACGACGTTCTCGTATACGACCAAACGCGGGCCGTACTCGATCCAGTACAGCCTTGCGGACACGGAGACGCGCGACGACACGGGGGACCTCTTGCACGTCATCACCAACGGAATCACCGTTTCGCGTGCACCATTTTCCGGGCTGACGATCTCCGGAGGATTCAACTTGAATCAGAACGATGCCGATGCCGCCGCGCAGACGATGTTGAGCAACTCCGCGACGGCGTCCGTCTCATACGTTGTCGGCGGGTTGACCTTCTCGACGCAAGTGAACCGCGCGCTATCGCATCCGTATGTCGGACTGAGCAGCCCGCCGACGATGACGTACAACTACGGGCTCGCGTTCAAGCCGCCGCATAGCCCCTACTCGATCTCGGGCACCGTGACGGAAAATATCGGTGCGGCCAACTCCGCCGTCGGCGCGCTGAGCCTGAATCGGCAATTCTGATGCGCGCGTTCGTTTGGATGCTTCGCTGCCTGGCCGGTTGTGCCGTAGCGTTCGCAGTTGCGGCGGCGCCGGCGATCCCGCAAACGATTCCACAAGTCCCGGCGCCCACGCTGATCTCGCCGCTGCTCAACGTCGGCGTTCCGGTCCTGTTCCAATGGACGCCGGTAAATCCGGGCAACGTCTACAACTTCATATTGCAATCGAAGAACCGCTCGATCCAGCAGGCTCCGGGGCCGCTCGTGGTCACCTACGAACTGCAGATTTCAGACTTTCCCGACGTCGCGAGTCACATTTTGGTCGACCTCAAGACGCCGGTGACGATCTACTCTTTCCAAAACCAAAACGTTCCGGGATCCGGTTTCACGAACCAGCAGCCGCCGAATCTGCCGCTATCGGGGGGCACCTACTATTGGCGCGTGCGCGCGATCGTAGGCACCGCCGCGACGACCTCCTACTCCTCGATCGGCCGGTTCGTGCTCAGCCTCGGCGGCGGCGCATCCACGCCGGTGCACGACATGGGCATCACCTCGCTCGTGCTGACGACGCCGGCGTACGTCGGTGCGGCCACGGTGATCGTGGCCAGCGTTCAAGATTCCGGTACGTTCCCCGAGGAAAACGTGCCGTTGGTCATCACGGCCAACGGCGTTCAGCTCGCGCGCCTACTCGTGCCCCCGATGACCGCGGGGCAGACCCAGCGCGTGACGACGATCTGGACGCCGACCGCACGCGGTATCGCCCAGATCAGCGCGCTGCTCGACTTCAGCGGGCCCAATCAGAACCGCAAGGTCGCTTCGATCTCGCCGAACGTCCGCGAGCAGCCGAGTTTCGTCACCTCGCTCGCCGGTACGTTGGGACTCGGGCCCAAGGGCTATTTCCTGGCCGATTCGCGCGGACGCGAAACGGCGCTCGTGCTGGAAGCGCCCAACACCCAGATCGACTTCGGCGCGTTCCTCGGAAAGGCGATCGTCATCCGCGGCACGCTGTCGAAGCGCGACAACGCGTTCGAGCTGGCCGCCAATCAAGTCTCGCTGGCACCTTAAACGGCCGCCGGCCCTCAGGGGCGGATGAGCACCGGACTGATTGCACCACCGGTGCTTCGCAGGGTCGCCGGTAACGAGAGCGTTCCGGGTGTGGGGCAGGTTACGACGTAGGCGCGCTGCGGCGAGTTCAGGTTCAGCGGGAAACTGATTTGCAGGGCCTCCCAGTACGTACCCGCATTGACCTTCCACGAGTTCTTTAGCTGAACGCTTGGCAATGGAAGGAACTGCCCTGGAAGCCCCGGGGCGAAGAAGACAGCGGCATTTTCGCCGTGCTCAATCCGGACAAGCTCGTCCGCTTCAGCGGATCGCCGGCACCAGGTCTGCGAGATCCGGAAACACGTGTTCGGTGAGTAGGTCGAAGGAATGGCGCGACTGCTCGAGCGTCAGATCGCCGAAGGCGACGCGGACGGCAAGGTAGTTGATCCCCGAGACGTCGATGAAATCGGCGAGGTAATCGCGCACGGTTCGCGGGCTGCCGCAAGCGATGAGCCCGGCGGCGCGCGCCTCGTCGAAGTCGTCGAACCACTCGCGCCGCTTGCGGGTGTTGTAACGGCGCGCGAGGTATTGCGTGCGCTCGCCGTACATCGCGTACGCCGAACGTGCCAGCGCCTCCGCTTCGGCATCGGTGTCGGCGACGACCGTGAATTTCGTGCTGCCGAAGAGCGGCATCTCGTTCGGATCGCCGCCGGCGTTCGCCCATTCTGCATGAAAGCGATCGCGTAGGACGCGCACGCCGGCCGACGGCAAGTTCGACATCAGGTTCACGCGGTTTTTCACCGCCCATACCGCCGTGCCGGGCGAGCCGATGCCGTACCACAGCGGCGGCCGCGGTTTCTGGAACGGCTGCATGACGATCGGCACGTTGTCAAACGCGTAGTGCTCGCCCTTGAAGTTCAGCTCGCCGCCTTCGAAGGCGCGAAAGAGCACTTCGAGCGACTCGGCGTACATCGCATCGGCGACCTTCGTGTCGGTGACGCCGAGAAAGCTCAGCTCGATCGGCGACACGCCGCGCCCGATGCCCAGCTCCAGGCGGCCGCGGCTCATTTGATCGAGCATGCAGAGTTCTTCGTACAACCGGTACGGATGCTAGGCCGCCAGGCAAAAGACCATGGCGCCGAAGCGCAACGTTTTGGTGCGCTGCGCGAGCGCGGCGAGAAACACCGTCGGTGACGGCGCCATCCCGAGCGGCGTGCCGTGATGTTCGGCCATGTGATAGGCGTGAATCCAACCGCTCGCGTCGTAGGCTTCGGCCAGCTGGAGATGCTCCTCGTACTGGTCGCTGATCGCGACGATGCCGCGATCG
>JBEKXE010000202.1:0-6749 GCA_049512335.1 Candidatus Lustribacter sp.
TCCCACTCGTTGTCGCTATCGTCGAGGTCCGAATCGATCGCGCTTGCGCTGCCGGCGGTATCCGTATCGGGGCGCTGACCCGTGCCTACACCGCCCGCACTTGCATGGTAGGCGTTGCTGCTGCTCCGGCGGCTGCTGCTCGGAGCGCCTTCCAGTAGTTCTTTCGTCAGGTCGGTGCTGAAACTACGTTTGCCGGGGTCGTACTCCAGCTTGCGCCAGGGGATCGTGTATTCATGTCCACCCATCCCGAAAAACCCGCCGAATTCCGCGACCGCGTACGCCACCCGCCCGGTGACCCGATCGATCTTGAGGTTCTTGATCGTGCCGATGTCCTTCCCGGACCGGTCGAGCACTTTCGTGCCTTCAACCTGATTGCTCGCGATCAGCGAACTCGTGGTTGACCCCGACGTGGCCGTCCGTTGCGGCGCCGTTCTGTTTTGATTCATTCACTCTCTCCTGACGGAGTTAGTGTTCCCTCCGGACGACGGATGCGAAACATGGTCAGTGCTACTTCGGGCAAGCAGACCCTATCCAAAGGGTATGCTGCTCAGCGAAAGGCCGGTACGGGAGCCGCAATGAACGCCAGCAGGTCGTCGTTCACGCGATCCTTGAGCGTGGAGCACAGCCCGTGCGGGGCGCCCTTGTAGACCTTGAGTTCAGCGCCTTTGATGAGCTTCGCTTGCAGCGCGCCGGCATCTTCGAACGGAACGATCTGGTCGTCGTCGCCTTGGATGATCAGCGTCGGAACGTCGATCATCTTCAGGTCTTCGGTGAAGTCGGTTTCCGAGAAGGCTTTGAGCCGTGACTGAAGACGACAGGCTGACCCGATCCCCAATCTTTGTAGTACATGCTGGTTCCGTCGGTCGTCGTGAGCGTATTCATGGCTATGAGTCTATCCGACGCCGGTCGCGATAACGAGGGAGAGATACTTCCATGAAGAACTCGGGAGCCGTTATGTGTGCGGCCCTAGCAGCTCCGCCGCGGGCGGCGGAGGTCGACCCGATCACGCTCGAAGTGATCCGCCACGGGCTGGCGTCGATCGCCGATCAGATCGAAGCCAACATCACCCGCACCGCGTTCAGCCCGCACATCTCCGAGTACAAGGATTACGCCGTCGGCCTCACCGGCGCCGACGGGTATCTCGTGGCGCAGGCGCGGGGCGGCATTCCGATCTTCGTGGCCGACAGCGTCGGCTGCGCGGTTCGCGACGGCCTCAAGATGTACGGCGTCGAGCGCCTGCACCACGACGATGTCGTGCTGTGCAACGCGGCGAGCGTGCAAGGCCAGCATCTCAACAACGTCGTGATGTACACGCCGATCTTCGTCGGGGAAGAACGCGATCGGCTGATCGGATTCTTCGCGATCAACGCGCACTGGAACGACATCGGGGGCGCGGCCGTCGGCGCCGGCACATACCGCAGCACCGACATTTTCATGGAAGGGCTGCAGCTCCACACCGTCAAGCTCGTTACGCGCGGCGAACCGATCGAGGAAGTCTACCGCATCATCGCCGGCAACTCGCGCTTTCCCGAGGAGCTACTGGGCGACATCTCCGCGCAGTTGAGCGGCTGCCTCATGGGGCGCGACCTCACCGTTGCGCTCGTGACGAAGTACGGCGTCGACACGTTCCTGGCCGCAACGCAGCTGATCGTCGAGCGCTCGGAGAAGCTGTCGCGGGCGCGGATCCGGCAGATTCCCGACGGCGTGTATTCCGCCGAGGGCTTCCTCGACAGCGACGGCATCGACGACATCCCCATTCCGCTGAAGGTCACGGTGATCATCAAGGACGACGAGATGACCGTCGACTTCAGCGAGATGGCCGGCCAAGTCCACCACGGGCTCAACTCGGGCCGTCACGGCGGCGGCGAGTCGATCGCGCGGCTGGCATTCAAGTACCTGATCGACGTCGACGAATCGGCCAATGAAGGCACGTTCAAGCCGCTGAAGATCGTGCTGCCGGACGGCAAGATCATCAGCGCTTCCGACGACGCGGCGATGGCGCAGTACAATGCGCCGATCCCGACCACCATCGACCTCATCCTCAAAGCGCTGGCGCCGGCGCTGCCGCAGCGCATCACCGGCGGTCACTTCGGCAGCCACTCCTCGCTGAATTTCTACCGCGGGCGCAATCTCGGGGCGCCGTTCAAGACCAGCGACAGCGGTCACGGCGGCTGGGGCGCGACGCCGCAGCACGACGGCGGCGGACCGTTCCGCACGATGTCGCACGGCGATACGCGCATCGTCCCGATCGAAGTGCAGGAGAATCGCGCTCCGTTTCGCGTGCTCGAGCTGAAGCTGCGCACCGATTCCGGCGGGCCCGGAAAGTTTCGCGGCGGGCTCGGCTTCGTGCGGCGCTACCGCATCCTCTCACCGTGCCTGTTGTTCAGCAACGTCGACCGTCACGTCACGCCGCCGTGGGGCGTGCAGGGCGGCAAGGAGGGCGCGCCCGGCAAGATCTCGGTGTGGAAGAAGGGGCAGAGCGAACCCGAGATCGTGTACAAGATCGAGGACTACCTCTTGCAAGAGGGCGACATCGTGCAACTGGAGACCGGTGGCGGCGGCGGGTACGGGCCGCCCGCGGAACGTGCGCGCGAGCTGGTCGAACGCGACGTGATGCGCGGGTACGTGTCGAAGGAGGCCGCCGCTCGCGACTACGGTGTGACGTTCTCATAGGACGTCGACGCCGCGGCGGCGACCGCTCGTTCATCATTGCCGCCGGAACGCTGGTAGCGATCGGCGCCGGGCTGATCCTGTGCCTGCTCGTGATCCTCGTGCTGCAGAGCCTGGCGACGACCGACAACGGTTGGCGCTGGACGCCGGCCGCGAATTACGCGAACCTGTTCACGCCGGACGTCGGGCGCATCATGCTCAACTCGGTCGAGCTCGCCGCGATCGCGACGCTGGTCGGGTTTTTCTTCGCATTGCCGATCGCGTGGCTGGTCGAACGTACGAATGTACGGGGCAAAGCGGCGATCGTGAGCGTCATGCTGATCTCCATGCTGGTGCCGGGCTTTGCCTCGGCGATGGGCTGGCTGTTCTTGCTGCATCCCCAGATCGGCCTGATCAATCGGCTCTCGGCGGCCGTGTTCGGCGCGGCCCATCCGATCCTCAACGTGGCGACGATCGCCGGCATGGGGATCATCATGGGCTTTCAGCTCGCGCCGGTCGCGTTCTTAATGATCAGCGCCGCGTTGCGTTCGCTCGATTACCGGATGGAAGAAGCCGCTTCGATCGCCGGCGCGCCCGGCAGCGCGGCGGTGCGGCACGTCGTGTTGCCGCTGCTCCGGCCGGCACTGGTGCAGGCGGCGATCTACGTGTTCATCATCGCGTTCGGCACGTTCGACGTGCCGGCGATCATCGGTTGGGGCAATCGCATCTTCACGTTCAGCACGTACGTCTACCTCACGACGAACCCGCAAGCCGGTTTGCCCGACTACGGCCGGGCCGGGGCGCTGAGCGTTGCGGTGCTGGCAGCGGCGCTCGTGCTGACCGTCTGGACGCGCTATCTCTCGCTCGACGCCCGGCGGTACGCGGTCGTTTCGGGCAAGGGCTATCAGACGACGCAGCTCAAGCTGGGCCGCTGGGCCGCGCCGGCGTATACGTTCGTCGGCGCGTACTTGCTGCTCGGGATCCTGGCGCCGCTGCTCGTCGTGCTGTGGGAGTCGTTTCTGCCGTTCGTGCAGCCGCCGTCGGCGGCCGCGTTGCATCTGGCCAACGTCGCGAACTACAACGCGATCTTCGGCGACGCGTTCTGGAGCAGCTTGGGCAACAGCGTGCTGCTGATGGTCGTCGTGCCGGTGATCGTGCTGGTCTTCAGCTTCGCGTTCTCGTGGATCGGTTTTCGCACGCAGCTGCGGGGGCGGACGCTGCTCGACGCCATCGCGTTCCTGCCGCATGCTATCCCCAGCGTCATCATGGCGGTCGGCGTCGTCGTGCTTGCGTTGTACGGGCTCAGCCACGTGCTGCCGGTGTACGGCACGATTTGGATCATCGTGCTGGCGTATTGCATCACGTGGGTGAGTTACGGCACGCGCATGACCAATTCGGGGTTGCTGCAACTGCACCGTGAGCTGGAAGAATCGGCTGCCGTCGGGGGCGCCAACACGTGGGCGACCGTGCGCGTCGTCGTACTGCCGTTGATTTCGCGCACGCTGCTGTTGGCCTGGGTGTATCTGGTCATCCTCGCGGGCCGCGAGCTGACGTTGGCGGTGCTCCTGACGACGCCGGGGAACATGACGGTGCCGTCGTTCGTGTGGATCACCTGGCTCAACGGCGGCCTGACGCGCGGCGCCGCCGCGACGGTGTGCTATCTCATCTGTCTTTCGCCGTTGCTCGTGGCGTACAGTTATCTCTTGAACCGTACGCGTTCGACGAACGCGACGGCGCTCGGGAGCGCGGTATGATCTCGATCGTCGACGTGCACCACGTCTATCGCGACGGCAAGGTCGAACACGCTGCCTTACGCGGGGTGAGCGTGGAGGTTGCGGCCGGGCAGTTTCTGGCCTTGCTGGGACCTAGCGGGTGCGGTAAGACGACGCTGTTGCGCTGCATCGCGGGGCTCGCCGAACCGGTGCGCGGGACGATCCGCATCGGGGACGAGACCGTCTTCTCGGCAAGCGAGCACGTGGACGTGCCGGCGCGCTTGCGCGACATCGGGATGGTCTTCCAGTCGTATGCGATTTGGCCGCATATGACGGTGGCGGAGAACGCGGCGTTTCCGCTGCGGTACCGGCGGCCGGAGATGAAGGCGGCGGAGGTGCGCGAGCGTACCGCGGAGGTGCTGCGCCTCGTGCATCTCGACGCGCTGGCCGAGCGGCCGGCGCCGGCACTCAGCGGCGGGCAGCAGCAACGGCTGGCGCTGGCGCGGGCCCTGATCTCGGGGCCGCAGGTGCTGTTGCTGGACGAGCCGCTCAGCAACCTCGACGCGCGTCTGCGCGAGGAGATGCGTTTCGAATTGCGCGCGCTGACGAAGCGCCTCGGCGTGACCACGATTCTCGTGACGCACGAACAAGCCGAGGCGCTGAGCTTGGCCGACGTGGTCGCGGTCATGGACGAGGGAACGTTCCGGCAGATCTCGAGCCCGCGCGATCTCTACGACAAACCGCATTCCGCGTTCGTGGCCACGTTCGTCGGGCGGGCGAACCTCGTTCCGGTCGAGGTGCTGGCGGGCGAAGTGGACGGTTCGACCCAGCGCGTCACGGTCTCATCGCCGTTCGGCACGGTTCGGTGTCTGACCGAACGGCCACGCAGCGCCGGCGAGCGGGCCACCCTCGCGGTTGCGCCCGAAGCCTTGGCGCTAGGAGCGCCGGCACCGGGCGTGGCGAGCGGCGTCATCGACGGTGCGGCGTTCATCGGCGACGCGACGGAACTCAGCGTGCGCGCCGGCGAGATCACGCTGATCGCCAAGTTGCCGACCTCCGAGGCCCCGGCTCTCGGCGCGACGGTCACCGTGCGGATTCGCTCGGAGCACTGTATGTTGCTGGACTGAGGAGCGGCGCTTATTCGATTTCTTCCGTGGGGCGCAGGACGATCTCGCTGATGCTGACATGGGCGGGTTGGGTCAGTGCGAAGATCACCGCAGCGGCGACGTCGGCGGGGGTGAGCGGGGTCATCCCTTCGAGCATGCGTTTGAAGCGTTCGCGCGTTGCTGCGTCGGCTAGGTGATCGAAGATCTCCGTTTTTACGATGCCCGGGCTTATGACCGTCACGCGGACGTTTTCGGGCGCGCCTTCTTTGCGTAAGGACTCCGAGAACGTGTTCACGGCGCTTTTTGTGGCGGCGTAGCCGGGCGAGCCGGGGTTAGCGAGACGGGCGCTGACCGACGAGATGTTCACGATGTGGCCGCTGCGCTGTTTGCGCATGACGGCGAATGCGGCATGCGATACTGCCATGAGGCCGAGGACGTTCGTGTCGAACATGCGCTGCCAGTCGGCGACCGTGGCTTGGGCGGTGCGGGCGCTCAGCATGATGCCGGCGCAGTTTACCACGCTGTCGATCCGGCCGTAGCGTTCGACGACGTCTGTGATGCACTGCGCGACGTTGGTGGCGTTAGTGATGTCGAGGGCGTAGGGGATTGCCGTTGCGCCGTTTGGGCGGAGGCGTTCTACGAGTTGCTCGAGGCGGTCTTGGCGGCGGGCTGCGGCGACGACCGTTGCGCCGTGCGTTGCGAGCGCCTCGGCTACGCCTTCGCCGATGCCGGACGAGGCGCCGGTTACGAGAGTGATGTGGCCGGTTAGGGGGCTGGGCGGCATGCAGTTTCTCCAAGGAGTGAGATGGGGGGCGGTCCTTCGACTACGGTTCGCTTTGCGAACCTCCGCTCAGGATGACAACGAGGGCGGAGGGATGGAGAAATGACTGATAGTCAGTCATAATGACGGCGTGCTGTTTCGGTACCGGGGTTTTCAGCGGTATTTTTTGGCTCGGTGTTGTTCGGAGTTCGGCTATCAGATCGTCGTGGTGGCGATCGGGTGGCAGGTGTATGCGCTGACCCATAGCGCGTTGGCGTTGGGATTGGTTGGGCTTGCGGGGTTCGTTCCGAATGCTGCGTTGACGCTTGTGGCGGGGGACGTTGCTGACCGGTACGATCGGCGGCGCGTCGTGCAGTGCGGGCAATTCGTGGAAGTGGTGACGGGCGGCGTGTTGGCGTGGGGCAGCTTTGCCGGTTGGCTCACGGTGGGTGAGATCTACGCCGCGGTCGTGGTGCTCGGATGCGCGAGCGCGTTTGAGGGGCCGGCCGATTCCGCGCTGTT
>JBEKXE010000203.1:0-6748 GCA_049512335.1 Candidatus Lustribacter sp.
CCTCGTGTTTCGCATCATCACGTGCAACCTCAACGGCGTTCGCGCGGCTGCGCGCAAGGGCTTTTTTCGCTGGATGCGCGAGCAGCAGCCCGATATCGTGGCCCTGCAAGAGACGAAGGCCCAAGAACACCAGCTGCCGCCCGAAGCCCTCGACCAGCCCGAGTTCAGCACGGCGTTCGTCGACGCCGAAAAGAAAGGCTACAGCGGCGTTGCGCTCTACGCGCGGCGCAAACCCGACCGCATCGTGCGCGGGCTCGGCATGCCCGAATACGACGTCGAGGGGCGCTTCGTGCGCATGGATTTCGGCGCCGACTTTTCGGTGGCATCGCTCTACGTGCCGTCCGGGACGAGCGGTCCGGCGCGCCAGGCCGTCAAGGAGGCGTTCCTCGACCGTTTCATCGGCCACCTCGTGCAGATGAAGAACGAAGGCCGCCGCATCGTGATCTGCGGCGACTACAACATCGCCCATCGCGACATCGACGTCTTCGACCCGAAATCGTGTTCGCGCGTGACCGGCTTTTTTCCGCAGGAGCGGGCCTGGTTCGACGACGTCACGGACCGCGTGGGCTGGGTCGACGCATTTCGGGTCGTCAATCCCAATCCGCGGCAGTTCACGTGGTGGGCGAACTTTCCGGCGGCGTGGACGCGCGATCTGGGCTGGCGCATCGACTACCAACTCGTCACCCCGAATCTCGCCGGAACGGTCCGCGCGGCTTCGATCTACAAGGACGAGCGCTTCTCCGACCACGCACCCGTCACGATCGACTACGAGCTCTGAGTTAGCTCGACTTCTTCTTCGGGACTTTCTTGCCGGCGCGGCGCGCTTCGGACAGACCGATCGCGATCGCTTGTTTGCGACTCGTCACCTTCTTGCCGGAGCGACCCGAGCGCAGCTTGCCGGCCTTCATCTCTTCGATTTCCTCGCGCACGTTTTCGCCGGCCGCGGGACTGTATTTGCGCGTGCTCTTCTTCTTGCGCCCGGTGGTCTTCTTAGCGGCGGTGGTCTTCTTGCGGGTGCTTTTTTTCCGGGTAGCAGCCATGCCAAAATCTCCTCATCCTGGGTGGACGGTTAGCCGGGCTTTTCCCACGTTTGGCACGAATCTTACCACATGACGGAACGGCCCGACACCGGCTCGACCGGCGACCCGCACTCGCACACGCACACCCACGCCGACGGGATCATGCACCGGCACGCGCACGGGCACGTCGACCACGACCATCGGCACGAGCATAGCGACGGTGAACCCCACCAACACCCGGACGGCGTGCCGCACACCCACCCTTCGCCGGGCTCGGGGCAGCCTGATACCCCGCCAAAAAAAGAGCCGTCCTGATGCCGCGCCCCCGCGGCACCACGACCGGCGCGACGCGGTCGGTGCGGCTGCCGATCGCGCTCGACGAGTGGCTCGAAGCCCGGATGCGTGCGCATCCGCACCGATCCGCCAGCGACTTGCTCGTCGAGCTGGTGCACGGCGGCCTGCGATTGCGCGACGCCTACATGTCGATCCACCGCTACGCGCTTGAAGCGCGCGCCGGCGACCCGGCCGCCTACGCCGAGTATCGAGCGTGTTTGAACGACACCTTCGGCCCCGAGTACGTCGAGCATCTCGAACGCTGGCTCGAAGCCGACGGCGTCACGGTCACCGTGCCGGCCGAGGCTAGGCCGGCGTAGCCGCCAACGCGCGATACTTGTCGAACTGCGGCTCGACGCCGTTCTTGCGCATCTCCTCGAGCCACAGCGCATGGATGCGCGGGTCTTGGTCTTCGTACTCGATCTGGCCGCCGCCCAGCTTGACGCTGGTCGCCACCGCACCCTGGCCGCCTTGCTCGCTGCTGCCGTTGCGCATCTGCTGATCGGTCAGCGGGTAGCGCACGTTGCTGACGCCGGCCGCCAGGTAGCGCGAAGGTTCTTGGCTGGTGACGAAATGCTGGTGGAACTGGCCTTCGATCGGCGGAAAGACGACGCCCGGCTTCCAATCGACGCGCGAGAAGTCTTTTTCGCCGTCGAACCACAGCAGTGAGTAGCCCTTACCGGTAACGGTGAAGACGTGCCGCCCGGCGCCGTGGCGATGCGCCTTCTTGTACGTGCCGGGTTGGATCTCCGAACAGTGCGCGTGCATGTTGCTGTCGGCCAGCACGAACATCAGGTTTAGCGAGCCCGGACCGCGCTCGTTCCAGGCCGTCAGCTCAATCTCACCGAGGTCGGGAACGAAGTTCGTCTCCCAGATGTTCGAGCCCGGGCGAATCATCGTGAGATCGCCGGAACCGGTGTAGTACTCGTCCTTGCCGATCCGATCGCCGAAGAAGTGATCGTTCTCGAAGATGAACGAGTCGCTGTGGAAGATCTTCATCATCAACGGCAGCGACGTCGTCGTGCCGATCACGGCGCGGTTCTTCCCGTCGGCGTTGTGCAGGCGGTACGTCGCGTTCAGCGGGATCGCGAACATGCTGCGCGGCTGCCACTCGAAACTGTGCGTGCTGCCGTCGGCGAACTCCAGCTGCGTGCTGCCGCGGCCTTCGACGACGTACATGACTTCTTCGTAGAGGTGGTGCTGCGGCTCGGTCGACGCGCCGGGCGGGATGTCGAGCAAGAACAGGTTGCAGAAGTCGCCGCGTCCGCGCAGATGAACCGCGGCACCCTTGACGCCGTAGCGCGGCCAGTGTCGCGTCTCGGCGGTGAGGAGATCGCACGCAACGCCTTCGTGAACGAGCAGGCCTTCGCGCGCGACCCAGTCGTTGTACGGATTCAGTCCCAAACGCGCTTTCTTACGACCGGCTTCAATCATCGTTCTCGCTCCTCACGCGGCAATCGCTCAACGAGCGTAGGTTTTTCCAGCGCCAGGGAAAGACCTCGGCAAATGGAACTCCTTTACAGGCGGGTCGCCCCCCGACGGAACACTCCGCTGATCCAATCGTGAGGGGCCGAACGCGATGGATTCGCTTGAAGCGAATCCACTTAGGAGACCGAGCGATGGCAACGACGCACGAGCAAAACGAACGTCTGACCCGGGTCGGACCCGGCACCCCGATGGGGAACATGCTGCGCCGTTATTGGCAGCCGATCGCCGTCGCGGTCGAACTGAGCGCCACGCCGGTGAAGCGGGTACGCGTGCTCGGCGAAGACCTGACGCTCTATCGCGACAAATCCGGCACCTACGGGCTGATCGCGGAGAAGTGCCCGCATCGCTGCGTTTCGATGGAGTACGGTCTGCCCGAGGCGGATGGGCTGCGCTGCATGTATCACGGTTGGGTCTTCGACGCGACCGGACAGTGCATCGAGCAACCGTTCGAAGACCGCGTCAACCCCGACGCGCACTACAAAGACCGCGTCAAGATCACGGCCTATCCGGTGCAAGAACTCGGCGGCATGCTATTCGCCTACTTGGGGCCGCAGCCGGCGCCGCTCTGCCCGCGCTGGGACCTGCTGGTCCGCGACGACCTCGACCGCGCGGTCGAGATCGCGGAGCTGCCGTGCAACTTCGTTCAGTGCATGGACAACTCGGCCGACCCCGTGCACTTCGAGTTTCTGCACGCGCGTTTCGGCAACGCCGAGCTTGAACGGCTCGGCAAACCGCCGCGCTTGAAGTCCGCAGCTCATCTCAAGATCGCTTTCGACGTGTTCGAGTACGGCATCATGAAACGCCGTCTGCTCGAAGGCGAAGATCCCGAGACCTCGGACGACTGGACGACCGGGCATCCGCTCCTCTTCCCGAACACGCTGGCAGTCGGCAACGTCACCGATCCGACGTTCCAATTCCGCCTGCCGGTCGACGATACGCACACGCGTCACATCACCTACCGCTGCTCGCAGCGCGCACCAGGCGCCGAACCGCTCCCGATCTCGATCCTCTACGTCGAGTTGTTCGATCCGGTGACCGGACGCATCAACGGCGACACGATTCAAAAGCAAGACTTCATCGCGTGGATCAGCCAAGGACCGATCTCCGACCGGACCGGCGAACACCTCACCGCAACCGATCAGGGCGTGATTCTCTACCACAAGCTGCTCTTCGAGAACATCAACCGCGTCGAGCAAGGGCTCGATCCGATGGGGATCATTCGCGATCCGGCCGTGAACGAACCGATGGTTAACCTCCATCGCGAAACCGCCCGTCTCCAGAGCTTCAACCTCGAAGGAAACCGCGAACGCGATACGTTCGAGCGCGCGCGCGCGCTCGCCCAACTCAAGGGTTAGTGCCGCCGCCACTTCGCCGCGGAACCTTCGTCGCCGCCGGGACCGCCTTCGCGGCGTTCCCCGCGCGAGCGCGCGCGCAAGCTCCGGCGACGATCCGTATCGGCGCCTCGGCCGACGCGAGCGTCATCGCGGCGCTCTACGGTCAGCAGAGCGGCATCTTCCCCAAGCTCGGACTGACCGTCGAGGTGACGCGCGCGAACAGCGGCTCGGCGGTGTCCGCCGCCGTGCTCGGCGGCTCGCTCGAGATGGGCAAGTCGAGCCTTTTCGGCATCATCGAAGCGCACGTGCGCGGCGTCCCGCTCATCCTCGAAGCCGGCGCATCGCTCTTCGCCTCCAACCCGCCCACAGCCGCGCTGCTCGTCGCCAAGGATTCGCCGATCCACACCGGACGCGACCTCAACGGCAAGACGATCGCGGTGGCCGCGCTCAACGATCTGTTTGCGATCGCGAGCCTGTGCTGGATCGACCAGAACGGCGGCGATTCGCGCACGTTGAAATTCCTCGAGTTGCCGCCGGCGGCGACGGCCGACGCCATCGCTTCAGGGCGCGTCGATGCGGCAACGCTCGCTGTTCCCGAAATGACCGATGCCGTCGCCGCCGGCAAATGCCGCGTGCTCGGCGACTCCTGTGGCGCCGTGGCGCGCCGGTTCCTCGCGACGGCGTACATCACCAGCACCGATTACGCCGCCAAGAACCCCGACGTGCTGGCACGGTTTCGCAAAGGCATCGCGCAAGCCACCGCCTACGCGAACGCGCACTGGACCGAAATGCTGCCGGCGATCTCCAAATACACCGGCAGCGAGATGAACGTGCTGCAGGCGACGCCGCGCGATCAACTCACGACGTCGCTTGCCGGGCCGTTGATTCAGCCGCTAATCGACGCCGCCGCCAAGTACAAGGCGATCGCCGCCGCGTTTCCGGCCCGCGACCTGATCGACGCGAACGCCGTCTCCGGGTAGATCGAGCTCGTCATAGCGGCGTAGCTTGTAGATCGCCGTCGAGACGAACCAGCTCAGCACGAACAGTCCGATAATCGCGCCGCCCAGCAAGCCGAAGTTGTCGCTGACGCGCGCGACCGCGTCCCACAAACCGCCGCGCAGGCCGAGTTGCGGGCCGATGATGCTGAGCGCCTCGATCGTGCCGACGAACACGGCGACGAGTACCGAGACCAACGTGATATTCAGGTTGTAGTACAGCTTGCGCACCGGCTTGACGAAGGCCCAGCCGTACGCGCCGAGCATCAGCACGCCGTCGGTCGTGTCGAGCAAGCACATCCCGGAGGTGAACAGCAACGGAAACACCATGATGCTGTAGACCGGCAGACCTTTGCCGGCTTCGAGCGCGGCGATGCCGAGAATGCCGACTTCGGTGGCGGTGTCGAAGCCCAAACCGAAGAGCACGCCGAGCGGATACATCTGCCAGCTCGCGCCGATCAGCCGCATGAACGGTCCGAGCAACCGGCACCACAGGCCGCCGCCGCTCGCGCTCGCCTCGGCGGCCGCCGTCGCGTACGGTTCGCCGTGGCGAACGCGCCGGAACGTGCCGTAGACCTCGATCAATACCACGATGTTGAGCGCGGCGATCGCGTACAGGAAGAGCGCCGAGATCGACGTGCCGATCACGCCGCCGATGCTCGCCAAGCCCGGCAGGGACGCGTGGACGACCGTTGCAGCAAACGCGATCGCAGCCGAAAGCGCGATCACGATCGTCGAGTGACCGAGCGAGAAAAAGAATCCGACCGACACCGGCTTCTTGCCATCTTGCATCAGCTTGCGCGTGACGTTGTCGATCGCCGAGATGTGGTCGGCGTCGACCGCGTGGCGCAAGCCGAACGTGTAGGCCAGCAGCGCCGTTCCGAGCAGCAGCGGCCGGCCCGCGAAGACCACGAACGCCAACGCCCAAGCACCGGCGTTGGCCAGAACGAGCAGGGCGTAGAGCGCGACGATCTTCGAGCGCGTCTCGCCCGGGCTGTCGTCGAACACGCGGCCCAGCGCGCGGGGCCCGAAACTGCCGATCACCTTATTCAGATACGACGGCGGGCGGCCGGGAACTCGTATACACCGTAAGTATTATCCCAGTCCCCGGCTAACGGAACCCGCTCGGCTCGCGACCGGTTTTGACGGACATGAAGACACGCGCACTGGCGACGCTGTCGGTTCTGGCTCTCACCGCGGCGTTCGCCCAACCCGCCCTGCCGGCACCCGGGCCGGCCACGAGCTATATCCTGAACACGCGCGAGTGGGACGCGTCGAGCGCCGGCGAGTACGACGGCCGGCTCCGCCTCAGCATTTATCCCGACGGCACCATCTCCGGGAACTTCATGACCACCGAGGGTCAGCTCGCGTCCGTGTCCGGCGGCCTCACCGGAACGAAGATCTGGCTGCAGATCGGCAACGGCGCCCGGGGCCACATCTTCACGGGGACTTTTGTCGACGGCAAGCTCGAAACCACCGGCTCGGGCGCCGGCCTGCACGTCTGGAACTTCGAAGGCAAGCCTGCGCCTCGCTGATCTGCCCTACGGCGGGGAGGGCGACGAACCCGGCTGGTGAAGCA
>JBEKXE010000204.1:0-6747 GCA_049512335.1 Candidatus Lustribacter sp.
TGATGCGGCGCCTCTTGGTCATCGCCTACGGCGTGCTGAAGTCCGGTCGTCCCTTCGATCCTACGCTGGCTCTTGACGGCCAACACGGAATCTAACTAGCCTTCAGCTCGACGAGTGGTTTGATCTTCGCAATCGCCTTCGCGGCCGGCGAGTGCAGCGTGTCCCACATGTCGACCGCGTGCTGAAGGTTCAGCCAGAAATCCGCCGGCATCCCGAGGGCGCGTTCAAAACGAAGCGCGGTATCGGGCGTAACGGAGCGCTTGCCGTTCACGATCTCGTTGAGGCGCGGGTACGTGACCCCAATCTGCTGAGCGAACTTGTATTGCGTCACGCCGAGCGGTTTGAGGAACTCTTCGATCAGCATCTCGCCGGGCGTAGTCGGCCGTCGATGCGTCGGCAGGGGAATTTTCGGCATGGTGACTCTTTCGCAGGAAGCCCTTCAAGATGGTCAATGGTAATCGACGATTTCCAGATTCGCGGCCGCCCCATCCTCGAAGGTGAAGCAGAGACGATACTGGTCGTTAATCCGGATGGAAAACTGCCCGGCCCGGTCGCCGGAGAGGGCTTCGAGGCGGTTGCCCGGCGGGATGCGCAGGCTTGCGACCGTTGAGGCGGCACGAACCTGGTCCATCTTACGACGCGCGACCGCATGAAGTGCGGGCGGAAGAAACCGGCGAGTCTTCGCTGAGGTGACGCCGCTGTAGATTTCAGCCGTGGCCGCGTTCTTGAAGTCCACTCTCCCTCCAATTATATCGACTGGCGAATATATACGCAAGGGGGTATAAAGACGACAATTAAGCGAAATCGTGAAGAAATCGAGAGCCCAAGTGTCGAAGCTGGCCAGCTATGTCTGTGGTCGTCGTTACCGGTTCTGCGGGACTCATCGGTTCGGAATCGGTCGCCTATTTTGCCGAGCGCGGTCACGAGATCGTCGGCGTGGATAACGATTTCCGCGCGCGCTTCTTCGGGGCCGAAGCCTCGACCGACTGGAACCGCCGCTCGCTCGAGGCGCGCTTCCCCAAGCAGTACACGCACGTGGCGGCCGATGTCCGCGATGCCGGCGCAATGGACGCGCTGTTCGAACGCTACGGCAAGCGGATCGCGCTGGTGATCCACACCGCGGCGCAGCCGTCGCACGACTGGGCCGCCAACGACCCGCAGACGGACTTCACCGTGAACGCCAACGGCACGCTCTGCGTGCTGGAAGCGACGCGCAAGTTCGCACCGTCGGCGACGTTCATCTTCACCTCGACCAACAAGGTCTACGGCGACGTTCCCAACGAGCTGCCGTTGCAAGAACTGCCGACGCGCTGGGAGATCGACCCGGCGCATCCGTTCTGGGACGGCATCGACGAAACGATGCGCATCGACCAGTCCAAACATTCGCTCTTCGGCGCGTCGAAAGTCGCGGCCGACGTGCTGGTGCAGGAATACGGCCGCTACTTCGGCCTGGCGACCGCCGTGTTTCGCGGCGGCTGCCTCACCGGCCCGAACCACTCGGGAACCAAGCTGCACGGGTTCCTCGCGTATCTGATGAAGTGCGTCGCGACCGGCGAGAAGTACACGGTTTTCGGCTACAAGGGCAAGCAGGTGCGCGACAACATCCACAGCTTCGACCTGGTCGCGGCGTTCGATGAGGTGTTTCGCGCACCGCGCGTCGCCGAGGTGTACAACATGGGCGGCACGCGGCACAGCAACTGCTCGATGCTCGAGGCAATCGACTTGTGCGAAGCGATCGCCGGCCGCAAGCTGAACTGGACTTACACCGAAGACAACCGCATCGGCGACCACATCTGGTACATCTCCGACGCCAAAAAATTCAAGTCGCATTATCCGAACTGGAAGCAGCAGTACGATCTGCGCGGCCTGCTCGCGGAGATCTACGAACGCAACGCCGAACGCTGGGCGGCCGAAGCCGGGGCGCTCGACCGGGTGTGATGGAGACGCTCTCGATCGTCATCCCCGCGCACAACGAAGCGGACAGCATTGGGCCGACCGTCACGGCGATCGCCGAACGGCTCGAAGCGGAGACGATCCCCTACGAGATCGTCGTCGTCGACGACCACTCCTCGGATGCAACGGCCGCCGCGGTGGGAAGCGCAGCGGCGGGCCGGCCGGCGATTCGCTGCGTGGCGAACCCGCGCCCCAACGGTTTCGGCAACGCGATCCACTCCGGCCTCGACGCGTTCACCGGCGACGCGGTGTGCATCGTGATGGCCGATGCCTCCGACGACCCCAACGACATCGTGGCCTATTGGCGCACGCTGCAGCAGGGCTACGATTGCGTCTTCGGCTCGCGCTTCATCCGCGGCGCGAAAGTCGTCGACTACCCGTGGTTGAAGCTGACGCTCAACCGCTTAGCGAACACCTTCATCGCCGTGCTGTTCGGCCTGCGCTACAACGACACGACCAACGCCTTCAAGTGCTTCCGCCGCGAGGTGATCGTAGGCGTGTCGCCGATCCTCTCGCATCACTTCAACATCACGATCGAGCTGCCGCTGAAGGCGATCGTCCGCGGCTACTCGTGGACCGTGATCCCGACCAACTGGTACAACCGCAAGGACGGGGTCTCGAAATTCAAGGTAAAGGAGATGGGGAGCCGCTATCTCTTCATCGTGCTCTACGCCCTGATCGAGAAGTGGCTCTCGCGCGGCGACTACCGCGCGCAGTCGCCGCGGTCGCGACCGGCCGTTCCGGTGCCTCTGACGCAACCGGCCGTTCCGGTGCCTCTCTGTCATTCCGAGGGCGCGAACGAAGTTGAGCGCCGTCGAGGAACGACATGATCCGCTCGCGCAACCCGCGCATCGACGTCGACGAGCTCGAGCGCCGCATCGACGCCGAACTGGCCCGCGACCCCGACGCCCCCGACGGCGACGAGCGCCTCGCCCGCCTGGCCGCGACGGTGCACGCCCGAGCCATCGAAGCGCAGCTGACCTTCGCCGAGCAGCGCTCGACCCCGCGCGACAGTTGGCCGGTCGACCTGCGCATCCCGTTCGTCTCGTCGTCGGAACGCCTGAAGAAGGCCGCGCTCTCGATGATGTCGCTGGCCTTCCGCGACCAGTACGAAGCGAACAACGCCCTGATCCGCTCGCAACGCGAAATGCTCGCGCTCGTCCAAACCCTCCTCGAACGCATCGATTCGCTCGAAGCCCGCCTAGAAGCCGAACGCGCCACCACCCGAGCCCAACGCATCGCGTCGCGCGAAACCCATGCCGCCCCGAACACCCCCACTGTCGCCGCGAACACTCCCGCTGTTGTCAGCCCGAGCGCCCCTCCTGTCATCCCGAGCTCTGTCGAGGGACAGCCCTAACCATGCGCTTGGCCATCGTCACGCCGTGGTACGGCCGCGAGCTGATCGGCGGAGCGGAGCGCCTCGCGTGGGAGATCGCGCACGCGCTCGCGCGCACCGGCGCCGAGGTCGAGGTGTTGTCGACGTGCTGCCGCTCGTTCCTCGACGATTGGGCGACGAACTACCACCGCAGCGGGGTCTCGCGCGATGCCGGCGGCGTCGTGCTGCACCGCTTTCCGGTCGACTCGCGCGACCGCGTCGCGTTCAATCGCGCCAACACCGTGCTCACGACGCTGCCGCGGATCGGCCTGCGCGGCGACCGCAACGTGCTCGACGCGGTGCAGACCCGCGCCTTCGTCAACGAGAACATCAACAGCCGCGCGCTGCTCGCGCACCTGCGCACGGCGGGCGCAACCTACGACGCCGTCATCTTCGTCCCGTACCTCTACGGGCCGGCGCTCTCCGGCGCCGCGCTGGTCGCCGACCGCGCGTTTCTGATCCCGTGCCTGCACGACGAGGCCTACGCATATCTCGAACCCGTCCGCGCGCTCTTCGCAACGGTGCGCGGCGTGCTGTTCAACAGCGTCGGAGAAGAAGAAACCGCAACCGCGATCTACGGCCCCGGCGTGCTGGCGAAGAGCCGCGTGATCGGCCACGCGGTCGAGCCGGTCCCGCCGCCGGCGACGCCGATGTCGATCGGCTCGTTCGCGCCGCACCGCTCGCGTTACGTGCTCTACCTCGGCCGCCAGGACTCATCGAAGAACATCGACTTTCTCATCGAGGCGTTTCGCGCGTTCCGCGAGCGCCGCGTCGCAACGTCGCTGCAACTCGTGCTGGCCGGACCGCGCAGCGCGACCCGCACCGCCGACGGCATCCTCGACTTGGGCGCCGTGAGCGAGCCGGCCAAAGCCGCGCTGCTGACGTACGCGCGCGCGCTCGCACAACCGAGCATCCACGAAAGCTTTTCGCGCGCCCTCTATGAGTCATGGTTCGCGCGGCGGCCCGTGCTCGTGCACGGCGAGTGCCGCGCCACGGCGCGCGCGGTCGAAGACGCGGGCGGCGGCTGGATCGGCACAACGCTCGAGGATTGGGTCCGCATGTTCGCCGCGGTCGACGAGTCGGCCGACGACGCCGTCGACGCGCTCGGCGAACGCGGCTGGGCCGCCGCCCTCGA
This sequence comes from Candidatus Lustribacter sp., assembly GCA_049512335.1. Classification (GTDB taxonomy): domain Bacteria; phylum Vulcanimicrobiota; class Vulcanimicrobiia; order Vulcanimicrobiales; family Vulcanimicrobiaceae; genus Lustribacter. The sequence goes on from JBEKXE010000204.1 coordinate 4,464, forward strand.
CAACGGCGCCTGGGACGTCGTGGCTCGCCGCACGCTCGACGCCATCAGCACGCGCCTCGCCCCCCCGGCCGGCCCGCGCATCGAAAACATCGTCCCGCTCGGCGACGCCGCCGTCGGCCGCTACGCCCAATCCCTAACCGACGCCCTAAACGCCGCCGGCGCCGACGCCGCCGTCTCAATCGCCGGCTCCGCCGCCACCCCTCCGGGTGCCCGGATCATCGCGCACGTAACGGCGTCGTCCCCGCCAACCCCAGCCGACCTACTCGTCGCCCACGACGCCGCCCCCGCTGTCATCCCGAGCGGCGCCGTGCAGGCGCCGTTCGAGGGGCGCGCCACAATCTTCGCCCCCAACCACGGCGTAGCCGCGACGCTAGAAGAATCAGGCATCATTGCAAGAGTCCTACCGCAAGCCGTATCGCCGGCCCCGTGGGCAGGTCTACGCCCCCCGCACGAACGCTGGCTCGACGGCAAAGACAACCTGCTCTCCATCGCACCCCTAGGCGCGGATGAGGCGCGAAGGCTGCTCGACACGTTCGTCGCGTACCTCGCCCTCGTGCGCGAAGCGCGCCTCCTCATCTTCACCGCCGACTGCGACGGAGAAGCCCACGCGACGCTGCTGCACGAACGCGAGGAACTGGACCTGCACAACGAGGTCGTGCTGGTCGCCGACGCCATGACCGAACGCTACGCCGCCTATCGCGCGGCCACGGTCGCGCTGGCCGTCGGCCGCCCGCTGTCGGTCGAAAGCGCCGTCACGCCGCTGTGGTTCGACCTGCCGATCGTCGCGCTCGGCGACGTCACCGTGATGGAGACGGTCGAACCGTGCGGCGTCGTCGCCGACACGTTCGACGCCCGCCGCATCGCCGCGCTGACGCGCATCGTCGCCTCCGACCGCGTGCTGCGCGCCGCCATCATCGGTGAAGGCCGCCGCGTCCGCGCCCGGTACGCCCCGGGCGTGATCGCAACGGCCGTCCTCGAAGCGCTGGCCGAGCCACGCCGGATGACCGAATCCGTTGACATGAGGTGATTGCCTGATTCCTGAGGATGGTCCCTCGCGCGAGACGCTCGCGGCGCAAGTCGAGGCGCTGAAGGCGCTCGTCGAACGGCAGCGTCGCTACATCGGGTCGATGCGCGCGAGCCACTTCTGGAAGCTGCGAGAGGCCTTTTTTGCGTTTCGGCGGCGCTTCGCGGACGGCATCGAGCCGTTACCCGAGCCCTCCGCCGCCGATCTCGCAACGGCGGAGGGAGCTCTAGGCGATGCCTATCAACTCTTCCGCATTCGCGAACGGCGCAGCATCGCCGATCTCGATTGGCTGCGCGGCTTCGTCCGCTTGCTGGCCGTTCGTGATCCGATCGAAGTGATCGTCGACGCGCGCCACGCGCGCCCGGGCGACCTCGTAGCGACGGAAGCCTCTCTCCACGACCAAGTCTATCCGTATTGGCGCCTCCAGCTCCGGACCGAAACGTCGGGACCAATTGCGTTTGACCCGACCCTCTCTGTCTGCGCCGTGGATGCGGGCGACGTGCTCGAACCCGACGCGTTGCTATCGCTTGCGATCGAATTGCATGACGGCGCCGACATCGTGTACACCGATGAGGACGAACTCGACGGCGACGGCGTTCCGCGCAATCCGGCGTTCAAGCCCGGGTGGTCTCCTGAAACAGCGCTGACCCGTGACTACGTCGGCCGCGTGTGCGCGTTCCGTGGCGCAGTGCTCGCCGCCGCCGGCGGACTCGATCCGGCTCACGGCGCGGCGATGTGGTACGATGCGTTGCTGCGCGTGACCGAAACAAGCGAACGCGTTGCGCACGTTGCACGGGTTCTCGTCCACCGGCGCCATGGCACCGTGCCGATGCCGGCGGCCGACGCCGAAGGTGCGGTACGCCGAGCCATTGCGCGGCGAGGGGAGCAGGCCGAGCTGCGCGCAACCCCGCTCGGGATCGAAGTACGCTTCGCGGCGTCCCCTGACGAGCGGGTGACCGCGATCATTCCGACGCGCGACCGGGCCGATCTGCTCGAGCGCTGCCTGCACTCACTTTTCGAACGCACTACCCACCCCAGCTTCGACGTGTTGGTGGTCGATAACGGCAGCACCGAGGCAGCGACGAGGGCGCTCTTCGAGCGCTGGCGGGCCCGAGTGCCGGACCGCTTTCGCGTCATCGAGGATCCGGCGCCATTCAATTACTCGCGCCTGAACAACCGCGGAGTCGCCGCAACACAATCGCCGTTCGTGGTCCTGCTGAACAACGACACCGAAGTCATCGCACCGGAGTGGATGAGCGC
>JBEKXE010000205.1:0-6647 GCA_049512335.1 Candidatus Lustribacter sp.
AGCGGTTCTAGGATAGCGGCAGATCACTTTCACTTTTGTGAGGTCTCCCGTGAAACTTGCACTGCAGTTCGGCTTCGGCTTTCTGATGGCCGCCGTCGCGATTCTCCCGGCCACGAATCTGCTTCCGCCGTTCTAAGTCCATGACCAACACCGCTTTCGTGCTGCTATCAGAAGAGGATGAGATGACCGTCTCACGCGACGTTCTCGAATCACTGCCGCAATCGTTGTACCGTGCGCTCCCGTGGGCTGCCCACACGATCGATTCTTGTGTGAAGATCGTGGCTGAAGCTCAGCGGACGAACAATCCGCGCCGGGTCCGCGCCTGGATCGACTTCGAACGCGCCACGCCCAGCGGTGAGGACATCCTTGGCTGCCTCGACTCGGTCATCCATGAGATGACGCAGCCCGGCGAAGGGTTCGCCGATCGTGTTCGCTTCGCCAACAAGCTCCGGCAAGAAGCCCTCGATTATCTGCGCACCTCCGGTGCCATGGCTTCCGTCCAGAGCACGGTCGATCCGCAAGCCGCAGCCCAGGCCGACGGCCTCGTCGCTGCCCTCCGCTTGCACGATCCGGCCCTCGCAGAGCACGCCGAGATCACGGCGCAGCTGGCCACGCGCCTCGCCGTCAGCATGGGCCTCGACACGGAAACGGTCGCCCGGGTCACGCTGACCGCCCGCCTCCACGACCTCGGCAAGATGCGCATCTCGCGCTCGATCATGAACAAGCCGCTCCCGCTCACCGCCGCCGAGCGTGAGGAAGTCCAGAGCTACCCGGCCATCGGCGCCGAGACGCTCGCCACGATGCCGGCCTTGGCCCCCATCGCGCCCCTCGTCCGCGCCCAGCGCGAATGGTTCAACGGCCACGGCTACCCGGCCGGAACCGCCCGCGAGGAGATCCCGCTCGAGAGCCGGATCGTCGCCCTCTGCGACGCCTTCCACACGATGACGCTGGCCCGGCCGTACCGCCAGGCGGTCTCGTCCAACGAGGCGATGGCCCAAATCGTCGCCGGCAGCGGCACCCAGTTCGACCCCGAGCTCGTCACCGCGTTCACCGCCATGCTCGGCTATCGCGGCCGCATCGCCCAGTCGGCCTAACGGACGTCGCGCGTAGTGCTGGACAGGGCAACGGAACTCTGGCTCGCGTCATCGCTGGCCGATGGCGACACGTCGGTCGTCGACGGGCTCGTCGGGATGATGCGCGTGCGTGACCCGCTTACGGCCTCGCATCTCGACGCCGTCGGGCTGCTCGCGCGGCGCCTCGCGCTCACGCTCGAACTCGAGACCGTCACCGTCACCCGCATCGCCACCGCGGCGCGCCTGCACGACATCGGGAAATCGACCGTCTCGCGCCGGGTGCTCGAGAAGCCGGGCACGCTCGATGAGGCGGAGTGGCAGCAGATCCGCCGCCACCCGGACAACGGGTCGAACATCGTGGCCGGCTTTCCGCAGCTGGAGAAGTACCGCGCGATCGTGCGCTCGATCCACGAGCGCGTCGACGGCCGCGGCTACCCCGACGGCCTGCTCGGCAGCGAAATTCCCTACGAGTCGCGCATCATCGCCGTCGCCGACGCCTTCCACGCCATGACGGTCTCGCGCCCCTACTCACGCGTGCGCACGCCGGCCCAAGCCCTGGCCGAGCTGATGAACTGCAGCGGCACGCAATTCGAGCCCGAGTACGTCGAGGCGTTCGTGCGTACGATGGGGTACCGCTCGCGGAGCCTGCGCTCGGCCTAGCCCGCTGCCGGCCGTCGTCTGCGAAGCCCGGCCGCCTCGAGGCTAGCCGAGGCTTCGCGATTCCAAAGGGTCTTCGCGGTTCGACTCGCCGGGCCGCGGCCTAGCCCTTCGGGCGCCGCGACTTCTTCGCCGGCTTCATTCCATGGATGTCGCGCTCGATGACGCGGAGCCGTCGATCGAGTTCATCGAGCCTACCGGCCGATTCCTCATCGCCCATCGGCTGCTTCTTTTCGCCGTTTTGCCGGGCGATTACGCTGGCCGTGGCGCTATCGGCCAGATTCGTGCTCTCGATATCGAAGCCGGGAATCGCGCCGATCGCATCGACGAGTTTCTGCATCCATGCCGCGATCGCGGCTGGTTCGGCGTCCCGGTGGATCAAAACCAGATCGAATCGGAGCTTCCCGTCCTTCGTCCCAAAGTGGATGCAGGGCGCAGGGATGAGTCCGGCAAGCTCGGCAGGGCGGACGCGAAGGACCCTAGCGAGGTGCATTCCGACGAGGAAACTCGGTTGCTTCGAGACCCCGTTCTCGAGCGCGGCAATGGCTTGGGACGAGAGGCCCACCCGAGAGGCCAATTCGGTCCGCGTCATTCCGAGCTTCTCCCGTAGATGCCGGACGCGTTCACCAACGCTACTCATAGTCCACCACTCTGAAAAATAATGAACAGATTAATTGACAATATTATTGCCGCCGGAATATGATCGGTCCAATACGGTCCTGTTTAGGCAAACCGAAATTAAACCTGGGAGCGTACGCTCTTCCTGCATGTGTATGGGAATCCGGGGGGTGTCCGTGGGTCCTAGCTCATCCCGGGGTCAGGTACATGATCCCAGGCCCGCTCTAAAGCGGACCTCTAACCAAAGGGGACGTTCGCGGGTCGGCGGTCTGTCCGGCGCCTCGGCGCGCTGACGTGTCGCGCGTTCTCGTAGCCGAGGATAGCCCGACCCAAGCCGAACTGCTGCGCGCAATTCTCGAACAAGCGGGACTCGAAGTCGTGCTCGCCCCCGATGCCGAGCGCGCGCTATCCCTGCTCGAGCAGGCACCCGCGGATCTGGTCATCTCCGACATTGTTATGCCCGGGATGTCGGGCTACGAACTCTGCCGCCGAATCAAGGCGTTGCCAGGGCATTCATCGATTCCGGTCGTCCTGCTCTCCACGCTCCGCGAGCCGATGGATATCATCCGCGGACTCGAGTGCGGCGCCGACAGCTTCCTGACCAAGCCGTACCAGCCCGACCAGATCGTCGGCCGCATCAACACGATCTTGCAGAACCGCGATCTGCGCGGCAAGGTGAGCTTCGGCATCGACATAGCGTTCCTCGGTCAGCGCTTCAACATCACCTCGGACAAAGAGCAGATCTTGGATATGCTCATCTCGACGTTCGAGGACACGGTCCGCGCGAATCGTGACCTCCAGCAGCGCGAGGCCGAACTCGCCGAGGCCAAGCGCAAGGTCGAAGAATACGCTCAGGTGCTCGAAGGCCGCGTCCATATCTCCGAAGAGAAGTTTCGCGGGTTTCTGACCGCAAGTCCGGACGCGATGCTGGTCGTCGACGAGCGCGGCACGATTATCCTCGCCAGCCAACGGGTCGAGGCCGTGTTAGGCTACCTCCCGGAGGAACTCGTCGGCCGGCAATTCGATCTGCTGATGCCGGAGCGGTTCCACACGGCTCATGCAAGTCACGTGCGCGACTACCTACGAGCCCCGCGGCCGCGCGACATGGGTGTCGGCTTGGAACTGTATGCGCTACGGAAGGACGGCGGCGAGTTTCCGATCGAGATCAGCCTGAGCCCGCATCAGACCCCCGACGGTTTGGTCGTCATTGCGGCAATCCGCGACATCGCCAAACGCAAGCAGGCGGAAGCGGCCCTGCAGCAAGCGCAGAAGATGGAGGCGGTCGGGCAGCTCACCAGCGGCATCGCGCACGACTTCAACAACGTTCTCGGCGCGGTGATCGGCAACTTGGATCTCCTGGCCGATGCGATCAGCGACAATCCTCAGGCCGCTCGTTTCGCCGAGTCCGCGCTCACTGCCGCGCTTTCCGGAGCGGAGTTGGTCAAGCGATTGCTCGCGTTTTCGCGCCGGCAGCCGCTGCGCGCCGAGCCGCTCGATCTGCGCGAAACGATCGCCTCGACCACGCCGCTCATTCGTCGCACGATCAGCGAGCAAATTGCGATCGTCGAAAGGCTTGCGGACGACCTGTGGGTCGCGGTCGCCGATCCTTCGCAAATTGGGAACGCGGTGCTGAACCTCGCGATCAACGCTCGCGATGCGATGCCCGACGGCGGCACGTTGACCATCGATTGCCGGAACGTGACCGTCGACGAGGATTTCGCCGTTGCCTACGGTGCGGATTTCCGGCCGGGCGACTACGTCGTCATCTCGGTGAGCGATACCGGACACGGGATGCCTCCGGAGATTGTGGCCCGAGCGTTCGACCCGTTCTTCACCACCAAAGCGCAAGGCGTCGGTACGGGTTTGGGTTTGAGTATGGTGCTCGGAACGCTCAAACAATCGGGCGGTACCGCGCGGATCTATAGCGAGCCCGGACACGGCACGACGGTGCGGCTGTACCTTCCCCGCACCAGCGATGCCGCAGCGTCCGCCAACGGCCAGACCGCCGTGGATGTGCCCCCCGGCGGGCACGAGCGCGTGCTGGTCGTCGAGGACAACGAGCGGATCCGCGAGGTCAGCTGCGCGATGCTAAGCGACCTTGGGTACCGCATCGAGGCGGTCGAGAGCGCCGACGACGCGCTGGCCCGGATCCGCGGGGGCGATCGATTCGACCTGATCTTCAGCGATGTCGTCATGCCCGGCAAGCATACGGGGATCACGCTCGCAGCCGAGCTTCGAGCGCTCGATCCGCGGGTCAAGATCGTTCTGACATCCGGGTACACCAGCCCGAGCTTGCTTCAGGACAACTTCGATCAACTCGGCATCGAACTGCTCTCCAAGCCCTTTCGAAAGGCCGAACTCGCCGCTTTGATCCGCAAAGTTCTCGACGAGGAGTCTCAGTAGGCATGCAGCCGGCGAGTGGTCTGCGCTTTTCAACGCTTGACGCCTCTCCCCGGACACGGAAGATCGCATATTTCGTCCTCATCGGCTCGCTCGTGCTCGCATTGTCGGGCGCGATCTTCGGCCGTCAACCGCTTCCGCACGCCTTAGCTTTCGTTCCGCTGCTCATCGGGTTCATCATCGCGGCGGCGTTTCTCACCGCGCTGGTCCTCTTCATCGATTTCTCGGCTTCGCGACGACCTCGCTTCCTACTGCTCGGGAGCGCCTATGCGCTCGTCGGGTTGTTTGCCATCCCATACATCTTGACGTTCCCGCAGCTCTTCGCGCCGACGGCACTGTTCGGCGCGAACGAACAGTCGGCCGCCTACTTGTGGCTCGCGTGGCATTTCGGTTTTCCGTTGCTGATACTTGCCGCGTATTGGCGCCCCGATTCGTCCGATCTCGTAGCTTCGGCCGTCGTTCCACGAACGATCGGGCTTGCCGTCGCAGCAGGCGTCTGCGTATCGGTTGCGGCCACGATCGTCGTTACGGTCTTTGCAAAGTCGCTCCCGCCCGTTTTCCTTGCCGCACTCTTTACGCCGGTCATAGCGAACCTCTTACTGCCTTTCATTATCGCGCTCAACGTTGCCGCGCTCTACGCGATCTATACGCATACACGCAACGATACCGCCCTCGCACTGTGGCTCTTCGTCGCGGTAACCTGCTCGGCGCTCGACTCTTGCCTCATTATTTCTACTGTTCGCGGCTCGTACGGCTGGTATATTGGGAAGCTCTTCATGGCCGGGAGTGCGACTGCGGTGCTCGCCGCTTACGTGCTTTATTCGGTGATGTTCCCCGGCTACGTTAAGGGTTGGGCGATTCTTTTCCTGGCCTTCCTCGTTTTCAGCAGTGTGCAGCTGTTGTGTCTGGGACTCATGGGTGAATATATCGCGCGCATCTTTCTCGAGACCAAGCGGCGCCCGCTCTACGTGGTCAAGGAGGTTTTTCGCGGCGCGCCGCTAGCAGAGCAATTGCCCTCCAGGGAGCGACGGCATGGAAACTGAGGCACGCCGCAGTTGATTGCTCAAACCGAATTGCTCGGAGGACGGGAAAGCGGCCGTCAGGCGATAGATTTCCGTAGTCAGTTCCACTGCGCGCTGCCAAACAATCAGATCCTTGAACGACGCTCCCATGCTTCATACCTCGCATTGTTGATCAGGAGGAAAGCATAGCGCCCTTCAAGGCCCGACCGTGTGACTTGTAGCACGGACCATCTTGGTCCCTTGTTCCCTCGGTCCCTTGTTCCCTGTCTTTCACACCGGCGGCATGGCGTCCACCACCGGCACGCCCGCTGGCGGCGTAAAGTGGAACGTCTCGGCTGGAATCGCTGCATCGGGCTGCTCGTTCGTAAAGGTGAACCGCGTGGTCGCGCCATCCACCTCTTGCACTTCAAGGGTGGAGATTGCGCCCGCTGCAGTCACCGTCAGCTCCAGCCGCGTCACGCGATTTTCCTGGCCCCTGGGCAAGCCGCTGAGCGTGTAAAGGCCGTGGGAAGCGCCGTCCAGCTTCAACCCGCTCAATTCCTTCTCCAGCTGCGTGTGCCCCAGCAAAAAGCGCAGCGGCGAACGCAGATCGTCCAGCTCTTTCGAGGGAATCCGCTGAATCTGCGCATCGCCCTTGGTGTAGAGCCACGCGTATTTTCCGTCGAGCAGAAAGATCTTTCCCGCCGGCGTGCTGTACTGCCACAGCATGCGTCCCGGCTTGCGCAGGAAAAGTGTGCCGCTCTCCGTTCGCGTCATGCCCAGGCCGGCATAGTCCTCGCGGAACCCGGCCTTCAGCGAGTGCAATTGGTCGTAATGGCGGTCGACGCGTGCGGCCAGCTCGTGAGCTGTTACCTGAGCAGGCTCTTGTCCAAAAGAG
>JBEKXE010000206.1:0-6613 GCA_049512335.1 Candidatus Lustribacter sp.
ACCAGCAAGCGTACAGCGCTTACCGCAGGGCAGCCACCTCGCCTAAAGCTCACCCCCAAGTGGCATTGCCCTGCCCTGCGGTCTGCGGATCGTGGCGCACCACTCGACAACGCTCGGGATGACAGAGCGGGAAGGCACTGCTCCCGCCTACGCGGTCGCTACGCACGCCAACCTTGAGTGGAAAAGAACAACGGCACTCCCCCCGCTGTCACCCCGAGCGTTGTCGAGGGACGCGCGATGATCGTTGTACCGCAGGAGGCGGGCAACGCCACACCAGCAAGCGTTCAGCGTTACCGCAGGGCAGCCACCTCGCCTAAAGCTCACCCCCAAGTGGCATTGCCCTGCCCTGCGGTCTGCGGATCGCGGCGCACCCCTCGACAACGCTCGGGGTGACAGCGAATCGACAACGCTCGGGGTAGACAGGGTGCGGGCCGGCCCGCTCTTATTGACGGCGGAGCAAATGCAAGTGCCCGGAGCGACTTTGGGCGGTGTGGCGAAGGGGGATGGAGTCCACAATGGCCGTGACGGCGGAGGTGCCGGATGGCTGATCCCAGGCCCGAACAAGGCAACACGCGCGATACGGTGGAGAGCGGCTTTTCGCTCGTCCTGATTGCGTCTGCCGTTATCGCCGCGACGCTGATGCAAACCCTCGACACCACGATCGTGAACGTCGCGCTGCCGATCATTCAAGGTAACCTCGGCGCGACGCTCGACGAGAGCTCGTGGGTCGTCACCGGCTACATCATCTCGGCCGTGATCGTCATCCCGCTCACGCCGTGGCTGCAAATCCGTTTCGGCCGCCGGCAGTACTACGCGACCGCGATCATCGGCTTCACGGTCGCGTCGATCATGTGCGGCCTCTCATCGTCGATCACCGAGCTGATCCTGTGGCGCATCGTGCAGGGCGCGTTCGGCGGCGGCTTGATCGCGACCGCGCAAGCCACGCTGCGCGAGACGTTCCCCAAGCGGTTATTCGGCCTGAGCCAAGGACTCTTCTCGATCGGCGCCGTCGTCGGCCCGGCGGTCGGCCCGACGCTGGGCGGCTGGCTCACCGACAACGTCTCGTGGAACTGGGTCTTCTTCATCAACGTCGCGCCCGGTCTATTCGCCGGCACCGTGATCCTGATGCGCCTGAAGAACCCGACCGACCCGAGGCGCATCCCGCTCGACAACGTCGGCCTCGCGCTGCTGATCGTCGGGCTCGGTTCGCTGCAGTACGTGCTCGGCGAAGGTCAGCAAAACGACTGGTTCAACGATTCGACGATCCTCGCCGTGGGCATCACGAGCGCGGTCGCGCTGATCACGTTCGTCTGCTGGGAACTGTTCGCCACGAAGAATCCGGTCGTCGACTTGCGCGTGCTGCGCTTCCCGCAGGTGGCGGCCGGCGCGACGCTGGCGTTCTGCATCGGTTCGGTGCTCTACGGCGGCATCGTGATCTTTCCGCAGTACACGCAAGGCGTGCTCGGCTTCACCGCGATGCTCAGCGGCGAGATGATCTTCGTGCGCGCCGCGTTCATCGCCATCGGCGCACCGCTGGCCGTGCGCTTGGCGACGAACCCGCGCGTCGACACGCGCCTCTTGCTACTGATCGGCTTCTCGCTGGTCGGGATCTCGCAGTTCTGGTTCGCCCACGTCACGACGTCGACCACCGACTTCGGCGTGATGGTCTGGCCGAACATCGTCAACGGCGTCGGTCTGTCGCTGCTCTTCATCCCGATCTCGATCGCGATGCTGAACGGCCTCAATCCGCAGACGATCCCGAAAGCGGCAGCCTTCCAAAGCCTCTCGACGCAGCTCGGCGGCTCGATCTCGACAGCCGTGCTGGTGACGATCCTCGCCCGCCGCAGCGCCTTCCACCAAGACGCGCTGGCGCAATTCATGCAACCGGCCTACGGCCCCGTCGCGCGCTTCCTTCACGCGGGCGGTTCGCTCGGCCAGCTCTACGGCGACGTCGTGCGCGAGGCGAGCGTCATGTCGTTCGCCGACTGCCAGTTCGTCCTCGGCGTCCTCGCCATCGCACTGCTACCGCTCGTTTTCGTGCTCCCGAAGAAACGCGCCGCCGCCGGCCCCGTTCACATTTCGATGGAATAGCGGCTTAGCTCGGGACTCCGGCCCCATATTTCTTTTCGAGATAGGGGAGAATATCGTCGTCGTCGTCGAGCACGACCTCCCCGTCGACCAGCACCGGAATGCTCGTCTGCCCGGACACCGCCTTCGTGGCTACGCGCTCCGCATGCGAGTACGGCTCGTTGACGATCGTGTAGTCAATCAACAGATCGGTCAGCTTCTGGCGCACCCGCGCACAATACGGGCACCACTCCGCCTGGTACAGCACAATCTCCGTCTTTAGTCCCATAACGCTACCGGAATAACGGCGCAGCCCCAAAAGGTTGCGCGCCCCGTGTCAACCGGAGCGGAGGCGCCCCATCGCAGCGGGCGCGAGGATCTCTTTGGCATCGAAGCCTTTGCCGATCAGCTTGTATTTGACCTCGAGGTCGATGACCGGTTGAAAATCAGCGGGATCGAGGTGATCGCCGAACGGAGCGCGCGCGGCCGCTTGCAACACCGCAGGTTCGACGCCCGTATACGCTGCCAGCAGCGGCAGCATCTCTTGCGGATGCGCGTTGGCATAGCGCGACGCTTCGGCCATGGCTCGCGCGAAGGCAGACACGACATCCGGGTTCTTTGCGGCGTAGGATGCCATACCCCACCACGGCGCGATATTGAATTTCAGCGCGACGGCATCATACGGTTTACCGAACAAACGTACTTGCCCGCTCGCGAGCGCAATGCCCGCGTTAGGACTTTGCATCGTCATCGCATCGATACGGCCGGCCTGAAGTGCCGCGACCATCGCGGTTTGCGGAATCTCCAAGACCTTGATGCTGGACCAGTCGCCACCGTGTTGCTCCACCCACGCCTCGGTCGCCGTTGCGTTGAGGTCGCCGCGTGCGGTCGCGAGGCCGAACGTTTTCCCATTGAGATCGGATGCGGTCTGGAAGGGTGAGGACTTCGCAACCAGGATCATGCCGTACGGGACCGGCTCGGACGCATAAAACTCCGGACCCGCCGCGAAGATCTGCATCGGGATTCCATGCGCGTACGCCGTGACGACGGAGAACGAGCTGCCGCTGCCGATATCGGCCGCTCCGCCGGCTACGGCGGCGGCGATCGCCGCACCGTTGTTCATCTGGGTGTGCGTGATGTCGAGGCCGTACTTCCGGAAGAGGCCGACCTTCTCGGCGTAGACCGCGGGGCCGGCTGCGGTTCCCGCGGTTGAAACGAGCGTCACTTTGGTGAGCGTTTGAGCGCGGGCGCGCGAAGGCAGTGCGAGCGCGGACAATCCGAGCAACGCCGTCGATCGTTTCATGGACACCCCAGTTGGATTTATGCGGTGAAGAACTGACCCGGAAGCGGAATCATCTCGACTTGCTTGTTCTCGATCGATTGGCCGTGGAACGGGCGCCCGTCGGGAAAGGCGCGACCGTCCGAGGGCCATTGCTCGGCGGCACCGGTACGCAACATCACGAGATTTTCCGGTGCGCTACTCAAGAACCAGTAGCAGACGCCGCGCGGAATCATGACGCCCTCATATTTCTTGAGGACGCGGACCTCGTCTTCGGTACCGATGTGGAATGTCGCCTCGCCCTGCAGCACGATGAAGGCGTGGTCCTCGTATTTGTGCTGGTGCAATGCGTTTTCGCCGCCCGACGCATAGACCTTGACGGTCAGTCTCAGGAGGTCGGTTCGGGCGACGTGGTTGTCGTACCGGCCTTGCGCCAGCAACTGGGTATCGAGATTGAAGAAGTGGGCTTCGGCGGGGGCTTTGGGTTCGGTCTCAACTGACACGTTCGTTCTCCTCGAGTCGAGAGGCCAATCCGTACAGACGGATGGCGTTGTCGCGAATGAGCTTGTTCTGCAGGTCTTTCGGCAACTTGCCGATGTGATGGACGACGTTCTCGCGTGAGTGCGGAAACGTCATATTCGGGTGCGGGTAATCGTTGGACCACATCAGGTTATCGTGGCCCCACCACGAAAATTGGCGCGTCCCCGAGTAGTCTTCGAGCCACGTGCAGTAGACGTGCTCGTTGAAGATCTCGCTCGGCGGGCGCGTGATGCCCATGTCCTCTTTCTTGCGAAAGCGTTCGAAATAGTAGTCCCATTGTTGGAGCACGAACGGCAGCCACCCGCATTCACTCTCCGCTAAGACGAGGCGCAATTTTGGGTGTCGATCGAAGACACCGGAAAAGATGAGATCGAAGAGCGAATTGATCGTGTCGTTCTGTTTCGTATTGACCGCACCGCGGATTTTTTCGGACCCGATGAGGCTTTTCATCGTGCGCGCGTACGAATGGCCGGTGAGGATATGCATGTGGACCGGTGCGCCGGCTTCGGCTGCGGCGGCCCACAACGGTTCGTAGTGACGCGACGTGAAGGGCACCTTCGGGTCGGGAACCTGCCAGATCATGGCGCCGGTCAGGCCCAGATCCAAACCGCGGTGCAGTTCTTTGACCGCAGCGTCCATGTCGTACGCGGCGATGCACGTCACGCCGAACAGGTGCTTGGGCGCGGTTTGACAATACTCGGCCAGCCAGTCGTTATAGACCTGAAAGCCCGCCTGTTGCGTCGGACCGTCATCGAGCCCGAAGATGGCCATGCCGTCGTTCGGAAAGAGGATCTCCGCCTCGACCCCGTCGCGCTTCTGATCGGCCAAGCGGGCGACGGGATCGGTCGCACCGTTGGGCTGGTTCGTCGTTCGAAACCCGACGCTACCGACCAGTTCCTGGACCGTTTCGCGGTACGGCGACGCCAAACGGTCCCACACGGACCGCGGCTCCATGACGTGCGAATCGGTCGAGATCAGGGGCGGTAGCGCGTCGAGCGCGGCGCGCTCGGCGGCGCTGAGCGTGGCGACCGCAGAAAGGGTACGGGCGTCGGTGGCGTCCGGCTCGGGATGCATCATGTTCATCGCGTGGCACCTCTTCTTTTCAACAAGACCGGCCTAGTGACGAGTCGGTTGCCGCACGCGTTTCGACGAGGGCCGCTTTTGTTTCTCCTGTCATCCCGAGCGTCGTCGGGGGACAGCCACAATCACGATCATCGAGATAACCGACCTGGTCACGAGCGTAGTCGAGTGACTGCCACGATGTCGACACCTCGCGCGTGCGTGGGCTCTTCCCCTTAGCCGGCGCGCGTCTCGAGCAGCGCCGCTAGCGCCGTACGAATACGCTCGTACGCCGCTCGCTTATCGGGGTCGGGGTCGAAGCCGTGGACCAGCATTGCGGCGTCTGCTTCGAAGATGAAGAGCGTGCCGTCGGCGAGGCTCGTGCAGTCGATGCCGAAGTAATCTAGACCGATTGCTGCTCCGACGGCGCGGAGCGTGGTGGTCCAGCCGGCGAACGTTTCGTCGGGGGCGGTGAGGAAGCGGCGTTCTTCTTCGCGCATCCACTCGTGGGCGCCCATCGGGGCGCGGTGGTAGTGGATCATCCATGAATCGTCGAGGGCCAGATGATACGGGTACGGGATGCCGTCGACGAACATCACCCGGTACTTCCGGTAGAACCCGTCGGCGCTGCGGTAGTCCGTGAATGCCGAGACGTCGTACGCATCCGCCACGACGCGCGATGCATACGCGGCAACCGCAGCGGCATCGTCGACGCGCTCCAGCCCCTTTCCGCCGTGCGCGTCGGTCGGACGCACGAGTAGCGGAAACCCATCCGCAATCCGCACCAGCTCCGCAGCCGACACCCGCCGCACCGGCGCAACCTTACACCCCGTCACGCCGGACAGGGTCGCCGCCAGCATATCCCGCGCCGTGCCGCGCACGCGTTCGGGATCGTTGATCGCCGGGATATCTTCGGCCAAGATGAACTTCTGCGCTTCCGCGAGCGCCGCGCGCGCGTCGACGCTCTCGCCGATCGCGTCGATCACCAGGTCGTACTCCGGCAACGCCAACTCGCCGCGCAAGATCAAATCATCCGGCAAATACCACCGGTGCAAGGTCCAGCGCTCCGCATCCACCACAAAATCGAGCGGAATATTCCGATGCCACGGCCCTGCCACACACAACACCAACGCCGACCGCGCCCCCGGCTGCAGCACCGGCGAATACAAATGCGTCAGCGCAAACGCCTCATCGAACCACGTCTGCGAAGCGCGCTCATCCCCGGCCATATACGCCAGCTCGCCCAGCACCAGCCGCGACGGCGCATCATACGGATCGAACCGCGCCGCCAGCGCATACGACCGCTGCGCCGCATCCGTCTTCCCGCGCCGCAACAAGAGATTGCCGCGCGCCGCATGCACGGCCGCCGCGGTGGGATCCTGAGACACCGCACTCTGCAACAACCCCCACGCCGCATCGAACTCCGCCGCATCTGGCAACGACCCCGGAATGCGCGCGTGATCCGTCAGCCCGGGCACGAGCTTCAGCGCCGCCGCCAGCTGCTCGGATGCGGTCATACGCCCGCCGCCGAAGCACGCTGCATGCCGCTGACCCTCACGCAGCTACACACGTTCGCGCGCCTGGCCGAGATCGGCAGCTTCACGCGCACGGCCGAAGAGCTGGCGCTCTCGCAACCGGCGGTGACGCAGCAAGTGCGCGCGCTCGCCG
>JBEKXE010000207.1:0-6611 GCA_049512335.1 Candidatus Lustribacter sp.
CGTTCGTCTTCGTATTCGAGCAGAAAGCGGTCGACGTCGAGCGTGTTGAACATCTTCTCCGCGATCGCGTCGTAGCCGCCCTCGGCGTACCACTTGCTGCGGTTGTTGCCGCGGCAGAGATGGATCGCGAGCTCGATGCCGGGCTTGCGCGCGGCTTTGAAGCCGAGGTTGTCGGCGGCCAACGCTTCATCGAGCAGCTTGTCCGGATCGCCGCCCATTTCGGCCTTCAGCCATTCGCGCCACTTCGGATCGAGGTAGTAGCTGTAGCGCGGGGCGTCGATCTGGATGTACGGCACGCCTTCGGCCGCCAAGGCCGCCATCTCGCGCTCGATGATCGCCGCGACGTCGCGCAAGAGGTCGGAGGGCGTCGGATAGACGTCGGCGCTCTTTTCTTTCTTCCAGGCGATCGCTGGGAATTGCGTGGCGCTGGGCAGCGTGATCTTGTAGGGCCCCTTCGCGTGCTCTTTCATGAACGGGACTTCGTGGGCGGTGAGCCGTCGGTGCTGCTTGAGTTTGCTGACGACGATGCCTCGTATCGGCTGAGACGGCGCGACCGCCGTGCCCGACTTCCACTGCCGCGCGACGCCGTCACCGTAGTCGAAGCCGTCGACGGCCGCGGTCAGGTCGCCCATGAAGCCGTTGCGGCGGAACTCGCCGTCGCTCAGCACGTCGAGCCCGAGCTCGCGCTGCTTGTCGAGCACCTGGAGGACGGCCCGGTCCTCCAGTTCCCGGAGATGCTCGCTGCCGGTATCCCCCTGATGCCGGGCCTCGATGATGTCGGCGGGTCGAAGGAAGCTGCCGATGTGATCGGCACGAATTGCGGCGCTCATGGCTTTCCCTTTCGGAGGGCTTTTGGCTTGTTGTGTGAGAGTGAGGACAGATGAAGAAGTTGCTTATGGCCGGTCTCATGGTTTTCGGTTTGTCGGCTGCGGCCTTCGCTCAGGGCGCACCGCCGGCTGCTCCGGCTCCCACCGTCACGATCCGTGGGGTGGTGGTCTCGCTCATCGGGAACGTGCTGACGGTGGGCGCGCCGATCGGCAGCGCGACGACGACGATCGCGCTCGCGCCCGACTTCCGCGTGCAATACATCGTGAAGTCGAACCTGGCGGCGATCACGCCGGGCTCGTATGTCGGGTCGGCGGCGATGCCGGGGCCGAACGGGACGCTGCGCGCGATCGAGGTCCACTACTTCGCGCCCGGGTTCAACGGACGGGCCTTCAGCTCGCCGTACGACCTCGGCCCGACGAGCACGATGACGAACGGTAACGTCACGAACATCGGCACGACGAAGGTCGATGCGGTCGACGCACACACGCTGACGATCAAGATCGACAACGGCGACAAGACGATCATCGTCACGCCGGATACGCCGATCGTCACCTACGCCCCGGCCGATGCGTCGGCGTTGGTCAAGGGCGCGCACGTGATCGTTCGCGCGACGAAGAATGCCGACGGCTCGCTCTCGGCGCCCAGCGTGAACGTCGGAAAAGACGGTCTCGTTCCCCCGATGTAATCCGGCGATCCGCGTCAGAAGGGGTACGGGTGCCCCTTCGCGCGGATGGTCATCCAGCGCCAGGTGGTGAACTCCTCGAGGTTCGAGACGGAGCCGAAGCGGCCGCCGTTCCCCGAAGCGCCGGTACCACCGAACGGAATGCGCGGATCGTCGTTGATCGTCTGATCGTTGATGTGCACGAGGCCCGCGTTCAGGCGTTCCGCGATGCGTAGCGCGCGGTCGACGTCGGCCGAGTAGATGGCCGATGAGAGCCCGTACTCGGTGCGGTTCGCGAGCTCGATCGCCTCTTCGTCGGTTTTGAACGTCGTGACCGGCGCCACGGGCCCGAAGATCTCTTCCGAGAACGCCGCCATCGCGGGCGTCACGCCGGTCAGCACGGTCGGCCGGTAGAAGCGGCCTTCGTGCGTCGCGCCGGTCGCCGCGTGGGCGCCGGCGGCCAGCGATTGGTCGACGATGCGGGTGACGCGTTCGAGCTGCTGCTCGTTGATCAGCGGCCCCAAGTGCACGTGATCGGTGTGCGGGTTTCCGATGCCGAGTTTGGCGGTGCGCTCGGTGAGCTTGGCGATGTACGCATCGGCGATCTTTTCGTGGACCAGATGACGGCTCGACGCCATGCAGATCTGGCCTTGGAAGAAAAACGAGCCGAATGCGCCGGCCGACGACGCGAGCTCGAGGTCGGCATCGTCGAGCACGATGAACGGCGAGTTGCCGCCGAGTTCGAGCGCGACGCGCTTGAGCGTCCGCCCCGCCGCTTCGCCCACGAGCCGGCCGACTTGCGTCGAGCCGGTGAACGAGATCATGTCGACGTTCGAATCGGTGCACAGCGCGGCTCCCGGTTCGGCGTCGCCGGGCAGGACGTGCAGCGCGCCGTCGGGCAGGCCGGCGGCCGCCAGCGCGGCTGCGATCACGAAGCCGCCGGACACCGGCGTTTGCACGTCCGGTTTGAGCACCACCGTACAACCGACGGCCAGCGCCGGCGCGACCGAGCGCATCGAGAGGATCAGCGGCGCGTTCCAGGGCGAGATGACGCCGACGACCCCGATCGGGACGCGCACGGCGACGCTCTCCACTTCGTCGGTTTTCTCGATGACGCGGCGCTCGCCGGCCGCCTCGCACAGACCGGCGGCCTCGCGCAACTCGCCGACCGCCACGCTGACCTCGAAGTCGGCTTTGGGCCGGATGCCGCCCGTTTCCCGGACGTCGAAGCCGGCGACCTCGTCCTGCGCGGCTTCGAGCAGATCGGCCGCCTTGCGCAGGATCTCGGCGCGCCCCGCGGGCGGCGTCGCCTTCCATGCCGGCAGCGCGGCCTTGGCGCGTTTGGCCGCTTCGGCGACGTCGGCAGCGTTGGCGACGCCGGTGCGCCCGAGGACGGCGCCGGTCGCTTTGTCGGTAACGTCGGTCGAGCCGCCGGCCGCGGTGCGCCAGCCGTTACTGAAGATCTTTCCCTGCCAGGCGGCGGGATCGAGCAGAGGTTGAACGCGAGCCTCGATCATCGGGAAGCCTCCGGGTTCGGGTAATATGATACGGGGCTGGGCGCCTTCTCCGGCGTCGCAGCTAGCCCATTCGAGCCGAGGATTTCGAGTCCCCGAAAGTAAGAGAGAGATGTGTTAACACAGCAGGTTGAGGCGCTTTGCCGTCCCGATGACTGGGCCGCGCAGTTCATTCGCGGCGACCGGGTGAATTCGGAGATCTACACGAGCCCCGCGATCTTCGAACGCGAGATGCAGAAGATCTTCTACGCGACCTGGCTCTATCTCGCGCACGAGAGCGAAATCCCCAAGCCCGGAGATTTCGTCAGCCGCACGATCGGCCGGCAGCCGGTCATCATCGTGCGGGGCGACGACGGCGTGTGCCGTGCGGTGATGAATCGTTGCCGTCATCGCGGCGCGCTGATTTGCGAAGTCGACCGCGGCAACCAGTCACACTTTCGCTGCTTCTACCACGGCTGGACATACGACAACACCGGCACGCTCGTTCACATTCCGAAGGATGACGCCTATCCCGACGATTTCGACCGCGAGTCGCTCGGGCTCACGCCGCTTCCGCAGCTCGACAGCTATCGCGGCTTCATCTTCGGGACGGTCAACCCGAACGCCGTGCCGCTGCGCGATCATCTCGGTCTCGCGGCCGCCAAATTCGACTACATGATCGACGCCTCGCCGACCGGCGAGCTGCTGCTCGATGCGGGCACGCACAAGACGTCGTTCCGCGGCAACTGGAAGTTCGTCGGGATGGACGGCTACCATCCGCCGGTCGTACACCAATCCGCGTTCGAGATCTTCCGGCGCAACGCGGCCAAGGAAAACCCCAACGTCGACTCGGCCGTCGCGCAGGCGCCGCGCAAGACGATGAACGATTCGCCGCTGGCGGTGTCGCGCGATCTCCTCCACGGTCACGCGATGCTCGACGTGATCCCGCACCGTATCTCGGAGCGCGACTTTCACTTGGAAGCGACGCGTCATATGCCCGGCGGCAAGGAGTACATCGAGGCGATGTACGCCGCCTACGGACCCGAACGCGGCGGTGACCTGATCGCGATCGGCGGCGATCCGCATCTCGGCGTGTGGCCGAATCTGCAAATGATCAACCAGCACGTGCGCATGGTCGTGCCGGTCGCGGTCGACCGCACCGACGTCTACCTGTTTCCGGCGCGCTTGGGCGGCGTGACCGATGAGTTCAACGACATCCGCTTGCGCAAGCACGAGGAGTTCTACGGGCCGGCCGGCTTCGGCCAGCCCGACGACACCGAGATCTTCGAACGCAACACCGACGGTTTGCAAGCCGTGGTGAACCCGTGGATCGACATCTCGCGCGGCCGCAACCGCGAGTACGTCGACCGCGACGGCTCGATCGTCGGCAAGATTCCGGACGAGGTTCCGCAGCGGGCCCAGATGCGCGAGTGGGCGCGTCAGATGAGCGCGTCCTGATGCCTACCGAAACGCTCGATCTGCAGCGCGCCGTCGAACAGTTCTTGTTCCGCGAAGCCCGGCTCATGGACACCAACGACTACAAGGGCTGGCTGGAACTGTGGGCCGACGAGGGCATGTACTGGATCCCGTGCAACGCCGACGACGCCGACCCGCACCACAACGTCGCGATCGTCTATGAGAACCGCGGCCAGATCGAAGATCGCGTTTGGCGCCTGAGCGGGCTGCACGCGCACGCGCAGCGGCCCAAGTCGCGGCTCACGCGCGTCGTGTCGAACGTCGAGGTCGAGGCCGGTGCCGACGGCACGGTCGTCGCGCACTCGGCCTTCGTGCTGTGCGAAATTCGCAAGAACGAGGCGCACTTCTGGGCCGGGCGGAACATGCACGTCTTGGAGCGTGACGGCGACGACTTCCGGATCGTGTTGAAGAAGGTC
Source organism: Candidatus Lustribacter sp. (assembly GCA_049512335.1). Taxonomy (GTDB): domain Bacteria; phylum Vulcanimicrobiota; class Vulcanimicrobiia; order Vulcanimicrobiales; family Vulcanimicrobiaceae; genus Lustribacter. Next base: position 4,875 of record JBEKXE010000207.1, read on the forward strand.
ATGCTGACCAACAACGACACGGTCATGCCCAATATGACGTTCATCGTCTAGGATGCCCGCCGCCGTTGATCTGATGCGCGAACGCGCCGCAATTGCGCTCGAGCTTGCGAAGGGATTGGCGCTCGCCAACGACCGCCGATTCTGGCAAGTCAAGGTCGATGTCGCGGGGGTGGGCCCGGCGGACGGTCCGCTCTCACTCTATGCGAGCGACAATCCGGAAGGGATCCACGACGTCGTCGAACGGCGGGCTGCGATGGCGCTGGTCAACCCGTCGGTCATGCTGACGCTCGCCTACCGCGGCACCGGGCCCTTCACCGCGCCGCAGCCGGTGCGCGCGATCGCGGTGATGCCGTCATACGATTTGTTTGCGTTCGTCGTCACCGCCGACACCGGGCTCACCAGCCTCGAAGACGTGCGCGAACGGCGCTTTCCGTTGCAGATCTCGATGCGCGGTCAGCGCAGCCACTCGATCCACCCCGTGCTCGATTGCGTCTTGCGCGCGGCCGGATTCTCGGTGGACGAATTGGTGAGTTGGGGCGGCGGGATCCACTACGAGGGGGGCTTCGATGCGCCGGAGCGCTCGGGCTTCGATGCGCCCGAGCGACTGAAAATGGCCCAGGACGGCACGATCAACGCGATTTTCGACGAGGCGATCGTGCGCTGGCTCGACAAAGCGCTGGCGATCGGCATGCGAGCGCTGCCGCTCGGCGCGACGACGATGCGCAACTTGGAAGCGCTCGGCTTTCGCCCGAACGTGCTCGAGGCGGCGGTGTACCCCAAGCTCGGCGCCGACGTCGAGACGATCGATTTCAGCGGCTTCGCCATCTTCGTGCGCGAGGACGCTCCCGACGCGCTCGTCACCAGCATCTGTGCCGGGCTCGATCACCGGCGCGATCGCGTGCCGTGGGAAGGCGCGGGTCCGCTCCCCGTCGCGCACATGGTTCGCGACACGCCCGACGGTCCGCTCGACGTGCCGTTGCACCCGGCGGCCGAGCGCTACTGGAACGAACGCGGCTATCGCACCGGCGAGAAATCGCGCGAGGTGGGACAGCAACATCCACGCCCGGTTCCGGTGGAGCCGCCGCCGCGCATTCGCTCGATGCTCACGCTGGAAGTCGCCTCGGAGATTCTCGAACGCTCCGCGGGGACCGCGCCCGGCGCTTTCGCGACGCGCATCGGGATGCGCCAGCAGACGCAAGACTTCGGTGACTGGTTTGCGACGATCGTTGCGGGCGATCCGGACGCGTCGCGCGCCGCCGTTGCCGCGGGACAAGCGGATCTTGCGGTCGTTCCGGTTGCCGATGCGGGGGCGGACGGGCTCGGGCTGCGCAGCATCGCGACGCTCGGCGAGAACGAACTCGTCGTTCGCCCTGACATGCCCGCCGACGTCGTCGCGGCCTTCCAGCGTGCGGCCGAAGCGCGCAGGGGCGTCATTCGCGGCGCGTAAGGAGACCAGGAGATGACGAAGTTCGATCGCGGCGATTTTCTCAAACTGGCCGCAAGTGCAACCGTGACCGCAGCCGCCGGTGCGCCGCTCGCGGCTGCCGCCGACGATCTGAAGCAGATGCACGTGCTGGGCGTCCCAACCGACGGCGTCAAAGCGATTCTCTATGCCGAGAAAGCGGGCTTGTTCCGCAAGCACGGCATCGACGTGGATATCGTTTCGACCGGCAGCGGCGCGGCAATCTTTGCCGCGGTCGTCGGCGGCGCCGCCGACGCCCGTTCGGGCAGCCAGTT
>JBEKXE010000208.1:0-6597 GCA_049512335.1 Candidatus Lustribacter sp.
GCGGCTCGCGGCGCGCGCGCTCGACGGCCACGAACCGGAGCCGGCACGGTGGGGCCGGACGAACCCGCGCCGGTGAGCGCCCCGTTCGCCAAGATTCTGGTCGCGAACCGCGGCGAGATCGCGATTCGCGTCATCCGCAGCGCGAAGGAGCTGGGCTGCGCGACCGTCGCGGTGTACAGCGACGCCGACCGCGGAGCGCGTCACGTCACGCTGGCCGATGAGGCCTATCACCTCGGTCCCGCAGCACCGGCGCAGTCGTACCTCAACCTCGAACGCATCCTCGACGTCGCGCGGCGCAGCGGCGCCGATGCCGTGCATCCCGGCTACGGCTTCTTCGCCGAGAACGCGGCGTTCGCGCGCGCGCTGATCGCGGCAGGCCTCACCTGGATCGGTCCCCACCCCGACGCCATCGACGCGATGGGCGACAAGGTGCGCTCGCGTCAAGCGATGGTCGCGGCCGGCGTCCCGGTCGTGCCGGGCGGTACCGAGATGCTGGCCGACGCGGCGGCGGCGCGGGCCGCGGCGAAACGCTACGGTCTGCCGCTGGCCCTCAAAGCATCGGGCGGCGGCGGCGGCAAGGGCCTCAAGGTCGCGCACGCGCTCGACGAGATCGAATCGGCGTTTGCCAACGCCCAGCGCGAAGCGGCCGCCTACTTCGGCAACCCGGCGATCTACGCCGAACGCTACTTGGAGAATCCCAAGCACGTCGAACTGCAGATCCTGGCCGACAAACACGGCCACGTGCTGCACGTCGGCGAGCGCGACTGCTCGTTGCAGCGCCGTCATCAGAAGCTCTGGGAAGAGGCGCCGGCGGCGATCCCCGACCGCGTGCGCGCGGGGCTGCGTCAAGCCGGCATCGCCGCCGCCAAAGCAATCGCCTACGACAGCGTCGGAACGATCGAGTGCCTCGTCGCCGGCGGTGAGTTCTTCTTCCTCGAGATGAACACGCGCATCCAGGTGGAGCACACGGTCTCCGAGATGATCTCGGGCATCGACCTCGTGCGCGAGCAGATCCTCGTCGCCGCCGGCCGGCCGTTGGCGTTCGATCAAGCCACGGTCGACGCGGACATGCGCGGACACGCGATCGAGGTGCGGATCAACGCCGAAGATCCGGCGGCCAACTTCCGGCCGGCGCCGGGCACGCTCACGCGCTACGAGGAGCCGGGCGGCTTCGGCGTGCGCGTCGATTCGGCCGCGTTCCCCGGCTTCACGATCACCGCGGACTACGACTCGATGATCGCCAAGCTGATCGTGTGGGGCCGGGACCGTGAGGAATCGCTCGCCCGGCTCGCGCGCGCGCTCGACGAGTACCGCATCGCCGGCGTGCCGACCACGATCTCGCTGCTGCGCGCGCTGGTCGATTTCGCGCCGGTAATCGACGCCTCGTACGGAACGCAAACGCTCGAACCGTTCGCCGCCGCGCTCGGCGCCACGCCCGGCAGCGGACCCGGCGCGACACCGGCACCGGCCGCCGCAGACGACGGCACGATCCGCGTCGAGGTCAACGACAAACTGTTCCGCGTGCGCTTCGTCGATCTCCCCGTGGCAAGCAACGGGCCGGCGGCGAAAGCCGCGCCGCAAACGCCCGCGGCGCGCAAGGCGGCGGTGCCGCAGGGCAACGACGTCGTGGCGCCGATGCACGGCGTCGTCGTCGAACTGCCGGTGGCAGCGGGCGCTGCGGTCGTGGGCGGCGACGTCGTGGCGGTGATCGAGGCGATGAAAATGATGAACGAGATCCGCGCGCACAAAGCCGGCACGGTCGCGAAAGTTCACGTCGCGACCGGAGCGACCGTCGAAGCACGCACGCCCCTCATCACCCTGAGTTGACGTCACCGCCCGCGCGAGGTGGGCCGCCGAAGCTGACGAAGGCGTTTCTCGTGCCGGCACGGGACATCAACGCCAGCGGGATTCCGCTGCAGCCGTACTACGACGGACCTGCACCCGAGCGCACGCCGCCCGGTACGTTTCCGTTCACCCGCGGCATCCGCCGCGACATGTATCGCGGACGGCACTGGACGATGCGCCAGTACGCCGGCTTCGCGACCGCGGCCGAATCGAACGAGCGCTACCGATACTTGCTCGAGCACGGGGTCACCGGTCTCTCGGTCGCCTTCGATCTGCCGACCCAACTCGGCTACGACTCCGATGCCCCCCAGGCGCGCGGTGAAGTCGGCAAGGTCGGCGTGGCGATCGACACGATCGCCGACATGGAAACGCTCCTAGCCGGGATCCCGCTCGAGGGCGTAACCATCTCGATGACGATCAACTCACCGGCCGCGATTCTGCTCGCACTGGTGCTGGCGGTCACCCGGCGGCGCGGCGTCGCATTCGACAAACTCGGCGGCACCGTGCAGAACGACGTGCTCAAAGAGTACGTCGCACGCGGAACCTATATCTTTCCGCCCGTGCCGTCGATGCGGTTGGTGACCGACGTGATGGCGTATTGCGCCGATCACGTTCCCAACTGGAACACGATCTCGATCTCGGGCTATCACATCCGCGAAGCCGGCTCGACCGCGCTTCAGGAGATCGCGTTCACGCTGGCCAACGCGAAGGCATACCTGCGGGCGGCGCAACTTGCCGGCCTCGGCGTCGACACGGTGGCGCCGCGCATCTCGTTCTTCTGGAACGCGCACAACGACTTCTTCGAAGAGGTCGCCAAGTTCCGTGCCGCGCGCACGTTGTGGGCCGAGATCGTGCGCGAGGAGTTCGGGTCGCAGGATCCGCGCTCGCAGATGTTGCGCTTCCACACCCAAACCGGCGGCTCGACGCTCACCGCCCAGGAGCCGGAGAACAACGTCGTGCGCGTCACGCTGCAGGCGTTGGCGGCGGTCCTGGGCGGAACGCAGTCGTTGCATACCAACGGCGCCGACGAAGCGCTCGGGCTGCCGACCGCCGACTCCGCTCGCGTCGCCCTGAGAACGCAACAGATCATCGCCTTCGAAAGCGGCGTGACGGACGTCGTCGACCCGCTGGCCGGTTCGTACTACGTCGAGTCGCTGACCGACGAGCTGACCGGGCGCGCGCGCACGCTGATCGCCGAGATCGACGCGATGGGCGGCGCGGTGGCGGCGGTCGAAAGCGGCTGGATGGCCGAGGCCATCGGCGAATCCGCCTACCGCGCGCAGCAGGCCATCGAACGCGGCGAAGCGCGGGTCGTGGGCGTGAACGCGTTCGTCGAGACGAGCGACGCGCCACCGATCCCGATCCAGCGCATCGACGCCTCGAGCGAACGCGCGCAGATCGACCGCTTGCGCGCCTTCCGCGAACGCCGCGACGCGGCGCGCTGGGAAGCCGCACTCGCGGCCGTACGCAGCGCGGCCGAAGGCACGGCCAACCTGATGCCGCCGTTCATCGAGGCCGTCGACGCCGGCGCCAGCGTCGGCGAGATCGCGAACGTCCTGCGCTCGGTCTTCGGCACCCACGTCGCCCGCGAACGCATCGCATGAGGCACCCCACGCGACAAGCCGCACGGGGATCCCGCAGATGATCGACGCCCCGATCGATCACGTCGCGATCGTCGTGGCGGACCTTGAAGCTTCGATCGCGCTCTACACGAACACGCTCGGCTTCACCGGGATCTACCGGGAAATCGTCGCCGATCAGGGCGTGGAAGCCGTCGGCCTGCGCACCGGCGACGCGGTCATCGAACTGCTGCGGCCCCTCGATCCCGGCTCCCCGATCGCCCGATTCCTTGGCGATGCACCGAGCAAACTGCACCACACCGCCTATCGCGTCCCCGACATCGCGGCCGAACTCGCCCGCCTGAAAGCGCGCGGCATACGCCTGATCGACGAGCACCCGCGCAAAGGCGCCCACGGCAACACCATCGCCTTCCTCCACCCCCAATCCACCGGCGGCGTCCTCATCGAACTCTGCCAGCGCGCCTAACAACCGCCGATTTACGAAGCGCGACTCCCCCCTCTGTCATCCCGAGCGTAGTCGAGGGACAGCTACCGACGTATGCGATTCGAGACGATCGACTTGATCCCGAGCGAAGCCGAGGGATCACCACCAAGCTTGGCGATCGTGGCAGTTACTCGGCTTCGCTCGTAACCAGGTCGATTATCTCGATAATCATTGATTGAGACTGTCCCTCGACGATGCTCGGGATGACAAGCGGACGTCGAGTTCGGTTTCGAAGGTGCGGTCCCAGGGGAGGGTGATCGTCAGGCCCATGTCGCGGTAGAGCGGGTAGATCGAGGACAGCAGCGTCAGCGCGCGCGGCCAAAGATCGGCGCGGTTCTGGGAAGCGGCGAAGCTCGCTGCCGCGGGCAGCAGGTAGGTGTGATCGTCGATGCCGGCTTGGCTGAGGTCGTCGTTGACCGCCGGGCGCACGAAATCGTGGAAGGCGTAGTCGTCGGCGTAGCGGTCGAGCATGAATTGCGCGTGCATGACCGGATCGTAGCCGTGCGTCGCGTGGCCCACGAGCGTCGCGATCGCCGCCGGGATCGCGGTGCCGATCGTATTCGCGGTCGTGTTCCACGACGCGAACGCGTCGATCTTGCCGGCGATGCCGCGCGCGATCATCGCCTCGACCAGCGCCCGCTGCTCGTCGAGATCGCCGGCGTCGAGAAACGTGAGGTCGGCGACCGCGGGACGCGGGCCGTTCGCGCCGTCCGCCGTTTCGGCGGCGATCGCGTCGACGAAAGCGCTCTCATCCGCGGCACTCGTCCCCGGCACGCGCACGAACAGATCGATGTCGGCGTGCGCGTCACCGTCGGGTGCGCGAACGGCGCCGCAGGCGCGAATGATGTCGCCGATCGTCGTGTCGACCGGCGCGAACTCGAGCGGGTCTTGCACGCTTCCGCCGCCGGCGCGCGAGTAGCGCACCCGGACGCGCGGCACGACGTGCGCTTCACGTGCGAGCTCGGCCCCGGTGAGGATCATGCCCAACTCGTCGGCGCCCGGCTCGATGTCGGCCCGCCCGGGCGGTAGCCAGCGGCGCGCGAACGAGTGCAGCGCGGCCAAGTCACGCAGGTGGAGCCCGACCGGGCCGGCGTCGTCCTGACCGATGACGATGCGGTCGAACGCGTTCTCCGCCGTCAGCTGCAGCGCGTACAGGTCGACGTCACGGTCGCGCGCGCGCGTCGCGAGGTAGGCGGGGAGGTCGCCGCCCAGCTGGCCGGCGAGCTTGGCGGCAAGCGCCTTCTGCTCCGGCGTTTGGGGCGGGTCGGGCAAGTTGGCGTACTGCGTGAGCCAGTCGACCGGCTGGCCGGCGGCAAAAAAATCCGCCGCGGCGCCGAGCGCGGGCACGCCGGTCGGCGCGAGCCGCATCACGGTTCCGAACAGTGCGAACGCCGCAGCCGGACGCTGTGCGCGGAACGCCGCGAGGTCGCGCAGCCGCGTTTCGGCGACATACGGCGGCGTGCCGGGAGCGCGCGACGCGACGAGACCGCCGAAGTCGAGCATGTCGGTCGAGACGATGTAGGCCGAGGCATCGCGCGGTGCTTCGTCGTGCAGCCAGTGCAGCAGCGCCGCCGGATCGCCCGGCTCGAGATAGTTCCCGAGCAGGGGACGCGGCGGCGTCGCGACGCGCACGCCGGCGATCGCACCGAGCATCTTCGGAAGCTGCAGCGTCACGGGGCGGTCGTCCAGCGGCACCAGGACGAACGTCGCCGCGAGCGCCAGCAGGCTAACTACGGAAACCGTAGAGCCCGCGCCCGTTCGGATCGGCGACGTAGATCTTGTAGGCCTTCTTCACGCCCAGCGACTGCGTGTAGTAGACGTGCACGGGCGTATCGGGGCGCAGGTCGACGGTCTGCATGCTCTTTCCGCTGCGCAGCTTCGTGTAGCGCGGCAAGTAGAGGAACGACTGATCCGAAGGGTTGCCGTCGATGCAGTGCACGCGCATGTTCAAGTCCGAGACGTGGCGCACGTAGCCGTGACACTCCTTGAAGTGCCCGCCGGCCGGCAGCATCCCGTTGTCGTCCGGTGGCGGCGTCTGCGCGAAGGCCGGCGACGCTGCGAGCACGGCCAACGCGAGGGCGGCAAGCGTCCGGCGGAAAGCGAAGGGAGGGGTCATGGAGATCCTTTCATGATCGAGTGTCGCACGATGGCGAGCGCGGAGCGGTACGATGCGTTTGCCTTGATGGAACAGTTTCGCACCGATACGGCGGCACTCGGCGAAGCGCTCTCGCTCTTCATCGACCGCCCCGATTTCGGATTTGTTTGGCTGGCCTACCTCGACGATCATCCCGCCGCATGCGCTTCCGCCTCGCTCGGGATCGACACCGCGACCGGCGGACTGCTCGCCACCGTGCGCGATCTGTTCGTACCTCCGGAACGGCGGCGGCACGGGATAGGTTCCGCGCTATTGGTGACGCTGCAAGGCCGGCTCAAAGCGCTCGACGTCACCCGCATCGAAGCGGTGTGCGGCACCGACCCCTCCCTGCTCGGCTTCTTCGAAGCGCGCGGGTACCGGCTGAACAGCGCGTCGTTCACGCTTCGTCCATGAGCTCGGCGAGCCGGCCGCCGGCAGCATCGAGCAGCGCTTCGGCGGTCGCGCGGTCGACGCCGCGACGTGCCATCACGACCGCCGTCTTCACGCGGCCGCCGGCCGCGTCGAGCAGCGCCGCGGCATCGACGTCGCCGGCC
>JBEKXE010000209.1:0-6574 GCA_049512335.1 Candidatus Lustribacter sp.
CGTCAAGCTGGTCAAGTGCGGCGGGATTCGCGGCGCGCTCGCGATGATCCACACCGCGCGCGCGCTCGGCCTGAAGATCATGCTCGGCTGCATGGTCGAGAGCGCGATCCTCTCGACGGCGGCGGCGCAGCTCTCGCCGCTCGTCGACTGGGCCGACCTCGACGGACCGTTTCTGGTCGCGCGCGATCCGTTCGACGGCCTGCGCTACGCGCACGGCAAGATCGTCCTCCCCGACGGTCCGGGACTCGGCGTCGTCGAGAAAGCCGCGGCGGCGTGAGGAATGTCATCTCGAGCGGGGTCGAGAGACGCTACGTCGTGTTCGCGCCGGGCGCGTTTGCCGGGCGGGCAGCGAAAACCGCGCACGGCGTGATCGCGTACTCGCGCGACGCCGTGGTCGCGGTCGTCGATCCGGAGCACGCCGGCCAGCGCGTGTGCGACGTCGTGCCGTACCTGCATTCGGAGGCACCGATCGTCGCGACCGTGCGCGAAAGCTTGCGTTTCGGACCGACCGCGCTGCTGATCGGCATCGCCCCGCCCGGCGGCGCGCTGCCGCCGGCCTACCGCGCCGAGATCGCGTTCGCGCTGCAGTCCAAGCTCGAGGTGGTCAACGGACTGCACGCGTTCCTCAACGACGACGCGGAGCTGCGCGCGCTGGCCGAAGCGCACGACTCGCGCATCTGGGATCTGCGCATGCCGCCGGCGGCGCCGCTCTTTTCCGGCGCTGCCTACGACGTAAAGAGCCGCATCGTGCTGACGGTCGGCAGCGATTGCGCGGTCGGCAAGATGACCGCCGCGCTCGAGCTCACGCGCGCCGCGCAAGCGGCGGGCACCGCGGCCGAGTTCGTGCCGACGGGACAGACCGGCATCGCGATCGCCGGCTGGGGCACCTCGATCGACCGCGTGATCGCGGACTTCGCCAGCGGCGCGTCGGAACAGCTCGTGCTGGAGGGCGATCGCCGCATCGCCGCGCGCGACGGCATCCTGTTCGTCGAGGGTCAAGGCGGGATCGCGCACCCCGGCTACGCGCCGGTCACGCTGGCGCTGCTCTACGGCTGCGCGCCGGACGCGCTGATCCTCGTGCACTTGGTGACCCGCACGAAGGTTGACGGGCACGACATTCCGTTGCCGGGCTACCGCGCGCTGATCCGCACGTACGAGGGGCTGTGCGCGAACGTGAAGCCCGCGCGGGTGATCGGCGTCGCCTTGAACACGCACGGCCTCGGCGATGACGCCGCGCGCGCCGCGATCGACGAGGCGCGCGCGCAAACGGGCTTGCCGTGCGACGACCTGTTGCGGTTCGGGCCCGACGCGTTCTACGCCGCGCTCGCGCCGCAGATCGGGAAGACGGCGGTTCGGACGGATGGCTGACCGCGGCCGCCGCGCCGGCGCGGCGGCTGCGCTCGCGGCGCTGCTGTTCGCCGCCGGCTGCACGCGCGTCGCGACGGCGCCCGGCGCCGGCGGCTTGCACGCCTGGACGCAACCGGACCGCCTGCGTCTGGCCAGCACCGAGGAGCCGGATTCGCTCAACAAGCTCTTCGCGAACAGCGACGCCAGCGACCAGGTCGCCAACCTGATCTCGGCGCCGGTCTTTCGTTACGACGACAAAGGCAACTACGTTCCCGAGATGGCGCTCGCGGTGCCGACGCTGCAGAACGGCGGCATCAGCCGCGACGGCAAAACGATCGTGCTGCACCTGCGGCGCGGAATGCGGTGGTCCGACGGCGCGCCGCTCGACGCTCGCGATCTGCGCTTCACCTGGCAAGCCGTGATGAACCCGCGCAACGACACGCGGCTGCGCACCGGCTGGGACGACATCACCGCGATCGATCTGCCCGACGATTTCACGGCGGTCGTGCACCTGCGCGAGCCGTACGCCCCGATCCTGGGCATCTTCGCGCTCGGCGGCGCCGGCTATCCGCCGTTACCGGCCCATCTGCTCGCCAAACTGCCCGACCTCAACCACGCGCCGTTCAACGCCCAGCCGATCTCGAGCGGGCCCTACGTGCTCACGCGCTGGAACCATGGCGCGTCGCTCGAGTTCGACGCCAATCCGCGCTATTGGCGCGGCAAACCCGCGATCGCGCACATCACCTACCAGATCATCCCCGACGCCGACGCGCTGTTCAACGCGCTGCGCACCCATGCGGTCGACGTCGACGTCGAGGACGTCACCGAGAGCCAGATCGCGCAGATCGGCCAGTTGACCGGCTACGCCACACAAAAGCGGCTGATCGCGAACATCCGCAGCATCACCTTCAATACCGCCAAGCCCGCACTGCACGACGTGCGCGTGCGGCGCGCGATCGCCGAAGCGGTCGACTGGGACCGCATCAACGCCACGGTGTTTCACGGCTACAACGAACGCGCGACCAGCGACGTGATGCCGGCCTCGTGGGCGGCGCCCGCGATCCCGCCTTTTCCGTTCGATCTCGCCGGCGCAAAGCGTCTGCTCGACGCGGCCGGCTGGCGGATGGGGCCGGACGGCATTCGGCGCCGCGACGGCGTGCCGCTCGACATCGACATCTCGACCACGCCGTCGAAGCCGGCCAACGTGCAAGCGGAGGTGGTGATGCAGCAGGAGCTGCACGCCGCCGGCATCGAGCTGCGCATCAAGAACTACCCGACCAGCCTGTTGTTCGCGCAGGATGGCCCGCTTTACGGCGGCCGCTACGATCTCTCGATGACGATCGACACGCACGCGCCCGATCCCGACAACGAGGGCGAGTGGAGCGGCGCGTTCATCCCCCCGCACGGCACGAACACGTCCTTCCTCAACGATCCGGTCATCAGCGCGACGAGCCATGCCGCGGCCCGCACGTTCGACCGGGCCGCACGCAAGGCGCTGTACGCGCGCGAAGAGGAACGGATCCACGAGCTCGTGCCGGCCGTGTTCCTGTACTGGCAGATCGCCTACGCCGTCTACAACAGCGACCTTAAGCACTACCGCGCCGCGCAGTATCTTTCGAGCAACTGGAACGCGTGGCAGTGGAGCTTCCACTGATGCTCGACCTGGTTGCGGCAACCGGCCTCGTCACCGAGCTGCGCGTGCTTCCATCGACGCGCGCGATCGTCACCTGGAACACCGCCGAAGCGGTCGACACGCTCGAGGTGACCGTTCACGCACGCGACGGCCGCCGCTCGCGGCCGCTGCCGTACGTCGCGTTCGAGGCCGGCCGGCGCGCGTCGCTCGACGGCTTCGACGAGGTGGCGGCGATCGAGACCGACGTCGTGCGTGCGCCGGGTGAGATCGTCGCGCTCGAGGTGAGTTCGCACCGCCCGCTGACGCGCGTCGCCGCCTCGACGCCGCCGGCGGAGCCGCCACGCGCGTATGGGCCGTCGAGCGCGCGCGAGCTGGAGGTTCCGGAGCGCTCGCAGTACGTCGCCGAGTTTCCGCACGAACGCGGCTGGTGCGCGCCGGCATCGCTGGCGATGCTGATCGGCACGTGGCGTGAAACGCCGGCCGTCGCCGACGTCGCGGCGGGCGTCTTCGACCGCGCTTACAACGGCACCGGAAACTGGGCGTTCGCGGTCGCGTACGCCGGCGCGTGCGGGCTCGCGGGTGCGGCGGCGTACTTGCGCGATCTAGTGAACGTCGAGGCGTTCATCGCCGCCGGGTTGCCGCTGGCGGCGAGCATTTCGTGGAGCAACGATGCGCTGCCGGGCGCGCCGCTCGAACGTTCCGACGGCCATATCCTGGTCGTGCGCGGCTTCGATGAGCGCGGGGACGTGATCGTCAACGATCCGGCGCAGCCGGCCGTGCGCCACGTCTATCCGCGCGCCGCGTTCGCCCGTTGCTGGCTCGACCACGGCGGCGTCGCGCTGCTCGTTGCACCGCCCGAACGCATCGAGGATCTGCTACGCTGCGCGAACGCATGAATGCGCAGCCCGCGGAACGCGTCGTGGCGCCGGGCGACGTCGGCGACGCGCCGCTGCACGTCGTGCTCGTCGAGCCCGAGATCCCGCCCAACACCGGCAACGTCGCGCGGTTGTGCGCGGCGACCGGCTGCGCGCTGCACTTGGTCGAACCGCTGGGCTTTCGCATCGACGATCGCGCGCTCAAACGGGCCGGCCTCGATTACTGGCCCGCCGTGCGGCTGGTCGTGCACCCGTCGTTCGCGGCATTTTTGGCGGCCTTCCCGGCGCAGCGCTGCTGGTGGATCGAGACGTCCGGCGCACGGCCCTACGCGCAGGCCGCGTTCGCGCGCGGCGACGCGCTGGTGTTCGGCAAGGAAACCGGCGCGTTACCACCGGCCATCTTGGAGGAGCATCGCGCGCGCACGCTGCGCATCCCGATGCGCGCCGGCGCCGTCCGCAGCCTCAACCTCTCGACCGCGGCGGGCATCGTGACCTATGCGGCGCTGGCCGCGCTCGACTTTCCGAACTTGGATTAGGAGGGCGCCGGCAGCGCGGAGACCGCGTCCTGGACGGCGCCGCCGATCGCGTCGTGCGCGACCGGCGCGATGTGGTTGACCACCGTCGCTTGCGGGGCGAAGGCGTGCTTGCGGCAGTCGTAGAGTTGCAGCGATACGTGCGCGGTCGTTTGGGCCGTCGCTGCGCCCGAGGTTGCCACGCTCGTCGTGTCCAGCGTGCCCATGATCAGCGTCTGCGCGCCGGTCCGCGTGCACAGTACCACCGTGTTCCCCGCCGGGTCGAGCGTTGCGGTCCCGGTCACCGCCGAGACGTTGTAACCGTGCTGTTGCAACGCCGCCATCAGCGACTGCGTGGCGAATTGGCGATCGTCGTCGAACGCCGATCCGGCCAGCGGCAACACGGCGAAGCCGCTGAGCGGCGGCGGCGGCGTGATCAGCTCGACGCCGCTCGCCGCCGGCCCCGGCGACGGCGTGGCGTTCGCCGCCATCAGGACGTCGCGTACGCGCGAGCCTTGGCCCGTGACGTCGTCGAGGCCGTGGAACTGAAACATCACCGACCACGCGACGACGCCGCTGCGCGTGCTCACCAACTGCTCGATCGCCGAGTAGTTCGTGAACACCGGCACGATCGAGCCGCTGAAATAGAGGTCGGCGCCGGCCGCCCGGGCGGCGCTGCGATAATCGGCCGGTTTCGTCGACGCCGCGCCGAGCACGACCTTGACGCCGCCGAGCGCGGCGATCTCGGCCGCGATCTTGGCACTCAGTTGCACGCCCAACTCCGGCGGCGCGGCGCCGCTGACCGCGAACGGATACACGACCAGCACCGGCGTCGCCGCGCTCGACGGCAGCGCGACCAACGGCAGGAGCAGCACGGCGAGCACGATCGCGAGGCGGCGAAGCATTTCCGGTCATTGGCGAGAAACCGCAGCGCTCATGCCGAATGAGATCGAGGCCATCCAACGCCGGGTCGTCGCGTGCCGCCGGTGTCCTGAATTGGTCGCGTACCGCGAGGAGGTCGCGCGCGAGAAGCGGCGGGCGTACCGCGAGCACGACTACTGGGGCAAGCCGGTTCCCGCATTCGGTGATCCGCACGCGCACGTCGTGCTGGTCGGCCTCGCGCCGGGCGCGCACGGCAGCAACCGCACCGGACGCATGTTCACCGGCGATGCTTCGGGGGAGTGGCTCTACCGCGCGCTCCATCGCGCCGGCTTTGCCAACCAGCCCGTGCAAGTCGATCGCAACGACGGCATGCAATTGCACGACACGCTGATCACCGCCGCCGTGCGCTGCGCGCCGCCGGGGAACAAACCGACGCCGGGCGAGCGCGCCGCGTGCCTGCCGTATCTCGAAGCCGAGCTGGCCGCCCTCAAGGGGATGCGCGTGATCGTCACGCTCGGCAAGATCGCCGACGACACCGTGCACCGCATCGTGAAGACGTCGGGCACGTACCGCAGCGCGCGTGCGCCGTTCAAGCACGGCGCCGAAACGCGCGTCACGCTACCGGGTTCGCCCGATCTCACCATCCTCGCGTCGTATCACCCGAGCCGCCAGAACACCAACACCGGCGTGCTGACCGAGGTGATGCTCGACGCGATCTTCGCCCGCGCGCGCGCGCTCAGCGTGTGACGGTGCCGTCGGGCGCGATGCGCACGCCGTAGTCGCGCGCGGCCGCCTCCGGCGTGATGTAGCCGCGCTTGAGATCGAGGGCGATCGCTTCGAGCGCACGGCCGGCGGGATCGCCGTAGCCGCCGCCGCCGCCGGTTTCGATGATCACCACGTCGCCGGCTTCGAGCGGCAGCCCCTCGACTTTCGAAGCCACCTCTTCACGGCCGTCCTTGCGCCGGACGATGCACCGCCCCGGTTTGGCCGTACCGCCGCCGAGCACGCCCCACGGCGGACAGCGCAAGCGCTCGTAGTTGGTGTTGAGCGAGCAGTCCGCCAGCACGCGATAGCGTTTGCGAAAACCCATGCCGCCGCGATAGGTTCCGGCGCCGCTCGAATCTTCGCGCAGGGAAAACTCTTCGAGGCGATACGGATACATCGATTCCTGCAGCTCGACCGGAATGATGCGCGTGTCGCCGTGCGCCATCGTGCGGAACGGACCGGCGCCGTCGTGCGTCGCGCAGGCGCCCCAGCCGCCGTGACCGCTGTCGTAGCACTGGAAGGGCGAGCCGTCCGGATTCTTGCCGATGAAGCGCAGCGAG
>JBEKXE010000210.1:0-6565 GCA_049512335.1 Candidatus Lustribacter sp.
AGGCGCGAGGCGTTTACTCCCACCCCTTCACCACAAACCATCGCTCGTCGACGAGCGCGAAGGCGCGAGGCGTTTACTCCCACCCCTTCACCACAAACCATCGCTCGTCGACGAGCGTGTGGGCGTTATGCTCGGGCGAAGACTGGGGCGGGGTCGAAGCGTTCGTGGCGGCTGCGGAACGAGCCGAGGCCTTGGGTGGCGGTGCGCAGTTCGGTGATGTAGTGGGCGAGTTCGGCTTGCGGGACCAGGGCTGCGACGCGGTACATCGCCGAGTCTTCGGCCGGGCCGAACGATTGCACGACGCCGCGCTTCGCGGTGAGTTGCGAGACCGTTGCCGATGCGAACGGCTCCGGCACCAGCACTTCGATCGCGGAGATCGGTTCGAGCACGGTGACGCCGCATTTCGGCAGCGCGTCGCGAATCGCCATCGACGCGGCGGTCTTGAACGAGGCCTCGCTCGAGTCGACCGTGTGAAACGACCCGTCGTAGAGCGTGACGTGGAGATCGGTTACCGGGAAGCCGTTCGGGCCGCGCATCAACGCTTCGCGAACGCCTTTTTCGACGGCCGGGAAGAATTGGCGCGGAATCGCGCCGCCGACGACCTTCTCGTCGAAGGTGACGCCGTGGCCGCGTTCGCGCGGTTCGATGCGCAGGCGCACCTCGCCGAACTGCCCGTGACCGCCGGTTTGATGTTTGTAGCGCGCATGCGCTTCGGTGCCGGTGCTGATCGTCTCGCGGTAGGCGATCTGCGGCTCCTTCGTCTGCACCGCGACGTTGTATTTGCGCTGCAGGCGTTCGGCCGCAACCGCGAGGTGCACTTCACCGCTGCCGCACAGTTCGAGCTCGTTGGTGAACTCGGCCCGCATCAGCCGCAGCGCCGGATCCTCATCGATCAAGCGCGCGAGCATCTGCGAGAGTTTGGCCTCGTCGAGGCGTTCCTTCGGCGCAATCGCCACGGCAAACACGGGTTCCGGCAGATCGATGATCGGCATGACCGTCTTCACGCCGCCGGTCGTAAGCGTGTCGAGCGTCTGCACCGCGTCGAGGCGCGAAAGGGCGACGATCTCGCCCGGGCCCGCGCTCGTCACGGTCTCTTGTTTCTTCCCTTGGAGGCGATAGATGCCGCCGGGACGCGACTGCACGCCGGGGCGTGACGTATCGGTGAGGACCGAATCGCTGGTGAGCGTGCCGCTGAAGATGCGCACGACCGACAGCTTCCCCGACTGCGGGTGAATGACGGTCTTGCACACCTGCGCGACGACCGGACCGCCGGGTTTGGCTTCGATCGGCCGGCCGTCGGCGTCGGTGCGTTCGACGTCGACCGGCGAAGGAAACTGCTCGGCGATCGCCGCGATGAGTTCGGCGATGCCGATGCCGCGCGCGGCCGAACCGTAGAGCACGGGCACGATCTGGTCGCGCGCATACTCGTCGTGGAGGTCCTTACGCACCTCATCGAGCGGCGGTTCGACGCCCTCGAGCAATTCTTCGAGCAGATGATCGTCGAAATCGCCGAGCGCTTCGAGCAGTTTGCCGCGCGCCGCAGCGAGATTGCCGTCGGCGGTGCCGGCAGCGACGAGATCGACGACGCCGCTGAACGCTTCGCCTTCGCCGACCGGTACTTGTTCGGCGACGACGTGGATGCCGTACGCCGCGACCAGTGCTTCGAGCGTCGCGGCCGCGTTCGCGCCCGGACGATCCATCTTGTTCACAAAAAATAAATGCGGCATGCGCCGCGATTCGAGGAAGTCGATCAGTCCGCGCGTTTGCGCGATGTGGCTGGGATCGGCGTCGATGACGACGACGGCGGCGTCGGCGGCGAGCAGCGCGATCTTCGATTCTTCGAGAAAGTCGACGAAGCCGGGTGCGTCGATCAGCATCAGATCGACTTCGCCGCACGCGGTGTGCGCGAACCCGACGCACGTCGATTGCGCGTGGCCGATGCACTCCGGTTCGTAGTCCGTCGTGGTGGTGCCGTCGGCAACCGAGCCGCGGCGCGGGATGGCCCCGCAATGGTGGAGGATGGCTTCCGTCAGGGTCGTCTTGCCGGCGTGGTGCAGGCCGACGACCGCGAGGTTCCTCCGGCGCGAAATGTCCATTTCAACGCTCCTGCAAGTCCGAGGGGCAGGGGGGCTTCCCCACGCAAATCGCCACCCCTTGTCGCCCCCTTCAGCGCTTCGGTCGGGCCGCCAAGCACCGTCACCCTGGGAGTTGTCGATCCGCTGTCACCCCGAGCATTGCCGAGGGACGCGCCGCTATCTTGGCTCGTCGAGCCGTGCCCTGCGGTAAGCGCTGAACGCTTGCTCGCGTAGCATTGCCCGCGGCCTTCGTACGACGATAGTGGCGCGTCCCTCGACAAGGCTCGGGATGACAGAGAGGAAACGTTCGCCCGAGAAGCCGAGCGCGAAGGCGCGAGGCGTTAACTTTCCAACCTGAATCTCTGCTGGTAGCCGAGCGCGAAGGCGCGAGGCGTTTATTCTCCTACCCCAAAATCTCTTTCACCCCGAAGCTTTGCTAGCCGTAACTAGACGAGGCGTGTGGCGGCTAGGTCTAGGTCGTATTGGACGCGGCGGAAGATGTCGTCGGGGATGCGGCCGTCGTTGCGCAGTTGCGCGATCGCGTGGCGCTCGGCGGCGAGCGCTTCTTCCTGGATCTTGTGGTCGAAGCGGCTCTCTTCGCTCTCGGTGTCCTGGCCCGGTGCGACGTGCCGGCTCAGGTGGTCGATGCGGTTGCGGTATTCGGCGACGGCACGAGCGATCGGTTCGCGTTCCGCCTCGACGTTCGAGCCTTCGGCCAGCGCCTCGAGCCGCTTCAAGCCCGCCTCGAGGGCGGCGATCCGGACTTTGGTTTCGTAGGCCGTCGTGTCTTCATCGGCATCCAGCTTCAGCCAGTACAGCAGCGGGATCAGCGAGAGGCCTTGCCCGACCAGCGTCACGACGATGACGCAGAACGTGATGAAGATGATGGCCGTACGCTCGGGAAACTCCGCGCCGTGCGCATCTTCGAGCGGTAGCGCCAGCGCGGCGGCCAGCGAGACGATGCCGCGCAGTCCGGTCCAGCCGATCAGCACGAGCCAGCGCCATTGCGCCGGATCGCGCAGGCGTTCGCCGGGCCGAAACGCGCGCGGTATCAGCGCCTGGGCGAACACCCACACCATGCGCAGCACGATCAGCACGAGCGAGATCCACAGCGCCGCCGGCAGCCAGTGTGAGACGATCGTGCCGTCGGCGACGATCGTGCGCAGCTCGATGCCGATCAGCAAGAAGACCAGCGCATTCAGCAGGTAGATCAGCACGTTCCACACGGCACCCGAGATCAGCCGCGATTCCGGGCTGAAGAACTGCGTGCTGCGCCGGCCGAGGATGATGCCGACCGTGACGGTTGCCAGCACGCCCGAGCCGCCGAGCGCGTCCGCGGTCAGGTAGGTGACGTACGGTGCGATCACGCCGATAAGCACGTCGAGCTGCGAGTCGCCGAGCTCGAGGCGCCGCAACAAGCGCAGCAGCCATTCGACGGCCAGCGCGAAGACGACGCCGGCAGCGATCCCGACCGTCACGACCACGACGAACGCAATCGAAGCGCGCGGCAGGGAGAAACGTCCCAAGACGGCGGCCACGACCGCGAAGCGGTAGATCACCAGCGCCGTTCCGTCATTCAGCAAGCCCTCGCCGTCGAGGATCGCGCCGATGCGGCGCGGGACGCTGAAGCGCTCGAAGATCGCCGAGGCCGCGACGGCATCCGGCGGCGAGACGATCGCGCCCAACACGAAGGCGCTGGCCCAGCCGAACCCGGGCGCGATCCACTCGATCGTGGCGGCAACCGCGGCCGTGCTGACGACCACCAGCGCCACCGCCAGCAGCGCGATCGGCCGCACGTTCCGGCGCAGGAGCGTCCAGTCGGTCACCCAGCCACCGTGGAACAGCAGCGGCGGCAGCACCGTGTAGAAGATCCAGTCCGGGGCGATCTGGAGGTGCGGCAAGGCCGGAACGAAGGCGATCAAGGCCCCGCCGATCACGAAGACGATCGGGTACGGCAGCTTGAGCCACTTTGCCAGGATGGCCAGCGGCGCGATCGCCGCCAAGGTGGCAAACAGCAGGATCGGCGCGCCCATCGGGGCCCGCTTCCCGCCGGCCCACGGAGGGCCCCGCCGCGTAGGCTTTGAAGCGCCTAGGGTCGTGCGGAGCAAAGGCTCCGCATTTGTATGTCAGCCCCGGACGGGAGATTTATGCACCACCTCATTCGCACGGCCGCAGCCGTGGCGACCGCCGTCGTCGGCGTCACCCTCACCGCTTGCTCGGGCAACAGCGGCGGCAGCGGAGGCGACATCGCTACGGTCAACGATCAGCACATTACGAGGGCCGCCTTCGACAACCGTCTCGAGTCGAGCCCGACCGCGAAGCAAGTCCTCACCCAGCTGGTCCAGCAAGCGCTGATCGAACAGTACGGTAAGGATCAGAAGATCGACATCGCGCAAGCCGACGTCGACAAAAAAGAGGCGGACATCAAGAGCAAGTACCCGCCCGGGCAATTCGCGCAAATTCTCCAGCAACAGGGGCTGACCGAAGCCGACGTCCAGACCATCCTGAAGGATCAGCTGATCATCGAGAAAGCCGTCGATCCGAACGTCCACGTGGCCGACGCCGACATCGCGGCCTACTTCGCCAAAAACCATGCCACGATGGACAAGCCCGCGCAGGTGCGCGCGCGCCACATCCTCGTCGCCGACCAGAAGACGGCCGACATGATCGAGGGCAAGCTGAAGGCCGGCGGCAGCTTCGCCGACCTCGCCAAGCAATATTCGACCGACCCCTCGACCAAGGACAAGGGCGGCGAGCTGGGCTTCTTCGGGCCCGGACAAATGGTACCGGCGTTCCAAGCCGCCGCGTTCGCGCTGCCGGTCGGCGCGATCTCGCAGCCGGTGAAGTCGCCGTTCGGCTGGCACATCATCCAGGTCGAAGAGAAAAAGCCCGCCCTCAAAGCGACGCTGACGAGCTCGACGCCGCAGATCAAGGAAACCCTCACGCAGCAGCAAGAGCAGCAGCAGATCCCGGTGTTCCTCAACGGACTGCGCGCCAAAGCGAACATTCAGGTCAACGACCCGCGGTTCGCCGATCTCTTCCCGCCGCCGCTCCCGCCGCCGCCGGCCGCCGGGGCACCGGCAGCGTCGCCGCCGGCACCGGCTCCCGCCAAGACCTAGCCCTCCGTCGGCGAAGCGCAGCAGAGTCATGCTGCGCATCGTCGGACTCGGGCCGGGCGACCCGGATCTTCTCACCCTGGGCTCGCGCGAAGCGCTGCGCAGGGTGGGCCGGGCGGTGCCGGTGCTGGCGCCGCCCGACTTGATCCTGTTCCTCGAGAGCGAGGGCGTGTCGGTCGTGCGCGGCATGATCACCGACCAGCCGCTGTTCGTCCGCGGCTCGACCGAGGTGATCGACGGCTTCGTCGAGCGGCTCGACGGCTCGGACATCGCGCTCGGCATCCTCGGCAACCCGCTCTCGGACTTCGCCGGGCTGCCGGTCCTTCTGCGAGCGCTCGAGCGGCGCCGCATCGAAGCGGAAATCGTCCCCGGCATGCCGCGCGCCACCCTCTCGGCGGCGATCACGATGCCGCTGATCCCGCTGCCGCCCGGTTCGAGCCATCAGAACTGGGACGACCTGATCCAGATCATGGCCCGCCTGCGGCGTTCGTGTCCGTGGGATCGCGAACAGACGCACGCGTCGCTCGTGCGCTACCTCATCGAGGAGACCTACGAGGTCGTCGACGCGATCGAAGGCGGCGACGAAACGGAGCTGGTCGAGGAACTCGGCGACCTGCTCTTCCAAGTGGTGTTCCACGCGCAGCTCGCCACCGAGCACGGCAAGTTTTCGATCGCCGACGTGGTCGACGCGCTCTCGAACAAGATGGTTCGCCGCCATCCGCACGTGTTCGGCGACGTCGCCGTGGCGAGCGTGGCCGAAGTGTGGCAGAACTGGGATCAGCTCAAGTCGCTGGAAGCGTCGAGCGCGTCACGCACCTCGAAGCTCGACGGCATCCCCACCGGCATGCCCGCGCTGCAACGCGGCCAGAAGATGCAAGAGAAAGCGGCCCGCGTCGGCTTCGACTGGGTCGACGTCCGCGACATCACCGAGAAGCTGGCCGAGGAACTGCGTGAATTCGCCGACGCGCGCGTGCAAGCCGGAAAGCTCGAGCACGAGGATCCGCACGTGCGCGAAGAACTCGGCGACGTGCTCTTCACCGTGGTGAACCTCGCGCGCAAGCTCAACATCGACGCCGAAGGCGCGATGCGCGACGCCAACGCGAAGTTCGACCGCCGCTTCCGCTACATGGAACAGTACGCCCTCGCCAGCGGCCGCGAACTCGGCGACATGACGCTCGACGAGCTCGAAGACCTCTGGCAAGCCGCCAAAACCGCCGCCTGACGCGCGTTAGCGCCAACGCTCGCCCCCCTCGCTGTCATCGCGGGCGCTAACGGCGTTAGCGCCAACGCTCGCCCCCCTCGCTGTCATCGCGAGCGCCAACGGCGTTAGCGCCAACGCTCGCCCCCCTCGCTGTCATCGCGAGCGCTAACGGC
>JBEKXE010000211.1:0-6493 GCA_049512335.1 Candidatus Lustribacter sp.
GCCGCACCGCCGCGGGGAGTGCCACACATGTGGCACTCCCCGGCGGCATGATCGGATCCATGGACGACATCTACCTGTGTCCCGACTGCCGGTGCGAGCACACCGAGCCCTACGAAGCGGTGCTGGGGCATCTGGCCCGCTGCATGAGCTGCGCGCTGCTGCTCGAGGCCTTGTCCGATGAAGCGGCACTGCAGGCCGAGATCCTCACGATCCGCGTCGCCGCGTAAATCCGCGTCGCGTAGAGCAATCCGTTGGCGCATCGCGTGCAATCGTGCACGTTGCCGCCGAAATGTCGAGTCGCTAGAACGCTCGCCATAAAAACTACAATGTAAACAATTCCGTGGCGTAGCGCCTGTCGTATGGCTGCAAGGCAAACATCGAGCCCATTTTTTTTGGAGTTGCCTTGCTTTCATTTTTTGCCGCCGTCATCATCGCCGCGGCCTCGCCACAACCCTCACCGGCGCCGTGTCCGAGCGCTTCTCCGCGCGCAACGGTCCAAGGTGCGGCTGCCGCGGCCACCCCCTGTCCCGCCGCCGCGGCAGATCTGAGCGAGATCGGGCGCGTTGAAGCGACCGGGCGCGAGACGAATCTCGTCGGAACCGCGACGGCGGCCTCGGAAGGCACGATCAACCAGACGGAGATCGCAAACCAACCGATCTTGCGACCGGGGGAGATCCTTGAAGACATCCCGGGCCTCATCATCAGCCAGCACAGCGGCGAAGGCAAGGCTAACCAATACTATCTCCGCGGCTTCCAGCTCGACCACGGAACCGACGTCGCCGGCACCATCGACGACATCCCCGTCAACATGCCGTCGCACGCGCACGGACAGGGGTATTCCGACATCAACTGGCTGATGCCCGAACTCGTCAGCGACGTCACCTACAAGAAGGGGCCTTATTACGCCGACGAGGGCGACTTCTCCACCGCCGGTTCCTACGATCTCTTCTATCGCAACACGATCGATCCGACGCTCTCGCTGGGCGCCGGTGACTACGGCTACGACCGCATCTTCCTCGCAGCCTCGCCCCAAGCGGGTGCAGGGAATCTGCTCTACGCCTTGGAGCTCTACCACGATAACGGTACCCTGCTGAAACCCGACGAGTACAAGAAAATCAACGGGGTGCTCCGTTGGAGCCATACCACCGACAACTCGGCGTTCTCCGTGACGGCCCAAGCGTATCGTGGCGATTTTGATTCCACCGACCAGATTCCCGAGCGGCTCGTCGAGGCGGGCGTGATCCCGTTCAACGGCTACTACGACCCGACGGACGGTGGCCGCACGTATCGCTACACCCTCTCGACCAGTTGGGAGCACGACGATCCGCACGGAGCGACCCGCATTACGGCCTTCGGCGAGTCGTACGGGCTGGATCTGTTTTCGGACTTCACCTACCAGTTCGACGGCGCCACCGATTATTACAATGAAAGCGCCAACCCGGTCACGTGCAACGTGCTGTACTCGACGTGCGTTCCGGGCCCCCAACACGTCACCACGTACACGTCGTATTGTCCCGCCAACGATACGCCGACCGGCTCGGCGACCGCGCCGCAGTCGGTCACACCCGCTCCGTACGGCTACACGTGCAGCGGCCAGCGCGAGCAGGAAGACAAACGCTTCGTGTCCGGGTTCAAGGTCGCGCGAAGTTTGGTCGGCGGCAACGCCAATACGACCATCGCCGCCGGGATGCGCAACGACAACATCTACGTCCTGGGTCTGTATCTGACGAACGGGCAGTACCGCTATCCGAACGGTACGCTCAGCAACGACCAGGTCGTCGAGCGCGACTTCTACTCGTACGTCAACACGGATTACACGGCCGGCAAGTTGCGCCTCAACGGCGGATTGCGCGAAGATGCGTACTTCATGAACGTCGACGATTTCCAGCCGGCGAACTCCGGCATGCGCACCGACGCGATGGTCAATCCGAAGTTTACGGCCGCTTACGCGCTCTCGCCGAATCAAGAGTTCTACCTCGATTTCGGCGACAGCTTCCACAGCAACGATGCCCGGGGAACGACGCAGACGCTCGATCCGCAAACGCATGCCACGGTCGATCCAAGCGGGGCAGCCGTCGTTCAGTATTCACCGCTCGTTCGCGCGTGGGGCGAGGAGTTCGGCTATCGGTATTCCGTGCCGAAGCTGACGACGACCGTGTCGTTCTGGAAGCTCAACATCGCCTCGGAGTTGGTTTTCGACGGCGATAACGGGGTAACGACGCCGAACGGCCCGACGCTGCGCAAGGGCATCGAGCTGACCAACTACTATCGCCCGATCGCGGGTCTCACGCTCGATGCCGACGTCGCGACGGCGACCGCCCGCTTTCTCACCAATCCCGACAACCTCGGGACCTACGTGCCCGAATCGCTCAACGTCGTGACCGCAGCCGGAGCAACGTGGGACCAGCGCACGTCCGCCTTCACGCTGCGCTACGAATACTTCGGCCCGCGTACGCTGAACCAATCCGGCTCGGCTATTTCGGCGCCGACGGGCATCGTGAACGCGCAGATTTCGTTGAAACGGCCGAACAATCACCGGCTGAATCTCGACATCCTCAACCTACTGAACGCCCAAGGCGACGACGTGGAGTACTACTACGGATCGTGGGCCGCGCAAGACGCGAAGAACCCCGCGTATGCGAACAATCCCACGATCAATCCGCTGCTCGGCGGCAGCGGCGTACAAGATTACACGTTCCACCCCGCCCAAGGCCGCATCGTGCGCTTGACGTACGTGCTGCCGCTTTCATTCTAGAACACGCGTTTGCTTTTTTCCTGATCCTGCGTCGGCAGCGAGCGGACGTTCGCCCAGACCCACGCTAGATTGGAAAACATCAGCGTCCCGATCAGGATGAACGCTGCCGGAAAGCCGAAATGCGCGGCGACGATGCTCCCGAGAAGCGGACCGATGAAGCGTCCGAGAAACTGCGCGCTCGACGTGAAGCCGTAGATTTGGCCGCGCTCTTCCGGCTTGGCGATCCGGCCGATCGTCGCGTTGGCACTCGGCAGGATGCCGCCCAGAAAGATCCCGACGCCAAAGCGCAGCCCGAGCAGCATCCAGATGTTGAACGCAAACGCTTGCGGTACGGTGAAACAAGCGGCACCGGTCAACGCGATGAGCAGCACGCGGCGATAGCCGATGAGATCGCTGCGCCGGCCGAGGAACGGCGCACTGAGGAGTCCCGCGATCCCCGTGGCCGCGACCGCGGCGCCGGTTGCGGTCGCCCGCCACGGAACGTCCCCCACGAGATGAGCGACGAAGAGCGGGAGCACGGGTTGGACGCCGATCGCGCAGATCTGCGCCAGCATGATGACGACGAGCATCGGGGCGAGATCGCGATGACGCGCGATCCCGCCGAATTGCTTCCAGATCGACGCGCGCACGCGTTCGGTGAGGAGTGCCGGATGACCGCGATACTCGTGGACCATCATGGCGCAACTGGTCGCAATCAGCCCCGTACCGGTAGCCGACACGAAAAACACCACGCGGTAATTGTGAATGTGATCGGCCAGCAAACCCCCGATGAGCGGTCCGATCAGGGTCCCGGCAATCTGCCCGGTCGAAAGCCAGCCCAAGGAGTAGCCCAGCCGTTCTTCGGGGACTTGCGTCGCGACGAGGGCCATGGCGGCCGTCGAAAAGCCGCTGAAGGCGCCCATGAGCGCTCGCACGCCGAATACTTCCCACGGGGCGGTGCACAGGCCGATCGTCGCCATCGTGATGCTCGACGCGATCGACGATCGCAAGACCATGGCTTTGCGCCCGGTGCGATCGCCGATGCCGCCCCAAATCGGCGCAAAAACCGCCGCGGAGAGCGCGCTCACCGACATGATGGCGCCGGCCCAGTACTCGACCTGTCCGATCGGATGAACGCCGAGCTGAATCAGATACAGCGGAAGGAACGGGCTCGAGATTTGGTTCGATCCGGATATCGTGACCTGGACGCAAACCATCAGGGCGAGCGTACGTTTCCACCGTGTATCTGCGGTGGCCGTTCGTTCGCGATCGGTCTCTGGCACGGGTTCGATGATGCTCTATCCCAGCAGGCCCAACACGCTGCCGGCGGTCTCCAACTGATCGGCGGTGCATTGGCGAGGCGCCTTGTCGGTGCGCCAGCGCAAGGGCCGCGTGCCGTGACGAATCCGTCCGCCGGTGACCTGATCGAAGGCGACTTCCAGTACCAGCTCCGGGCGCAACGCCACGTACGAGCGATCGCGCTCCGCGCCGCGGCTCCAGCGCGACGGAGCTTCGTCCGGCGCGTCGCCGGTGAAGCCCGAACCGCCACGGTACGGCTCCAGCTGGGTCAAGAGCGAGCGCCGTTCGCCGGCGGCAAACGCGCTGCAGAAGCCGATGTAGTCCAGCCGCCCGTCTTCGTCGTAGAGCCCCAGCAGCAAACTGCCCAAGCGGTCTTTGCTGCCGGCGGCGTAGCGAAACCCGCCGATGACGCAATCGGCGCTGCGCTGCTTCTTGATCTTGACCGCCGCGCCGGTCTTGCCGCTCGCGTACGGACGATCGGCGCGCTTCGCGATGACGCCGTCGAGCGCGCCGCCCACGCGCGCAAACCAGCCGTCGACGACGCGGCGATCCGTCGTTACCGGGCTCAAGCGCAGCGCACCTTCGGCCGGCCAGGCGGCCGCGAATCGATCGAGCCGCGCGCGGCGTTCGCGCAACGGAAGCTCGACGATATCGGTCCCGTTCTCGCTGAGCAGGTCGAAGATCAAATACAGCGCGGGCGTCATGCGTGCGAGCATCGCCACGCGGCCGGCCGCCGGATGGATGCGTTGCTGAATGGCGTCGAACGACAGCGCCCCGGCCAACGGCACGACCAGCTCGCCGTCCAGCGCGAAGCGTTCCACCGGCAACGCCGCAAGCGCCGCGACGATCTCCGGAAAGTAACGCGCCAGCGGCTGTCCGCTTTTGGACGCGATCGCGATGTCACTACCGGCGCGGAGGGCGAGCGCGCGGAAGCCGTCCCACTTGGGCTCGTAGAACCATTCCGGCCCGTCCGGAATCGTTTCGACGGAGCGCATCTCCATCGGCTCGAAATGCGGAGTCACGGTCGCCGAAACTTGTCAGGAAAAGCAGCGGTCACCTTGCGGTGCCGCTGCCGGTCGTCAGTTGCTCGGGTTGCCGTTCGTGCCCGGAATCATCGGTAGCATGAGTTCGGTAGACATCGTCATCTGCGCCGCGTGCGCCTTCTTCATCTGATCGGCGGTCATGTTCGGCGCCATCATGCTCATCAAGGTTTTCTCGGCCGCCATGACCCGGGCCACGTTGACGGGATGACAGATGAGTTGGCTGCTGCCCATCGTGGCGTTCGCGGTCTCGCCGGCCTTGGCCGCGCGGCAGATCTCCGGGGCTCCCGCCATATGCGAGGCCGCCACCATCTGCGCGTTCGCAAACGAAGGTGACGCGAGCGCGGCGATGACGGCTGCGGTGAGAACGAATTGCTTCATGAAGACATTCCTAAAGGTTGAGGTGCCTTCACGCTAGCACTGCGACGACAGTGCGGCCGTAAGTTCGCTTACGCTCTTCCGGCCAGCAGCGGCCGAAGATCGAAACGCCCGCGCTTGGCCTTCATTGGAGCCCACAGATCGCCGACCCGCGCGAAACGCGCGCGCACGTTGTCCAAGCGAAAATCGTCGAGTTCGAGACCCGCTTCAACTTCATCCCACGACACCGGGGTCGAGACGGTCGCGAGCGGTTTCGCGCGCACGGAATAGACCGACGCCAGCGTTTTGCCCCACGCGTTCTGGTTGTAGTCGACGAGCACGCGGCCGGCCGGGCGTTTGGCGATGCGGTATTCGGCCGTGATGATCTCGGGATGCAGGCGTTCGAGCGTCTGGGCAAACGCTTTCGCGAAGGTCCAGACTTCCTTTTGTTTAGGATCGCGCGCGATCGCAACGTAGACGTGCATGCCCGACGATCCGGTCGTCTTCACGACCGGCGCCATCCCCAGCGCCTCGAGCCCGTCGCGCACGCGCAGCGCCACCTCGCGCACGGTCGCGAACGGCGTGCCCTCGACCGGGTCGAGGTCGAAGTGCAGGTAGTCGGGGCGGTCGGTGTCGTCGCAGCGCGAGTACCATTCGTTGAGGTCGATGCAGCCGAGGTTGATCACCCACAACAGGCCGGCGACGTCGTCGACGATCGGGAAGTCGATCACGCTGCCCGAACCGTGCTCGATGGCGCACGTGCGCAGCCACGGCGGCCGGTTCGGCGGCGTGCGCTTCATGTAGAAGAAATCGCCGTTCACGCCGTTGGGATAGCGCTTGAGCACCATGGCACGGCCGGTGAGATACGGCACGAGCAGCGGCGCAACGTCGGCGTAGTACTGCAACAAGTCGCACTTCGTGATGCCGGCCTCGGGAAAGAACACCTTGTCCAGATTGGTCAGCTGCACGCTGCGGCCGGCGACCGGAGTGAGGACCGCGTCCGAACGGTCCGTGGGGATGAGCACGGACTTCACGGCGCTAATCACCCCTCGTGTTTCGCATC
>JBEKXE010000212.1:0-6490 GCA_049512335.1 Candidatus Lustribacter sp.
CCTGACGGAATTCGAGCGCGACGGCTTGATCGTCGACGTGCGCTACAACCGCGGCGGCCACGTCTCGCCGCTGCTGCTCGAAAAGCTCGCGCGCAAACGCGTCGGCTACGACGTCTCGCGCTACGGCCCGCCGCAGCCCTACCCGCCCGAATCGCTGGGCGGCCCGATGATCGCGCTGACCAACCAGTTCGCCGGTTCGGACGGCGACATTTTCTCGCACTGCTTCAAGCTCTACGGCTTGGGCACGCTGGTCGGCATGCGCACCTGGGGCGGCGTCGTCGGGATCAACCCCTATCACGAGCTGGTCGACGGCACCATGACGACCCAGCCGGAATACTCATTCTGGTTCGTCGACGCCGGCTGGCAGGTCGAGAACTACGGCACCGACCCGGACGTGGAAGTCGACATCGCGCCTCAGGACTCGGCGGCCGGCACCGATCCGCAGATGGACACCGCCCTGAAGCTGATCGGCGAGCTGCTCGAGCACGCCCCGCCGCGGCCCGCCTTCCCACCCTTCCCGAACCGGAGCTACCGCCCAACCTAAGCCGGCGTCCGGCTCGGGGTGACAATGGGGGGCGGGTCGTGGTATGATCCCCGAGCCGAAGCAGGGCCGAAAGGCTCTCACCGGATGCCCTCGGGCGATCCGGTCGCAACCTCAGGAACCCGTCGGCACGGGTTCGTGACGAGCGGAGATGCTTCGGCATCCCGTTCTTTTGTTTTTGTCAGGAGTAAAGCCCATAGCCCGACCGCTACGCGTCAACGACCAGATCCGCATCCGCACCGTGCGGGTGATCGACGATGAAGGGACTCAACTCGGCGTGATGCCGACGGAGGAAGCGCTGAACCTCGCGCGTTCGAGGGGGCTCGACCTCATCGAAGTCTCGCCCACCGCGGTTCCACCGGTCTGTCGCATTGGTGATTACGGCCGTCTCAAATACGAGCAATCGAAGAAAGACAAAGACGCGCGCAAGAAGCAGAAAAACTTCGAGCTGCGCGAGGTCAAATTGCGACCGAAGATCGACACGCACGACTATGAAGTCAAAGCGAAGATGGCCGAACGGCTGCTTCTCGACGGCGGCAAGGTGAAAGTGACGATCATGTTCCGCGGTCGCGAAATCACCTACACGTCGTACGGAAAACGGCTGCTCGACCGCATCGCGGTCGACCTCGCGAACACCGCGCTGGTCGAACGCGACGCCAAGCTCGAAGGCAAAAACATGTTTCTCATTCTCGCTCCGCGGCAGACGCCGCTCGGCCCGCCGCGATTCGTTCACCACAAGGACGAAGCCGCGCCGACGCACGAGCAGGCCACGCACGTCGGCGAGCACGTGGAAGACGACCACGAAACACTACCAGTCGAGGGAGCTCATGCCTAAGATCAAGACCCACCGCGGGACCGCGAAACGTGTGAAAGTGTCGGCCAACGGCGTCGTCACGCACCGTCATCAATTCAGCGGCTGCGGCCACATTCTCAGCAAGAAGTCGCGCAAGCGCAAGCGGAACTTCCGCAAGGACCAGCCCGTTTTCGCCGGCGATCTGAAGCGCTTTGCGCCGCAGATCCCCTACCTGCTTTAATTTTGGAGTAACGATCGATGGCAAGAATCAAACGCGGCGTCCACGGCCTCAAGCACCGCCGCAAAGTGATGAAGCTCGTCAAGGGCTTCCGCGCGGCTCGGCGCCGCAACTACCGCGTTGCAAACGAAGCGCTGCTCCATTCGCTGGCGTACTCGTATCGCGACCGCCGCGTGCGCAAGCGCGACTTCCGCTCCCTCTGGATCGCTCGCATCAACGCGGCCGCGCGCCGCGAGGGCCTGACCTACTCGCGCCTGATCGCCGGCCTCAAGAAGAGCGGCGTCGTCGTGAACCGCAAGACCCTGGCCGAGCTGGCCGTCCACGACCAAGCCGCCTTCGCGCAGCTCCTCACGACCGCCAAGAACGCCACCACCACCGCCGCCTAACGCCGCGCGGCGTTGGCCGCGCAGCAGGACCGCCCGGCGTGGGCGGTCTTTTCTTTATATCGGCCGCACCCGAACCGTCACCGTCGCCCAGCCGTGCGTTGCGAAATGCAAACGCAACGGAAAGCGCTCGCCGGGATGCAGATCGTGGCGTAAGCCGATCGCCATGAGATGATACCCGCCCGGCGCCAGCGTCACGCTGCCGTGCGCGGGAATCGTCAGCGCGGGCACGCGCTGCATCGACATCACGCCGGTCATCACCATCCCGTTCATCGCCGCGCTGCCGGCGGTCGAGCGATGGATCTCCACCACGCGCGCGACCGGCGTGCGCGCGGCATCGAGCCGGTCCGGCGTGCCGGTGGTGTTCGCGATGCGGGCGTACACGACGCCGGTCCCGATCGCCGGTCGCGACCATGCGTCGCTGACGAGGATCGCGGTGCCGAGCGCCAGCGCGGCGATCACGATTGCGCCTGCTGCATCAGCGCGGCGAGCTCGTCGGGCGAATCGCTCCAGTCGCCGGTGCCGCGCAGGCGGCCGTCCGGCGCGATGAACTGCACCGCCGAGCTGTGCGCGACGACGTAGCCGTTGGCGCTGCCCTTGCCCGAAGCGATCTCGTGATAGACGTGATACGCGTCGTAGACCGGTTCGAGCTGTTTCTCCGTTCCGGTCAGCCCGGTGAACGCCGGGTCGAAGAGATGCACGTAGCGCTTGAGCACGCCCGGCGTGTCGCGGGCCGGATCGACGGTCACCAGCACGACGTCGAAACCGGCGGCGGACGCGCCGAGTTTGCGCTTCGCGCGCGCCAGCGCTGCCAACGTCGTCGGGCACACGTCCGGGCAGTGCGCGTACCCGAAGAACAACGCGATCGCGTGCCCGCGGTGCGCCGAGAGCGTGTACGGTTGCCCGTTTTGGTCGGTCAAGGTGAAGTCCGGCGCGAGCGGCCCGGACGGCAGCAGCAGGCGCGCGACGACGGCTCCCACGCACGCGAGGACGAGCGCCGCAGCAGCAAACCAAACGAGCTTCGAGCGAACCATTACCCTTCAGTCATACTCCAACCGTCCGCCTCGTGCAAAGAGAACGGTCGCTCACGCCCCGCCGACGCGGTGCTCGCGGTCGGCCGGAGCGTGATCGCTCTCGAGGATCTCCAGGAGCGTCGCGAAGGCCCGCTGTGACGGCCGGCGGACCGGCTCGATGATGTCGTGCGACCAGGTCAAGCCGCGCAAGCGGTGCACGGCGACCGACGCGCCGGCGCGGCGCCACGCGCCGGCCAAGCGCTGCGCCGTGCGGTTGCTGACCGACGTCTCGGCCGCGTTGATCACGAAGTCGATCGCGCGCACCGCCGGCGGGCCGCCGGCGCGCGCGCGGTCCGCGATGCGCAGCCCGGCCTCGAGCGCAGCCAGCGGATAGCGCGGGTACCCGTGCGCCGGCTCGAGCCGCTCCCGCAACAGCGGATTCCACCAGAGGAACGCGTCCGGGACGCGCGCGAGCAGACGGAACAGCAGCGGGTGGAATTCGTGCGGCACGCCCGGCAGGCCCAAGAACGGAGCGACCGCGACGACGCGCGCTTGCGCCGGTCCGGTCGTCGCGGCGTCGAGGGCGAGCGTCGCGCCGAGCGAATGGCCGGCGATCGTCAACGGCTCGCCGAGTTCGGCGGTCGCGCGCACGATCGCGGCGACGTCGTCGATCAGCGCCTGCGCGCGCAGCCCGCGCAACGCGGTCGTCATCCGGTCGGCCTGACCGTGCAGCAGCAAGCGCGGCACGACGACCGTGCGGCCGCGCGCGACCAGCGCCTCGGTGACGGCGCGCCACGCCGGCGGGCTCGCGGTGAGCCCGTGCAGCAGCACGACGGCGCCGCCGCCCGGCGTGCCGCGAACGATCTGCGAACGCATCTCCTCCGCGACGCCGGGTTCGGCGGCGTCGCGCGCGCGCAGGTACGCTTCTAGCCGGTCGTATGCTGGCGTAGTGCCCACAGCACGGCGACCTGCGTCTTGGCGTCGCGCAGTTCGTCGCGCTCGATCATCTCGCGCACGCGCTCGAGCGGAAACGTCGCGATCTCGATCTCTTCGTCACCTTCCGGTTCGGGCTCGCCGACGTCGTAGCTATCGGTGTGAAAGAAGTGCAGCAGCTCGTTGCAAAATCCGGGCGCCGAATACGCCGACCACAGCCGCCGCACCGAGCGCGCGCGCAAACCGGTTTCCTCGCGCAGCTCGCGGATCGCGGCCGCTTCCGGCGTTTCGCCCGGATCGACCCCGCCGGCGCAAACTTCCCACGTGTCCGCTCCGATGGCGTGCCGGTGCTGGCGCACCAGCACGATCTCGTCCGGCGCCGGCTGCGCGATAACGACGACCGCCCCGCTGTGCTCGACGATCTCGAGATCGTGCGTGCCGCGGTGCGTCTCGACCGTGTCGACGCGCAGGTTGATGACGCGCCCTTCGTAGATGCGGCGCGACGCAACGACCTTCATGACGCGGCTCGGGTCCCGGGAACCACTCCGCTGCGATAACGGTGAGGACCCGAACGCGATGGATTCGCTTGAAGCGAATCCACTAAGGGACGACCGTGTTGGCCAGTTCCTCGAGCACGGTCGGGCGGTGCGGGCTCCAACCCAGCTCGCGCTTGGCTTTCTCCGCGCTGACCTGCAGATCGAGCGCGAGCGCTTCCGCGAACGGCCCCATGGCGGCGCGCGCGTTCTCGAAGGTGAGGTGTTCGACCGTTCCGTCGGCGCCGGCCGCACGCGACGCCGCGCGCGCGATCTCGACGTACGGCACGGGCGCACCGTTGATCGCGTTGTAAATGCCGTGCGCCGCCGGCTGCTCGACGGCCGCAGCGTAGAGCTCGGCCAGCGCGTCGACGCGCACGGTCGACCAGCGGTTCGTGCCGCTGCCGACGATGCGCAGAGGCCCCGGATTCGCGCTCGCGACCATCTGGCCGACGATACCGCCGTTATCGCCGTACACCACCGTCGGACGGATCACGATGCCGCGAATCCCGCGCGAACGCGCGGCGAGCACGCGTTCTTCGTGCGCCGGGCGCCACGCGACGAGCGAGATCGGCGCGAGCGGCGCGTCCTCGTCGACCACGGCGTCGCCGCGATCGCCGTAGACCCACGCACCGCTGGTGTAGACGAGCGCGTGATCGTTGGGCGCGACGCGCAGCAGCACGTCGAGCAGCTTCGCTTCGCGCGCCACGCCGTCGGGCGGTGTCGGCGCCGCGCAGTGGATCGTGGCGTCGTGTTCGCGCGCCGCCAACTCGATCACGTCGAGCGAGTCGAGCGAACCGTGCACCGCGTGCGCGCCGAGACCGCGGACCTTCGCGGAGGCGGCATCGCTGCGCACCAGCGCCGACACATGATGTCCGCGCCGGAGCAGTTCGGCGACGACCGCGCGGCCGATGTAGCCGCTGCCGCCGGTAATGAAGATCCGCAATTAATTCCCTCCGGCGGCGCGCCGCGGCGCCACGAGCGTGATCAAGTCGAAGACGAGCGCGATTTCGGTCGCCACGATGCACGAACCGTACACCCAGCGCGCCGGCATCAGGACGGCCCACAGCGCCAACAGCGCGGCGCACAGGTACGTGCCGGCCTTGGTCACCTCGACGCGCGCCTGCGGGCTCTCCGGGTCGTAGGCCGACCGCACGCCGCCGACGGCCAGGTACACCAGTCCGGCCGCGATCAGCCAGCCCCAGGGCTTGTGCTGCCCGAGGGTTGCCAGAACGGCCGGGCCGCCCACGCCGACCAGGAGCGCGATCACCGCCAGCGCCGCGACCTCCACGATCCGTGCCCGTTTCATCCGGCCCGGACGTTTCGGCAAGGCGGCGGCGACTCCGCCGTGAAGGTCGCCCCCGTGCCCACCGCGCTCAGCCCGCACAACCCGCGCCTCGAGCGCGTCCGCGAACTGCGCGCCCCGCGAGCCCGCCGCGAGCAGGGCCGGTTCGCGTTCGAGGGGCCGACCTTGCTCGCCGAGGCCCGCAGCAGCGGCCTCACGATCGAGGAGCTCTACGTCACCCCGGCGGCCCTGACGGCCTACCGGGACCTCGTGACGGAGCTGGAAACCGCCGGCACCGCGGTCTTCGAGATCCCGGAGCGGACCCTGGCGCGCCTCTCCGACCTCGAGACGCCGCCCGGGCTGCTGGCCGTCGCCCGCACGCCGGCGAGCGATCCGGCGGCGATCCTGGCCCGCCCGGGGCCCGTATTGCTCTTGGCCGGCGTCGGCGACCCCGGCAACGCCGGAACGCTGCTGCGGTCGGCGGAGGCCTTCGGGGCGGCCGGCGTGCTGTTCGGCCGCGGCAGCGTCGACCCGTTCTCACCCAAGGTAGTGCGGGGCGCCATGGGCTCGCTCTTTCGTTTGCCGGTAGCTCTGGTCGAGGCGGCGGAGCTATTGGAGGCAGCCGCTGCCACCCGGCGGCCGATCGTGGCCGCCATGCTCGACGGGGAGCCCTTGGCAACTACCGCTCTCCCGGCCGATGCGATCCTCGCGATCGGCAACGAGCGGCATGGCGTTGAGGCGTTTCTGCCGCGCTGGGATCTCGCCGTCCGC
>JBEKXE010000213.1:0-6438 GCA_049512335.1 Candidatus Lustribacter sp.
CTGATCGAGGCCGCCGCGAAGCGCTCCGATCGCGGCGATGTTCGCAAAGTACGGGTCGACGCGCGTGCTGGTGTAGAGAATCGCGCCGTCGGCGCGCTGTTGCTGGGCCAGATTCTGCGCCACGCCCAGCAGCTCGGTCACGTTACTCGAGGCGGCGGCACCGGAGCGACCCGCCGAAAAGAACATCACCGCGGCAAGGAAGCATCCACAGACGGTCTTCACTGGAGGGCCCCCATCGAACCACGCACGGACTTTGAGCGCTTACTTGCCTCTTCGACGATTGCATACAAAAACTTTACGCAAACGGCGTGCGCGGAGCCTTGGGTCGGAGCGAACGGAGGCTCGCTTAGCTTGTGGGACTGTTACGTTACTGCGGCCGGGCGGTGCGCACGACCAAGGTCGGCGCGGCGGCGGAACGCACGACGTGCTCGGCCACGCTGCCGAGGAAAAACCGCCGCAGGCCACGCCGGCCGTGGCTGCCGACAACGATCAGATCGACGCCGGCGGCTGCAGCGGCTCCGACGATGACGTCTTCGGGTCGGCCTTCGAGCGTGAAGCCCCGTGCATGCACGTTTCGCTCGTGAGCTGCCTTGACGGCCCGCTCGACGATCGCCTCGGTCTCAGCAAAGTGCTGTTCTTCGATCGCCGCCGTCCGAGCCACTCCGACCGGCGTGTAGACGTCGACGGCACCGTAGATCAAAACCTCACGGCAGTCTTCGGGCGGCAGCGCCAACACGGTATCGAGCGCCGCATCCGACGGCTCCGAATTATCGACGCCGATCAGAATGCGCGAGATGCAGCGTTGCGCTTCGCGTTCAGGCGCCACCGCGTTGCGGACCGTGATAACCGGGATCGTGCTGCTCCGCAACACCATCTCGGCGGTGCTCCCCAGGAACATGCGGCCGGCACCGCGGCGTCCGTGGGTACCGGTGACGATCACGCCGGCGTTTTCCTCGCGGGCCAGCGCGACGAGCATGTCCCTCGGATCGCCCTCGGGCATGCGCCGTTCGGCGGCAACCCCGAAACGCCGCGCGATCTCGCTGCCGCGGTCGAGCACCGCCTGGGCTTCCTCGCGCAATGCGTCGATGATCGCCGAGACGTCGATGTACGCCCCCGACGACGCGGCTTGCGCGACCAACGGAAGCCAGTTGACCACGGAGGCCAACACCAGGCCGCCGCCGTGGTCGCGCGCTAGCCGCGCGGCATAGGTAACAGCGAAGCTTGCCGGCTCGGAATCATCGATCCCGACGAGGATTCGCGAGAATAAGTTGTCCATCGGAGTGGCGTGCAGCCTTTGGAATCAGCGGTGTTGATTGCCCTGATACGGATTGCGGGCGAAGCCTAGTGTACCATATCGGACGGTTCCCGGCTCTGTGTCTGAGACCGCGGTCCGGTAGTCTTCACCAATACGGCTAACGCAATCGACGCCAACCTGGTCGGGGCATCGTCCGCACGACTCGTCAAGATGATCGGGACACGCGCCCCCGCGACGACCGCCGCGCACCGTCCCGCAGCGAAGTACTCGACTTCCTTGAACAGCAGGTTCGCGGCGTCCAGGTCGGGCGCGATCAAGACGTCGGCGAAACCGGCAACGGGCGAAACGATACCCTTGAGTAGCGCGGCCTGGGGCGAAATCGCGTCGTCGAGGGCCAGCGGTCCATCGACGATCCCGCCGACGATCTGCTTGCGGTCCGCCATCTTCGCGAGGGCCGCGGCGTCGACCGTCGTCGGCAACCGGCTCGAGACGGTCTCGACGGCAGCCAAAATCGCGACCTTCGGCGACTCGATCCCGCACGCGCGTGCGACGTCGATCGCGTTCTGCGTGATGTCGCGCTTCTCTTCGAGCGTGGGTGCGATATTGACCGCGCCGTCACTGACGAAGATCAACCGCGGCAGCGCAGGCGTTTCGATGACCACGACTTGGCTCATCCGGACCGGCGTACGCAATGCCGGTTCGGCCAGGATGGCGCGCATGAAATCGTCGGTGTGCAGGGAGCCTTTCATCAGCACGTCGGCTTCGCCGCGGCGAACCAACTCGACGGCGGCACGGGCCGCCGCGCCGGCATCCGCCGCATCGATGAGCGTGCAGTCCTCGAGCGAGATGCGCGCGCCCCGGGCGACCGCCTCGATCGTCGCCTTCGGCCCGAGCAGCACGGCATGCACGAGTCCGGCGGCTTCTTGCACGGCCATGAGATCCATGACGTCGGTCGCGTTCACGATGGCGAGCCGTACCGGCGGCTGCTGCCGTGCGCGGGCGATGATGTCGTCGAGGCGGATCATGGTGCTTTGTGGGCCGGCGGGTGGAACGACTCGCCGGCACGGCTGGCCATCTCTTCGTACTGCCGGTATTTTTCGTCGACGACCTGTTGCGCTTGCGCCAGCAGCACGGCGGCGGTGTCCGGATCGGTGTCGGCCAGCGTGCGATAGCGTAGCTCGTTGTAGGCGTAGTCTTTGAAGGGGATCGCCGGGCGCGGCGAGTCGAGGCGAAACGGCCGCTCACCGATCGTGCGCATCATCGGGTTGAAGCGGAACAGCGGCCAGTAGCCGCTCGCCGTCGCCAAATCTTGCTGCTGCATCCCGTAGCGCAGATCGAACCCGTGCGCGATACAGTGGCTGTAGGCGAGGATCAGCGACGGGCCGGGGTAGGCCTCGGCCTCGCGAAACGCGAGCAGCGTCTGTTGCGGGTTCGCGCCCATCGCCACCTGGGCGACGTAGACGTTGCCGTAGGCAATCGTCTGCAATGCGAGATCCTTGCGCGCGTTGCGCTTGCCGGCGGCGGCGAACTTGGCCACCGCGCCGAGCGGGGTCGCCTTCGACGATTGCCCGCCGGTATTCGAGTAGACCTCGGTGTCGAGCACCAGAACGTTCACGTCCTTGGTGCTCGCCAAGATGTGGTCGAGCCCGCCGTAACCGATGTCGTAGGCCCAACCGTCGCCGCCGACGATCCAGATGCTGCGCCGGACCAAATGGTCGACCACGGACAGCAAGTCGCGAGCCGTCTCATCGTCGAGGCGCGCGAGTTGGAGCGTCAACGCATCGACGCGAGCGCGCTGAGCGCGGATTTCCGACTCGCGCACCTGCGGCGCGTCGAGAATCGCCCGCACCACAGCTTCGCCCAACCGGGGCGCAAGCCGGCGCAAGAGCGTCGTGGCCGACTCCAGCTGTTTGTCGGCGGCGAGACGGAAGCCGAGCCCGAACTCCGCGTTGTCCTCGAAGAGCGAATTCGACCAGGCCGGACCGCGGCCGGCTGCGTCCTTGGTCCACGGCGTGACCGGCAGGTTGCCGCCGTAGATCGACGAGCAGCCGGTCGCGTTCGCGATCTGCAGACGGTCGCCGAACAGTTGCGAGAGCAGCTTGAGATACGGCGTTTCGCCGCACCCCGCGCATGCGCCGGAAAACTCGAACAGCGGCTCGAGGAACTGTACGCCGCGTACGTCGGCGAAATCCACGTGCGCCCGCTCGTTGACGGGCAGCGATTCAAAGAAGGCGATCGAGCTCCGGCTGGTTTCGAGCAACGGCGCCTTGGCGGCCAAGTTGATCGCTTTCGTGTCCGGCTTGGTGGGATGGAGCGCGGGGCATACTTCGACACAAATGCCGCAACCGGTGCAGTCTTCCGCGTAGATTTCCAACGAAAACCGGACCTCCGGGTTCCCGCGCGCATTGACCGGCGCCGACTTGAAGCCGGCCGGCGCGTGTTCGAGCGCGTCCTCGTTATAGTATTTCGCCCGAATGACGCTGTGCGGACAGGCGAAACCGCATTGTCCGCATTGAATGCACAGGTCCGGATCCCACACGGCCACCGTATCGGAGATGTTGCGCTTCTCGAACGCCGCGCTGCCGGAGGGGAACGTACCGTCGACCGGCATCTGGCCGACGCGAATCTCATCGCCCCGGCCGGCCATCATCAACGCGGTCACCTCGCGCACGAACGCCGGCGCCGTCGCCGGGACGATCGGGCGGCGTTCGAGCCCGCCGGTTGCCGTGGCCGGAATCGCGACCTCGAAGAGGTTGGCCAAGGCACGGTCGACGGCGGCGAAATTCATGCGCACGACCTCGGCGCCCTTGTCGCCGTAGCTCTGCTCGATCGACTGCTTGATGCGCCGGATCGCCTCGTCGCGCGGCAAGACGCCCGAGATGGCGAAGAAGCAGGTTTGCAGCACGGTGTTGATCCGCGTGCCGAGGCCCGCGTCGCGCGCCACCTTGGACGCGTCGATCACGAACATGCGCAGCCGCTTTTCGATGATCTGCAGTTGCACCGAGCGCGGGAGACGGTCCCAAATCGCCTCGGGCCCATACGGGGTGTTCAACAAAAACGTCGCGCCCGCGGCGGCCACGCGCAACACGTCGAGCCGTTCGAGAAAGTTTGCTTGATGGCAAGCGACGAACGCGGCCGATTCGATCAGATACGGCGCGCGGATCGGTTGTTTCCCGAACCGCAGATGTGAGATCGTTTGCGCGCCCGACTTGTGCGAATCGTAGACGAAATAGCCCTGCGCGTACATCGCCGGGTCGTCGGCGATGATCTTCACGCTGTTCTTGTTCGCCCCGACCGTGCCGTCCGAACCCAAGCCGTAGAATACGGCGCGCACGGCGTCCTCCGGCTCGATCTCGAAGTGCGCGTCGAACGCGAGGCTGAGGTGCGAGACGTCATCGTCGATGCCGACGCTGAAGCCGTTTTTCGCAACGGGCTGCTTCAGCTCGTCGAAGACCGCTTTGACCTGCGCGGGGGTGAAGTTCTTCGAACCCAAGCCGTAACGGCCGCCGATCACGCGCGGCATCACGGTGCGGGTTCCGGCAGCCATGGCTTGCGCGAGGGTCGTCACGACGTCGAGATAGAGCGGCTCGCCCGGAGCGCCGGGCTCCTTCGTCTCCTCGATGACCGCAACGTGGCGGCACGTTGGCGGCAGCGCCGCGAGGAAATGCTCGGCCGAGAACGGCCGGTAGAGGCGCACCTGCAGCACGCCGACCCGTTCGCCGCCGCGCTGCAAAAACGTCGCGGTGGCCCGCGCCGTCTCCGCCGACGAACCCATCAGCACGACCACGCGTTCGGCGTCCGGAGCGCCGGCGTATTCGAACAACCGGTACGCGCGACCGGCCAGCTCCGCGAAACAATCCATCGCGGCTTGGACGATCGCCGGCACGCGCGCATAGTACGGGTTGGCCGTTTCGCGTGCCTGAAAGAACGTATCCGGATTGTGCGCCGTCCCGCGCACGACCGGATGTTCGGGCGTCAGCGCGCGCGCCCGGTGCGCGCGAACGAGGTCGGCCCGAATCATGGCGCGGATTTGTTCGTCGGTGAGCACGTTCAGCGTATTGAGTTCGTGTGAGGTCCGGAAACCGTCGAAGAAGTGCAGGAACGGCACCCGCGCTTCCAAGGTCGCGGCCTGGGCGATCAGCGCGGTATCGTGCGCCTCCTGCACCGAACCGGAGGAGAGCAGGGCGAAGCCGGTCGTGCGCGTCGCCATGACGTCCGAATGATCGCCGAAGATCGAGAGCGCCTGGGTCGCGACCGCGCGCGCCGCCACGTGAAAGACCGTCGACGTGAGCTCGCCGGCGATCTTGAACATGTTGGGGATCATCAGCATGAGGCCTTGCGACGACGTGAACGTCGTCGTCAGCGCACCCGACTGCAGCGCACCGTGCACGGCACCGGCCGCGCCGCCTTCGCTCTGCATCTCTTGGATCACCGGGACGTTACCCCAGATGTTGGTCCGCTTCTGCGCCGACCATTCGTCGCACAGCTCGGCCATCGTCGAAGACGGCGTGATCGGGTAGATCGCACACACCTCGTTCGTCCGGTACGCCACGTGGGCGACGGCGGTGTTGCCGTCCATGGTGTCTTTGGGCACGGTCAGCCCGCCGCCGCTGGTTCGGGGATCATCTCGATCGCGTGCACCGGACAGCCTTCGAAGCAGATCGCGCAACCCGTGCAGCGTTCGTACTGATAGCGATACCGCCGGCCCGGTCCGAGCTTCTCGATCGCCTTTTCCGGACACCCCGCAAAACATTGGTCGCACTCGAAGCAGTTGCCGCACGAGAGGCAGCGCTGCGCCTCGTACGTGGCCTGGGCTTCGGTCAGCCCGGCGACGACCTCCGCGAACCCGCCGGCGCGCTCAGCGGCCGCCAGTCGCGGCTGTTCGCGGCGCTCGGCGTCGCTGTAGACGGGCAGGTGGAGCATCTCGAACGACACGACCGGATGCTTCGGCGCGACCTCGTCCGTTCGTCCGCGCAGCCACGCGTCGATCGCGCGGGCCGCTTTCTTGCCGTGGCCGACGGCCGAGGTGATCGTGCGATCGCTCGGCACCATGTCTCCGCCGGCGAAGATTCCGGCGTGACCGGTCATCATGTTCGGCCCGACGGCAACCGTGCCGTCCGGCGCGCATTCGATGCCCGGAATCTTCCGCAGGAAACCGCTGTCGGTTTGCTGTCCGAGCGCGA